>NZ_JBNNSK010000002.1:0-440816 GCF_050277655.1 Peribacillus sp. NPDC097675 | reverse complement strand
TAGCTGGCTTGCGTCAGCTACTTTCAATGAATAATTATAACAATAGAAAAACAGGTGGAGAAAAACGAGTTGTTTTTCTCCACCTGTTTTATTTTCGGGACTTATTAGATAGCCCCTTTGTTTTATACAGGAAGGAGGGGGACTTAGAAGTTCCCCTCCTTTCCTTTGTGCTTATTTTCAATCAATTTTATAGTCCATTAAATTGTGTAAGTTCTTCTTTGACCTGAGAAAGGATTTTTTCACACTGTTTCACTAATGAAGGGGGGAAGAATTCTCCTTCTCCATATTCTAAACCATGTGGGTAGTAGTGTTTTCCTAAAAGTGGGACCATCAGTTTCATAGTGGCCCTATGAGCACCAACGTCTCCTTCTATTGCATATCCAAGTATACGCAGGTAAAACGTACCTTCTCTCAATTCGAATTTGCGATCGTAACTAACTCTCTCGTAATCCCATTGTTCGGCACGTATTAATCCGTATTCGGGCATTAGGTCATCTAATCGGTTCAAGTCGGCTGTGATGTTCTCGATTCCAAAGCTTTCAAATTTCACGAGTAGTACCTCCTATTTTTGCATTTGAGAATGAAATGACATACAAGGAAAATATTATGTAATATAGAAAACGAAAATTCCCCAAGCATATTTATAATATACCATTTTATCCTATATTTTATAATAGTATGAAATGATGGAAGATGCAATGAACTCACTATGGTATTTTCATGATTCGCAAAATTTACATTTTTAAAAATAAATAAAACATATTGTATTCACTTGTTTTATTTGAACAATGATATAATCAGAAAAGAAAGCTAAAATCATAAGATACATAAGCATAGAGAGAGGGTGTGTTCCTCTGCGCAGGTTAGGCAAGGTACTGCTGTTAATTGTTGTTTTTTTCATAATCGGCATTTATACGAATATCGGTCTGGAAGAAAAGTGGAACCCTCTCATAGATGGGAACAAGGAAGTTAATCCTAACGATACTATAAATGAAAAGAGTCCGTCTTCAAAGAAAGATGAAGTGATTGCAAAAGAGGGATTAGCCAACACTATCGGGAAGAATATGAAAGAGATCAAAAAGGAATTTGGTGAACCCAGTCGAATCGATATGTCTGCCTACGGGTATGATTGGTGGATATACAATAGAGATGTTAATGATTATTTCCAATTGGCCGTGGAAAAAGGGAAAGTTGTATCCGCATATGGTATTGGGGACAAAGTAAATGTTGCGCCGTTTGAAATTGGACAATCTATTGACGCTATCTATTCTAGTCTGTATGTAGAGCCTACTGTTGATATAGAGGCTGGTGATAATACCTACCGTTTCGAATTATCCGAAGAGGATATGAATATGAGGCCATTAATAGAACTTGGAGATATTTATGTTCAATTATATTTAGATAAATTCACAGGAACTGTCTCAAGTGTCCGATTTTTGAATAATTCTACTCTTTTAAAACAGCAGCCTTATGAGTTGACTTATCACGGTACCCTTGTGCCTGTTAAGGATCTTTCAGAAGAGGAATGGAATAAAGTTAGAGAAGGCAATGAGAAACAAATCTTTGATATCACGAATATCGTGCGTAGCAGATTTGATTTGAAGCCATTAGGTTGGGATGATTCTACTGCTGAGGTGGCTTATCTTAATAGCCAAGAGATGAAAGGCATCCAGGAAAAAAATCAAGTCTCTGAGACAAAAGGGGATTTAGATGACCGGTTAAAATCAGGGGAAGTCCAGTATAGCGTAGCAGGTGAAAATATTGCAGCAAATTATGTGGATGCTGTAGCGGTGATGGAGGGCTGGCTGAATAGCGAAGGCCACCGGGAAACTATTTTAAGTGAAGAGTTTACTGATTTAGGTGTAGGGGTGTATAAAAAGTTTTACACTCAGAATTTCATTAAGAAAAAATAAAACGGCGTCCCAAAGGACCCGTTTTATTTTATTTTCACAATGAAAAAGCTACCGGTGGATACAGCACAAAGTATTCCGTCATCTCGATATACTTTCCCTTCGAGAATTATGGTTTTACTGCCTTTATGTATAAGATTACATGTGCATGTCAATTGTTCACCTATAGCAGGTTTAACATATCGCACCTGAATGTCGGTTGTTACTGTAGCATAACCCTCCGGGACCGTTGAACTGGCAAGGGTCCCCATAGCCGAGTCTATTAAAGTGGCAATTACTCCGCCATGGGTGATGTTCAATTCATTTTTCACTAAAGGTGTGATTGGCATCAACATGGAAAGGGTTGTACCATCGGAGGTAACTTGTTTATTTAGCTGCAGTAGATTGGAGATATACGAATATCTTTTTTCCTTTCTTTTAGTCTGTAAGCTGGAGATGATTTCCGATAATACACTTAATTCTAATTCATCTGCAGTGACAGCCAGTTCTTGAAATTCAGCAATAAGTTCTTCCCTTTTCATTAAGAAACACCCCTTTTTTTAATATTATACTATATCAAACCATAATCGAATGAATGGAAAGTGAACCATGCACTTTTTATTTCGTTGTGGCATATCGTAAAATAGGCGATGTCTTAGTGTGAGGTGAAGAGTAATGGCAAAAAAAAAACGCCCCTCCGTTGATAGATTTAAGGAGTTTGTCAAGGTTCATCCATATTTAGTGAATGAAGTGAGAAATAAACAAGCAACTTGGCAGGAACTTTTTGAAGAATGGTACCTACTCGGTGAAGATCATCCACGCTGGCAGGCTGATGACAGTGTGCAATCTTCTGTTGGAAAGACTGAACCTGTGGCTGCGACAGCAGATAAGGGGGAACAAAGCTCGGAATTGCTTGGCACGGTGATGAGTGCCGTTAAAAACATGGATATAGGACAAATACAACAGTATATATCAAGTGCCAATCAGGCCATTGGAGCGATACAAGGTGTCTTAGCCGCTTTCCAGGGAAATAAAACTGGTGATGATTCCACTCCAGCTCCAAAAGCACAAGAGCAGAGAAGCAATCCATTTTTATTTAATAATAAAGATTAAATAGCACAAGGGAGGAATCTCTATGCGTCAAAATGTGTATGAATTCATACAAACTAATGAAGATATGAAAAAATATTTAAGGATACAACCTGCATGGTATAAAAGGTTAATGAGAAATCCTCATGAATTGGATAAATTTGAAACGGAAGCGAAGTACTTCTTTGAGAAATCAATTCCACATCGTGTCTCTAAATTTTCAGATAGCGTCCAGGTTGCCTCGATGATGCTTCACATGTTTCAAGCAATGAATGTACCAAGCGAATGAAGAAAAAAAGAGTAAATTACTCCTTTTGGCAGATAATATCGACAAAAGGGGGAAGATGTCATGAAGAGACTGATGATAATTCTTACAGTGCTGCTGGCAGCTACAGGTTGTGGAAAGAAAATCCCTGAACCTAAAAATGTAACAGCCGCTACCATACAAAATATCACTGACCTGAAGGCTGCCACCACTATCCAATCGGCCCGAACTGTAGAGGAAGATTTTCAGGTAAGGACCTTTGTCAAAGGGAATTCAGTATTTGTGGAATGCTACCTGAACGACTATAGTTTTTCAGGAGATGATTCAAAACAGTTGGCGATCGTTTCCGTTTACATAGATAATCAGAAGAAAATGGATATGCATACAGCAGCCTTTATCTTAAAAGATATTCCTCATGGTTTGCATAAGATCAAGCTGGAGGTGTTGAATGACTCCGGTCAAAAAACGGGGTTGAATAAGGAGATTGAAGTACATATCACTGCTTCCATGTAATCATAGAAATAGCATTTTGATAGGAAAAATGGTAAAATGATGGTGGAGGTGAGCTTTTATGCTTGCTACTATGGAAATTGTCGATATTCTACAACAGGCAGATGGATTAGCAGAAACGATCCTTCATTCTGATATAGGAGAAAATTATCTTCTTAGTTTATATAAAGTAAAAAGCGATAAAGAGGCGCAAAGAAAAATCTCTAAGTTTACCTCTCTAAAAGATCTTTTTGAAGATGTACAAAGGTTCGGTAAATATCATCCGGACTATAAACGCATCAATATGGAGACCAGAGAGGCGAAGCGAGATATGGATATGCACCCTACTGTTGCTGAGTTCAAGATGGCAGAGACGGAATTACAGAGTACTCTTGATGAAATCAGCGGACTAATTGGTCATGCTGTTTCAGAACAGGTTAAAACACCTGCAGGGAATCCCTTTTTCGTGTCTTCGGGTGGTTGTTCTTCGGGAAGTTGTGGAACCGGAGGAAGCTGTGGTTGCTCTGCATAAGATGGATGAAGGCCTGGTTACTCGACCAGGCTTTTTTTAATGGGTATCGCTATTTGATATTCTTCACCCCCCACTCACGCTATTCATATGTATCAAAGTCTATGCCATGTTTCATATATATGTAGGGGTAGAATTCCATAAGGTTTCCAGTAAGGCCAGAACCTGTTCTGTTATCAAATTCAAAATAGTGAGAGAATTTTGTGTATAATCATTTTTCTTGGTTGAAAGGAAGGATTCTGCTATGCTAAAATTAGTTAAAGCCTTTATAAAAGGGAGTTATTGATATGCTTGGAGCAAGACAAGGAATTATCGTCTATTTACATACATTAAAACAAGCTAAAATGCTTAGGAAATTCGGAAACATCCATTATGTATCGAAAAAATTGAAATATGTCGTCCTTTATACGAACATGGATGAGGTCGAAGCATTGGTTGAAAAGCTAAATAATTATTCCTTTGTAAAAAAAGTGGACCTTTCTTATAAGCCTTTTCTAAAAATGGAATTTGAAAATTCTAAACCAGATAAAGCAAAGGAATACGATTATAAAATGGGAATTTAAAAAATGCTGACTCAAAGAGTCAGCATTTTTTCGTTGTACTTTTAGCCTAATGGAGGGAGATACCTATTCATACGCAAGATACCTATCAAGTGTTGGTAGTACAACTCTATTTCCGCGAAAAGCTTGGAAGATTTCACATCTATTTCTATGATTGGTTTGTCTAATTCTTGAGCCAAATTTTCAAATAGTTCATATCGTTTATTTGCGGTAAAGTGAGGGTTGGGTATTCCTTCGCGACAAATATAGAGTGGCTGGAATTTCCCAGGGTCTGTTGGGTTCATCACGATAACCAACGAGGTTACCTGTTTATCATCAAGTGTAGTATGCATGGCTAAAAGCCTAGCTACACGGTGTTGCTGATTACGCCCTACCTCAATCAGTTCATATATATCAGAATAGCCTTGTCCAAGTTCAATAAAACGTTGAATCAATTAAACCTCTCCTAACTAACTTATCTTTCATTACTTTATCATTTTATCCGATAAAAGAGAAGGGCCATTTCATGTCTGAAGTGGTCTCGAAGAGTCATCGATAAAGCCAAAAAAAACCCTGCATATAACATGCAGGGTCCTTCTATGTCTAGTTAAGGACCAGAAGGCAAAGGGAGAGGAGAAACCGGAGGAAGACTTATGGGGAAACGTAAGCCTTCTCCGCGGTTGGCAACAACACTTAATAAGTCATGTTGTTATTTTCATTATGACCAAAATCAGGTTATATATTCAATTTGGAAGATATTTTATAAGGAGGACAATTATTTTATTTTAAAATGGAATGTTATAAATTGTCTTTTCTTAAACAAACGGATTTGTCGTTTATTATTGGCTAGCAATTTCTAATATGTTAGGATAGGAAAGTAACAGAAATTTGTCATAAAATGTGGTGAGAATTATGAGGGTCGTTTCCGGCGTATGCAAAGGAAGACCACTTAAGGCTGTACCGGGTACAGGAACCCGGCCGACTACGGATAAAGTCAAGGAATCCATTTTTAACATGATCGGTCCTTATTTTGAAGGCGGACTTGTATTGGACTTGTTTGCTGGAAGTGGTGGATTGGGAATAGAAGCTTTAAGCAGGGGAATGGATCGTGCCATCTTTGTAGACCGCGACTTCAAAGCTAACCAAACGGTTAAGGCGAACTTGGAGCTATGTAAGTTTACGGACTGTGCAGAGGTTTATAAAAATGATTCAGAACGTGCATTGAAGGCCTTGGTCAAAAGGGAAATGATGTTTGAATTGATCTTTCTTGATCCGCCTTATAAAAAGCAAAAACTAGTGGATTTATTAGAAGAGATACATAAAAACCGGATGCTCAGCGATATGGGGTATATTGTTTGTGAGCATGGTGATGATGTTTCGCTCCCGGAACAAATTGGTAACTTTATCATCAAAAGAAAAGAAGTCTATGGAAGTATTGCAGTTACGATTTACCATTGGGGGAGCGTACACGAATAGGGGGGAACGATGAATGTCGAAAATAGCGATTTGTCCGGGAAGTTTTGACCCGATTACATTTGGCCATCTTGATATCATTCAAAGGGGAGCGAACGTATTCGATGAGGTCTATGTAGTTGTAGTAAACAATTCTGCAAAGCATTCTCTGTTTACTGTAGAGGAAAGATTGAAACTAATTACTGAAGCGACGGCCCATATGCCGAATGTCAAGGTGGATTCCTACCAGGGATTGACGGTTGACTATGCTGAAAGCGTTTCCGCCAATGCAATCATCAGGGGTTTGAGGGCAACGTCGGATTTTGAATATGAAATGCAAGGAACATCGATGAATAGATTTTTAAACAGTAAAATTGAGTCATTCTTCATTATGACGAAAAATCAATATTCGTTCTTGAGTTCTAGTATCGTAAAGGAAGTCGCGAAATATGGCGGGGATATTTCAGAATTAGTTCCGCCTGTTGTACAGACGGCCTTGACACAGAAGTACAAGGAGCATAAAGCATAAGAAAGAGAGCATGGTCCATATTATGGACTGTGCTCTTTTTTTATGAAATGTCACTCATCAATCGTTTGGCGAATAAGATGATGTAAATCATAAGAAAAGCTAGGGTGACAAGTGGGCCTAAATCCAGCATATTTTGGTAAAGCGAATGTGCATGGTCACCTGTGATTCCATTGACCGGGAAATCATTATTTGCGTTTCCATTGTCATCGGTGCCGCCCCTATAGAAAGGCTTCCATAGTATAACGGTGAAAATGGCGGCAAGGAAGCCATGTGCAATTCTGGCGAAGAAAAATGGCATAAAGCGAATATCGGTTGTTGCGATGATACTGGCCACTTGCGCTTGGATGCTAAATCCATTGAAGGCAAGGATGAAACTTGTCATGATGGTTTGCTGTAGTAGGGTCGCATTTTCTATCGAGCTAGTTAATTTGGATCCAAGGGTCATTTCAAACATGCCAGAAATAAACGGTATGCTCAATGAATTAGGGAAATGAATAATATGTAAAATCCCGCCGATCCCTGTGGCAAGCATGCTGGTAATATTCATATGAAACAAAAGTCGATTGACCACTGAAAATAGAATGATGAATCCGCCTATCATAAGGAGTGTTTGGATGGATGATAGAACGGCATCTCCTAGCAATGTCCCAAATGGTCTTGTTTCCTTTAACCGGTTGTAGTGCATCTGACTAAATGCTTGTCTGAAGGAAGGCAGTTTTGAAGCCCTCTTTGTCTGAACTTTTCCCTTTTCTTCCTTTGTTCCGTAAAAGCGCATCAAGATGCCTACGCAAAGGTTTCCTAAATAATGGGAAAGTGCAAGAATAATGCCTAGGTGAGGGTCATGGAAAAATCCTACGGCAACGGCGACAAATAGGAACAAAGGATTGGACGAATTAGTAAAGCAAACGAGTCTCTCCGCTTCAATTTGAGTGACTTGTTTTTCTTGACGGAGCCTAACTGTGAATTTTGCACCGGCTGGAAATCCGGAAGCGAGTCCCATTGCCCAGACAAAACCACCAACTCCAGGTACTCGAAATAAAGGACGCATGAATGGTTCGAGTATTACCCCTATGAACTTGACCACACCAAAACTAATTAATAACTCCGAAAAGATCAAGAAGGGGAGGAGGGAAGGGAAAACGATTGTCCACCACATGTTCAAGCCGCCTTTTGAAGCGTCAAAGGACTCCTGGGGGAAGATGATTAAGCCAACTGCCATCATGGTAACCGTGATGGCTAATACTATTGTTTTGGATTTTGATTTAAGCAAAGTTAGGCCTCCTCCTAAAAGGGTTACAAATACGCAGTAGGTTCTGCTGGTTAAAACATGATAAAATGTAGATATTAGGTACAAGGTATGGCTAAATGTTTTGCACATGGTTACTTAAGGAGTCTGAAATTTTGGCTGCCATGCTTGTTTTACTGTCAATATAAACAATATGCTTCTATAAAACTGTTTAAGACCATAACTTTGTATGAGTATGATTTTGATTAAAATTGAACTTTCTATAGTGAGGGGAGATTACTATGTCGCATCCAAAGATCGGGCTAGCGCTCGGGTCGGGAGGAGCGAGAGGATTTGCACATATTGGGGTAATAAAGGTGTTGCAACAAGCAGGCATTCCGATAGACATGATTGCGGGAAGTAGTATGGGAGCGATGGTCGCTACTTTTTATGGAGCCGGTTCCGATATTGAACGGCTATATACACTTTCTAGGGCATTTAAAAGAAAATATTACTTGGATTTTACGATACCTAAAATGGGTTTTATTTCAGGAAAGCGAACAAAGGATCTCATCCGAGTTTTCACGTACGGCAAGAATCTTGAAGATTTGGATATACCCATAGCGGTTGTCGCTACAGATATTAAAACGGGGGAAAAAGTAATCTTTCGTGATGGACCGTTAGCCCCTGCAGTCAGGGCAAGCATTTCAATCCCTGGAATATTCGTTCCTGAGAAAGTTGGAAATCGTCTCCTTGTTGATGGAGGAGTCATTGACAGGGTCCCAGTTTCAGTCGTAAAGGATATGGGAGCGGATATCGTCATTGCTGTAGATGTCTCACATGTAAACCAGGACGTGGAGATAAATTCAATATATGATGTTATTATGCAAAGCCTAGATATCTTGCAAATGGAATTGGTTGAAAGTAGAGAGGTCGCCTCGGATGTCATGATTCGACCAAGGGTAGAGAAATACAGTTCAAAAGCATTTACAAATATACAGGAAATAATTAGTATTGGAGAAGATGCTGCAAAAGATAAGGTAGAACAGATTAAGCAAAGTATTGTTGCTTGGAAGGAGTCCAATGAAGATGAATCGTAAAATATTTGTACGCACTGTCCTGGTGGCCGCTATACTCCTCATAGCATCAGCCCTATATACTCTCCCATATTATGTGACAAAACCAGGAATGGCTAAAGAACTAGAGCCAATCATTCAAGTTTCAGGTGCGGACGAAGAGCAAGGGAGCTTCATGTTGACCACGGTGAGGATGGGGAAGGCAAACATTTACTCCTACTTGATAGCTAAATGGAGTAAGTACCAGGAAATATACCCAGAGACCTCGATCCGGAGTGAAGATGAAACAGATGAAGAATATAATGTAAGACAGTTGCATTTAATGGACGGGTCTAAAAACAATGCAATCAAGATCGCTTATGATAAAGCGGGGAAAGAAGTGGCGTATCAATACCTAGGGGTATATGTTTTGGATGTTCTCAAAGGGATGCCGGCAGCGAAGGATTTGAAGGCTGGGGACCAGATTGTTCAAGTCGATGATGTGAGATTCAAGTCGGCCCAGGAATTCATGGATTATATTAATGGAAAGAAAGCAGGAGACGTGATTGATTTGGTGTTTAAAAGGGAAGGGAAAGAGAACAAAGTTTCTATTCCCTTACAGACATTCAAAGATGATTCCAGTAGGGTTGGAATTGGAATCTCACTTGATGATTATCAAAAGGTAATTCCAAACCCGGAAATCTCCATAGATACGGATCAAATTGGTGGACCATCAGCGGGGCTGATGTTCTCTTTGGAAATCTATAATCAATTAACAGAGGGGGACATCACGAGAGGATACGATATAGCGGGAACAGGAACGATATCAGATGACGGGAAGGTCGGTCCAATTGGCGGTATCCAGCAGAAAATTGTCGCCGCGGATAATTCAGGTGCCGAAATTTTCTTTGCTCCCAATGAAAATGGAGCAGCGGGATCGAACTATGAAGAAGCGATGATTGCGGCAAAGGACATTAAAACGAAGATGAAAATCATTCCAGTAGATAGTTTTAATGATGCTTTACAGTACTTATCCAAGATTAAAGGAACAAAAAAATGAAAAAAAGCGCAAGCAGTCTACCTGTTTTGCGCTTTTTTATATGATTTCATAAGGTGGGATGCTATCCCTTTCGTTGATTCAGCTTTATTATTATCTTTTTATGACCGGAGCTTCGAATTCCCTTTTCATTAAGGCAGTTTGATAAGGTTCACGTAAACCCATTGAATATACCTGTGCCGCTCTTATATCTGAATCGATGTGATGATCTTGATACGAAGAAAGCTTGGAGATAAGAGGGACCGGCAATGTTTTTTTTACAGTCCGAAGGTACTCCTGACCTCGTTCGTTCATGCCGAGCAACCGGATATATGATGGAGTATTGACATGAATCATATCTTCTTTTAACGTATGCGTCAAAATATGTACGCACATTCGCTGTATCCGCGTCCAGGTATAGCGTTTAGTTTTCATGGCGGTCATGAATCCATGAAAGTTCATTGCTTGTTTCGCCATCTCTTTCATACGATATTCAATGCCTTCTTCAATATCATAGATTGCTGCCAATTCGGTCAGCGAGGCTACGAGTATCCGATATTTCAGTAAGGGCCAATACTGTTCCCATTGATGTAAGGTTTGGTAGGTGGCTACATAGTGTTGAAGCCCATGAAATGTTGCAGGTGGGATATATCTCTCCACCGCATTTAATTCCTGTTTTTCTTCTAGTATGGCCTTGCGGATTCCCGTCGCGCTGGCAATCGGTTCTGAAGATAATGTAACATCATGGTAGCCAGCGGCAACGCGTTGTATCGTATAGGGTTGAATCGAATACTCATTTGATAGAGCGGCACTTACATACTCTTTACCCAAGATGTTATTCGGCTTCGTCAAATCCAACATATCTCCATTGTCACTTATCGTTTGAAAAGCTTTTGAAGCGCTCGTTGGGTAACTATAACCCATTTTCATCAGAGATTTAATAGTTGCGTTATACTTAGTTGCATTTTCATCTAAAATGTTATGGGCATTGATGAAAGGTTCGATTCGTCCATCTTCGCTGCCAAAACAAAAGGTGTCGCAGCCTATAGATTCTAGAAGGGATATGGAGCCTTTAGCGAAGATTTCCGCTTTTTGGACAGCAAAGGGATAGGGAAGTTCAATAACAAGGTCAATGCCGCCAAGGAGTGCCATTTCTGTTCTTGCCCACTTACTAACAAGTGCTGGTTCACCCCGCTGTAAAAATGGTCCACTCATCACAGCTACGACTACATCTGCCCCTGTTTTTTGTTTGCTTTCTTTGGCATGGAGGGCATGGCCATTATGAAAAGGATTATATTCGACTACTAAACCGCAAGATTTCATTCAATCACCTCAGAGAAAAACTTTGTATTTTTTCAACTTAGTGCTAAAATAGTATTTCAAGTAATGAACTAGAATGTTCCGTCTTGATTTTTTTGTTTGAAAATAATTTTAAACATGGCAAATCAGTTAGGATGACTACATTATAGTGTAAAGAAAAAATATTGACAAACTTATAATTGAAAGCTATAATTATTTTTGTTGCCTTGAGGTGATTTCATATGAAATGGACAATTAGTCAACTTCAAAAAATTCGGGACAAAAATTTACAGTTGGATGAATTAGTGGATGTCTTAGACATTAAAGAAAGAGACAAGCAAATACGCGATGTTTCTCCAATTAGAGTAACAGGAAGAGCTGATATCAACTCTACCGAAATTACTTTTCACTTGCATCTTTCAGGTGAATTAACATTACCTTGCTCCCGTACACTGGTAGACGTTAAATATCCGATTGATATTGATACAAAGGAAACCTTCCTTTTAAAAGCAGATGGCAATCATTTCTATGGAGAAGATGTTACTGTTGTGGAAGGCGATGTTGTAGATCTTATACCGGTAATTAAAGAAAATTTATTGCTAGAAATTCCGATGCAGGTTTTTTGTGAGGATGTCGATCCTAATGAAGCTGCTCCTCGATCTGGAAAAGACTGGGCTGTTATTTCTGAAGAAGAAACTAAACATAAGGTTGATCCTAGATTTGCAAAGCTTGCCGACTTTTTTGACAACAATAAAGAATCTTAATTGGAACGAAAAATCGTTAATCCGATTTTTCCAGCTTTTTTATATTTTTTAAGGAGGTGGGAATAATGGCTGTACCTTTTAGAAGAACGTCGAAAACTGCAAAAAGAAAACGTCGTACGCACTTCAAGCTTCAAGTACCTGGTATGGTAGAATGCCCGAGCTGTGGTGGAATGACTCTTTCACATCACGTGTGTAAAGAATGTGGAACATACAAAGGAAAAGAAGTTGTCGCAAAATAACTTCTTGACCTACTCGAAAGCAATGCTTTCTTGATATGTAACATGCAAAAAAAGCGCAGAGATTTATCTCTGTGCTTTTTTACAGATTTATTTAACTGAATATTTAGAAATATAAAAAAGACTTGGAGAAGGTGTGTAAATGTATAACACATTAATTGTTGATAAGAGTGAAAAAGGATACCTGAAGGTTTCATTAAATAGACCTGAGAAAAGAAATGCGGTGAACTTTCTATTGATGGAGGAACTTGAAATAGTATTATCTAACGCAGCTAGTGATGATGAGGTTAAAGTGCTACTCCTGACGGGAGAGGGTTCTCAGGCATTCTGCTCAGGTGGAGATTTGAGTGAATTTCATGATTTATATACGGAGGAAGAGGCTTTCTCCATGCTATCAAGGATGGGAGAGATTCTGTATAAACTGGCGATTTTTCCGAAACCTACAATTGCCCTTCTTAATGGCAGTGCTATCGGCGGCGGATGTGAAATAGCCACGGCTTGTGATTTCAGACTGGCCAGGCATGGCATAAAAATAGGATTTGTTCAGGGGACTTTAGGGATTACCACAGGCTGGGGCGCTGCATCACTTTTGTTTGAAAAGCTTCCTGTACAAAATGCCTTGAAGCTACTACTTGATGCTGAAATACATAGCTCAGAAAATGCAAAGGAAATGGGTTTCATAGACGAAATAGTGGATTTAGAAGACTGGGAAGAATTCGCAGATGGTTTCCTGCGTCATGAACCCCGGGTTTTAATGGCCTATAAAAAAGTATTGGTTAAGAAATGGCAAGACGGTGGTCTGAAAGGAAGAATGGAAGCAGAAATTCGCGAGTGTGCAAAACTATGGGCAACGGAAGCCCATCATCTTGCAGTTAGTCATTTTTTAAATAAAAAAAAATAAATCTTTAACCGTTCTATATTCCGTCTATCTTTCCTATCAAGTGCATATTATGAAGTAAAACTTGCTTGGAGGTAGAGAGATGACGATTGCCAGACAAGATGCATGGACGCAGGACGAAGATTTATTATTGGCTGAAGTGGTGCTAAGACATATTAGAGAAGGCAGTACACAACTGAAAGCATTTGAAGAAGTGGGGAAACAATTATCAAGAACGTCCGCAGCTTGCGGTTTTCGATGGAATTCTTTTGTCAGGAAACAATATAAGTCAGGAGTGGAGCTGGCTAAAAAACAGAGAAAGGAACAGGTGGTCAAGGATACCAACTTTGAGGCTGAAGTAAAGGAGAATGTAGAAGATTCGAATGAACCGGAACTCGCTACGGAGTGGATAAGAGAAACTCAATCAGCATCGTCTACCACTCTCCAAGACGTAATTTCATATCTAACGAAGATGGATGAATCTTTTAAACATGATAGGGAGGAAAAAGAAAGAAATTTACAGCGTTCTTACTATCTTGAACAGGAAAATGAAAGGCTTCGGGAAGAGAATGGGTTGTTACAGGAAAGCTTAAGAGTAGTGGAAGAGGATTACCGGGCACTTATGCAAATAATGGAACGGGCTAGAAAGCTAAGTGTGTTAGAAGATGAAAAGTTAAATCCGAAGGTAAGTTTTCAAATGGATAAGAATGGAAATTTGGAAAGAGTTAATAAATGAGAAAGGCGGGTGGAAAAATTTCCTCCCGCGTCTTTTATTTACTCTTGTTTATCTATGGTTTCATCTCGTTTTTCATAGGGGTTCCAAATTAAAGGATTTTCACCAAGGTCACGATCCATTTCATAGGGTATGGAGTAAAAGCCCATTTTCTCCCAGAATGCTTGTGAATGAACCCGTGAATTTGTTTTGATTGGCATATTAAAGCTCTTAGCGAAGTCGACCAAGGCTTTACCGTAACCTTTCTTTTGGTGGTTTGGAAGGACTTCTAGCTTCCAAAGGACAAGGAAGTCTTTCGTTTTATCAAAATATCGGTCAAACTTCGCGCTTTTTTTGTATAAACTCATTCTAGCGACCAACATGTCACCATAGAAGATGCCATAGAAAGGCGATTGGCTGTCGTTCTCAATGATATTACCCTCTAAGTCATCGAGCATGGATAATTCCTGCATCCCATATTCTTTGAACTTTTTGAACTCCTCAAGCGTTTTAAAATTCACAAGTAATCGTTCCACCTTGTATTCCATAAAATAGCTCCCCCTTATTCAGATCAAACTACTCCTATAATACCATTCCCATGAAAATCTTCTGGTTGTTTTACTTCTTTTATTCATTTTTAAGTCTATGAAAAATCTGAGTCATTAATCATTAATAACAGTCTAAAGATGTGTACGGCTTTTCATTTCTAATATACCATTAATTTAGTTCGCAAAGAAGGAATTATACCCTGGATTGGCGTATTTATACTTCTCTATGTTTTTGTGCACTCAGGTGACTGAAGGGCTGAATAATTACAAAAAACAGCCGTAGAGTGAATGATTTCGTTCCTATTTAGACCAAAATATCAACGAAGTGAAAAAAGAATATGTGTTAAAATAGTTAGTATGTAGCAATAAGTTAGGAAGGGTACTATGAAAATAGGCGTCATTGGAGGCGGCTCCATTGGTTTGTTATTCGCTTCTTACCTATGTGAGAGGCATGAAGTCACACTCTATACGCGCAGAGAGGAACAAGCTTCACTTATTAATAGAGAAGGTGTCCGGCTTATCGTGGATGGAGCGATCTGTAAAAGGGACCTACCATCAAAAGTATTGAAAGAAGGCTTAAGGGAAGAAGAATTACTTTTAGTAACCGTTAAACAATATCACCTTCCACAAATTCTACCAGTGATTGAAGGGTTGCAAGTACCTATGTTGTTTTTGCAAAATGGATATGGTCATATTTCCCATTTAAAGCAGCTAAAGTCTTCAACTATTTGTGTGGGTGTAGTGGAACATGGGGCATTAAGGCTTAATGAGAATACGGTAGAACATACCGGAATCGGTTTGACAAGAGTTGCTTCTTACAAAGGGGATCTTAATCGACTTCCTTTTCTTGACGAAGGGGAGAATCTTTTTCCGTTCATTGAGAGCGAAGATTATCATTCGATGCTAATAGATAAGTTGATTGTCAACGCTGTAATCAACCCACTGACTGCGTTATTGGAGGTGGAAAATGGACGATTGATAACCAATCCATTCTATTACCAATTATTTCAGGCGTTATTTGCCGAGATCTCGTCAGTACTGGAATTACCAGATGCGGAGGAATCTTTTAGACACGTAAAATCCGTTTGTGCTAACACCTCAGAAAATAGATCTTCCATGCTAAAAGATATTGAACTTGGAAGAGAAACAGAAATTGACGCTATCTTAGGCTATATCATGGCGGAGGCGGTACGAAAAGAGAAAAAGGCATGCATGGCGTCTTCTCTTTATGTGATGATTAAAGGAAAAGAGTTTCAAGGGGGATGAGGGTGTGCCAAACTTTGTTTCAAGTGTTGCCGCGATTTTCATTACACTTCCATTTATAGGCTATATTATTTTTTTTATTAGCGCCAAGCAATTCACAAGGAACCATAAGCGTTCCGTTCAATTTGCCATGGATATGAGCACGTTGTTTTTTGTTTTATCGGTACATTATTTAATTGTGACCATTTGGAATATACATATGTTTTGGGTGATAATGCTCATCATGATTGCCAATGCATTCGTTGTTGTTCTTGTCCATTACCAGGTTAAAGGAGAAATCATTTTTCAAAAAGTCTTAAAAGGATTTTGGAGAGTGAATTTCGCATTCTTTTTTTGTGCGTATCTTCTTTTGTTTTCCATAGGATTTATTACAAGAATCACTAGAATATTCACTGCATAATGAACGGCAAAAGCATCAATCTTCTGCTCCTGGGCAACATTTTTTGTTTTCTTAAAACAGAATGTTATACTCTAAAAAGAATTGTAGTTGCAGAGAAAGGGAGAACATACATGGAGATGAAAGATCTCGCGTTACCATCATTAAACCGTTTCGCCTCGGACTATTTGCAGGGCGATCTTGAAACGGAAGATTATTTTCACTATGACTTGTCCGATTCGGACATTTACCGCAATAGATATCAGGAATTGATGAACAGGAGTTTTTCACGAGGGAAATTATCGGATTACATACAAGAATATATGTCTCGTTTTTCCAGCAGTGAGGCTGTAAATGATAATATTGAGGAATTACGGCGTGATGATTCCGTCGTTGTCGTAGGTGGGCAGCAAGCAGGATTATTGTCTGGTCCCCTTTATACGATCCATAAGGTGATTTCAATTATCAAGCTTGCACAAGAGCAGCAAAAAGCACTGGGGAAACCGGTTATTCCTGTATTTTGGATAGCTGGTGAAGATCATGACCTTGCAGAGGTCAACCATGTGTATGTCATGAAAAACGGGAAACCGGATAAAAAATCTTATCCTTCTTATCAGCCTTTCAAAACCATGGTAACAGATGTGGAAGTAGACGAAAGTAAGATGGGGCAATGGTTCGAAGAAATCATTGAAACATATGGTGAAACCAGCTTTACTAATAAACTTCGTAAAGATATGAAGGAAACAATCAAACAATCGAAAACATTTGTCGACTTTTTTGCTCGTTTGATTCACGAATGGTTCCATGAATACGGCCTCTTGCTTGTTGATGCGGGAGATCCGGCCTTGAGAAAACTAGAAACGGGTTTCTTTGAGTCTTTGATTGAAAAAAATGAAAAGATTGCAAAAGAGGTTGCACAGCAACAAGCTTTCATGCAAGCTCAAGGGTATTCCAAAATGATCGAGATGGGTGAAGAGCCAGCCAATCTTTTTTATTATGATACTAATAAAAAAGACCGATGTTTGCTTATACGTTCAGAAGGCAAGTTTACTGCTAGGAATGGTGAGGTTTCTTTTTCGGAGCAGGAACTCTTGCAAATGGCCAAGAACCAACCGGAACATTTAAGTAATAATGTCGTTACGCGCCCGTTAATGCAGGAAATGCTGTTTCCTGTTTTAGCCTTCATTTCAGGTCCTGGGGAAATTGCCTATTGGGCAGAATTGAAACGCGCATTTGAATTATTTGCTATGAAGATGCCTCCAATTGTTCCAAGATTGAATATTACCTTCATCGAGCGTGGCATCCAGACGGACCTTGAGGAAACCGAACTAACGTTGAAGACGGTTTTAACGGAAGGAACGGCGAATGCCGTACAGTGTTACCTTGATTCCGTGAAAGATGAGACGGTGGATCAATTATTCAAAGTCATGAAAGTACAGCTCGAAGAGAACCACCAAAAGTTATTCATGCATGCGGTTTCTTTGGATAAGGGGCTTGAACCGATGTTGAATAAAAATATCGAATTCATCCAGAAACAATTGGCATTCATGTATGGCAAGATAGAAGAGCGGACAAAAGAACGTCATTCATTCGTCTTGAAAAAATACGAACGCATTGCCAATTCGCTATATCCGCTGGAATCTCCCCAAGAGAGAATGTGGAATGTGTTTTATTATTTAAATCAATATGGTCCTGATTTTGTAAAGGAAATCATGAAACTGGACTATCGTTTTAATAACGAGCATAAGGTGATTTTCTTATAAGAACTTCGCCGTGGAGAAAAGTGGAGATTATAAAGCAATTTGAAGACAGGTGGTTAGCCTGTCTTCTTTTTGTTTTTCCAAAAACTTCGACAGTAAAAGAGCAACGCTCCCTCGGTCTGTGTCCATTCGTGAAAAAGATAGGGTTTTGATGAGAAAATTGGCTAAATAAACTTATATATAAAAGAAGGGGATTTTTACAACAGAGGCGAAAGTAAAAACAAGTGGAGAAAGGTGGGGGAATGTGGTACATTGAGATTAGAATGTGGGGGTAGTGGGTATGTTCATGGGAGAGTACCATCATAACATCGATATAAAAGGTCGTCTGATTGTCCCGGTGAAATTCAGGGACAACCTTGGGGAGCAATTTGTACTTACCCGCGGACTCGATCAGTGTTTATTTGGTTACCCTATGGATGAGTGGAAGCTATTAGAAGAAAAACTAAAAGCCCTACCTATAACCAAAAAAGATGCTCGTGCCTTTACCCGTTTTTTCTTTTCCGCTGCAACAGAATGCGAAATAGACAAACAAGGGCGAATTAATATTCCCACGCCGCTTACTTCATATGGCCAATTGGAAAAAGAATGTGTAATTCTTGGTGTTACCAATCGAATTGAGATTTGGAGCAAATCCCTTTGGGAAAACTATTTTTCAGCTTCAGAGGATTCTTTCGCTGAGATAGCAGAAAATATGATTGGCTTTGAAATTTAAGGCTGCCCTCGAATAGCGTGACTCAATTACCGATTGGAAGGATGTCTAACATGTTTCAACATACAACAGTGTTATTAAAAGAAACGGTTGATGGCTTGAACATCAAACCTGATGGAATTTATGTCGATTGTACTTTAGGAGGAGCAGGTCATAGCGAATACTTACTATCACAGCTTTCTGATAAAGGTAGATTATATGCTTTTGATCAGGATGAGACGGCCATTAAGAATGCTAAGGCCAAATTAGAAAGCTATGGAGACCGTGTCGTGCTCGTTCCTAATAATTTTAAATACCTACAAGAAGAGTTGAATGCTCGTGGTGTCGAAAAAGTGGATGGAATTCTTTATGATTTGGGTGTATCATCTCCACAATTAGATACGCCGGAACGTGGATTCAGTTACAATCATGATGCTCCATTGGATATGAGGATGGATCAAAGTGCCGCCACATCTGCATATGATGTTGTGAATTCATGGACATACCATGAATTGCTGAGAATCTTCTTCCAGTATGGAGAAGAGAAATTTTCGAAGCAAATTGCCCGGAAAATAGAAGCGGCCCGTGAAATAAAGCCGATTGAAACGACTTTTGAGTTGGTGGAGCTAATTAAAGAGGGAATTCCTGCTCCGGCACGACGCAAAGGCGGACATCCAGCGAAACGGGTTTTCCAAGCTATCCGAATTGCTGTAAATGATGAATTGGGAGTGTTTGAGGATTCTTTAGAACAAGCGATATCACTGTTGAACCCTGAAGGAAGAATTTCCGTGATTACTTTCCATTCATTGGAAGATCGCATTTGTAAAACGGTGTTTAAAAAAGCGAGTGCACTTCCGGATCTTCCACATGGACTTCCAATCATTCCTGAAGAGTTTAAACCGACCCTGAAATTGATTACGAGAAAACCGATACTACCTTCAGAAGAAGAGTTAGAAGGGAATAATCGTTCTCGTTCGGCCAAGTTAAGAATAGCCGAAAAACAATAAATATAGAAAAATAGAAAAGGGGGAGCATGAATGAGTGCCATAGCAAAAAAAGTACAAGAACAGCAATATGAACAACAACAGCATTTATCCCAACAAACTGTTGTCATCCGCAAAGCTAAAATATCAATTGGTGAAGTTGTCTTACTATGTGCCATTGCTATCATGATAACCTTTGCATGCGTGAAGATTGTCTCCAATCAAGCTGCCATATATGAAACGAACAAAGAAATTCAGCAAGTCGAAGCTACCATTGAAGAACAAGGAAAATTGAATGATGATTTAAAGGTGCAGGTCGACGAACTTAGTAGATATGAGCGGATTTGGGATATCGCTGCCAAAATGGGCCTAGGGCTGGATGATAATAACGTGAAGGTTGTGCAGAACTGATGCAGAAACAAAAAAATATGAAGCGTGGAGCAGCTGGATTATTCTTTGTATTCAGCCTGCTCTTCTTTGTATTAATCTGCCGCTTTTTATATATTGGAGTGACGGGTACAGCTGGAGGCGAGGTACTAGCTTCAAAAATTGACAAAAAATATGAAAAAGAACAAGTTATCGAAGCTAAACGGGGCAGTATCCTTGATACAAAGGGTGAAGTCATTGCAGTGGATACGTCCTCGTATATCCTGCGAGCCATCCTGAGCGAGAAAGAAACAGAGCATGTAAAAGACCCAGAGATGACTGCAAGTAAGCTTGCAAAATATATTGACATGGATGAACAGGCTATTTATGACCGTCTTATTAAAAAAGGGGCGTATCAGGTGGAATTTGGGAGAGCTGGGAAAGATCTTACCCAGGATACCAAACAGAAAATCGAAAAGTTGGAACTTCCAGGAATTACATTTGGAAGGACCAATAAACGTTTCTATCCAAATGGAATCTTTGCTTCTCATTTGATTGGATACGTAGAAAAAGATGAAGAAACCGAAGAGATGACCGGGAAATTTGGGATTGAAAAGTACCTCAATAAGGAGCTGCAAGAAACGGACGGGAAACTGACGTACGAAAGTGACTTTTGGGGACTAATCTTGCCAGGTGCGGAGGAAAAGGTTTCGGCCCCGAAAAATGGGAATAACGTCTCGCTGACAATCGATAAAAAAATTCAAACTTTCTTGGAAGATTCCATGAATAAAGTCCAGAAAAAGTACGAACCAAAACAAATCATTGCCATTGTTTCCAATCCCAAAACGGGGGAAATCTTGGCGATGGGACAAAGGCCTACTTTCCATCCGACGACGAAAGAGGGTCTTACGGATACTTGGCGCAACCTGGCGATTGAAGAAACGTATGAACCTGGATCTACCTTTAAAACCTTTACCCTTGCAGCAGCTGTAGAAGAAGGTGTCTTTAATCCAAATGATACTTTTACAACAGGTACATACAAAGCGGCAACAGGTTCCATAAACGACCATAGTGGAATCGAAAGAGGTAAGAGCATGACCTATCTTGAAGGAGTCCAACGATCCTCCAATGTCGCTTTTGCTACCCTTGCCATGGATAAAATGGGTGCGGATACCTTCCGTGATTATTTGACGAAATTCGGCTTTGATAAAAAGACAGGGATAGACCTGCCGAATGAGATTACAGGCAAGATACAATATAAGTACAAAATGGAAAAAGTAACTACCGCGTTTGGACAAGGGACAACGGTCACGCCTATCCAACAGATACAAGCAGCTTCAGCGGTGGCTAATGATGGAAAGATGATGCGACCATATGTTATTAAAAGCACATCCAATCAAGATAACGGGAAAGTGTTGAAAACGACAAAACCACAGGTGGCCGGTGAACCGATTTCGGCAGAGACTGCAAAACAAGTTCGCGAGTATTTAGAAACGGTCGTTTCAGCAGAAAAAGGAACGGGCAAGAAATATGCTATCGATGGTTATGAGGTAGCAGGGAAAACAGGAACTGCTCAAATTCCTGGTCCGAATGGAAAATACCTAACGGGTAAGGAAAACTATTATTTTTCATTCTTAGGGATGGCACCGGCAGATGATCCGCAACTTGTTGTCTACGTGGCGGTCAAACAGCCAAAGTTAGGTGACTCGTTTGTAGGAGCGGATCCACTTTCTGAAATCTTTAATCCAGTGATGCAAAATAGCCTGATGTATTTAAACATAAAACCTTCCGATCTAAAAAAACAGACAACTAACAAAATCGAAGACTATACGGATCAACCTATTCGTTCATCCGTTAAGGAATTGGAGAAGTTAGGGCTTGAAGTGGAACAGATCGGTAATGGACGGAAAATTCTCGATCAGTCGCCTAAAGCTGGAAGTACACTATTGCAAGGAGAAAAGATCATTCTCCGAACTGAAGGAGTAATGAAGGTTCCGGATATGACGGATTGGTCATTACGAGATGTCATGAAGGTAGCTAGCATTGCTAAGCTTGATCTGAATACCTCTGGTACAGGGTATGTGAGCAAACAGAGCCCTAAGCGCGGTACCAAGGTTAAAGAAGGTGACTCTTTCAAAGTCGAATTACAACAGCCTGAGAAATCGACTAAAGACTCAACGAAAAAAGAGACGAATGTAGAGTAAGGGAAAGGGGGACCCAATTGGGTCCCTCTTTTTCGTGCATTTTTTAGTCTAGCATCATATAGACAAGCATATATATTGAGCATGTATGAAATGGAGGTGCCTGTTTTTGCGTGTTTCTAATGTTACTGTCCGAAAACGGCTCGCAATCGCATTGGCAATAGGATTAGTCGTCTTTTTTATTATTGATATCCGCTTAGGAATCGTTCAGTTTTATTTAGGAGATAATTTGACAAGCCTGGCTAAGGATTCGTGGAGTAGGAATATTCCTTTTGAAGCCAAGCGCGGAGAGATCTTGGATCGAAATGGAGTGGAGTTGGCAACGAATATATCAGCCCCGACGGTATATGTCATCCCGAGACAAATTGAGAACCCAAGTGAGACTTCTGAACAGTTGGCTTCCATATTGAACATCACGAAGGAGAAAGCCTATCAATGGTTAACAAAACAGTCGATGAGTGCCAGAATTCCAGAAGGAAGAAAGATAACACATGAAAAGGCGAAGGAAATCAAGGCGTTAGGCATTAAAGGAGTCTATATTGCGGAGGATTCCAAGCGCCATTATCCATTCGGAGAATATTTGTCACATGTATTGGGTTTTACGGGCTCGGACAACCAGGGATTGATGGGAATCGAATTATCGTATGATAAAGAGCTTAATGGCAAAAGAGGATACGTGAAATTTTACTCTGATGCTAAAGGGAAAAGGCTCGAAAACATGGCAGATGACTTCAAGGCTCCCGTAGATGGGGATAACTTGAAACTGACGATTGATAGCAGAATTCAGACCATTGTAGAACGGGAATTAGATAATGCAGAGGCCACTTATGATCCGGATGGACTTATTGCTATTGCGATGGATCCAAAGACAGGAGAGATACTGGCCATGTCCAGCAGGCCAACTTTCGATCCAGCGAAATTTCAAGATGTACCTGCTGAAGTCTATAATCGTAATTTACCGGTTTGGAGTATTTATGAGCCGGGTTCGACTTTTAAGATTATTACGCTTGCAGCAGCACTTGAGGAAGGAAAAGTTAATCTTCAGAATGACCATTTCTATGACTCCGGACATGTGGAGGTTGCAGGATCTACATTGCATTGCTGGAAAAGCGGTGGTCATGGAGATCAATCTTTCCTAGAGGTGGTAGAAAACTCATGTAATCCGGGTTTCGTCGAGCTTGGTAACCGACTGGGCAAAGATAAGTTGTTCAAATATATCAACGACTTCGGTTTCGGTCAAAAAACGGGGATTGATTTGTCAGGGGAAGGAAGGGGAATCATGTTTAATATGGATCGTGTAGGTCCGGTTGAACAGGCCACAACCGCTTTTGGACAAGGGGTTGCCGTCACGCCTATCCAGCAGGTCACGGCTGTTTCGGCAGCTGTGAACGGGGGGACCTTGTATACCCCATATATTGCAAAAGAATTGGTTGACCCCAAAACGGGAGAAGTAGTAATGAGGAAGACACCACAAGCCAAGAAAAAGGTGATTTCCGAAGAAACTTCAAAAAAGGTCCGGGAAGCACTTGAATCCGTTGTAGCAAAAGGAAGCGGTAAGGGGGCGTTCGTCGAGTCGTACCGAGTGGGCGGGAAAACCGGGACGGCCCAAAAAGCCGAAAATGGAAGATATTTAGATAATAATTATATTCTCTCATTTATAGGTGTCGCCCCAGCCGACGATCCTCAAATCGTCGTCTATATCGCTGTAGACAATCCTAAAGGGACAGTTCAATTTGGCGGCGTGGTTGCTGCGCCAATCGTTGGGCATATCATGGAAGATTCACTAAGGGCAATGGGCGTCAAACCGAGAAAAAATCAGATTGAAAAGGAAAAGGTCTGGACCGATCCGGTGATGGTCGAGGTTCCGGATGTTGTCGGAATGAGTAAAAAAGAGCTCCAGACTCAACTTCTGGATCTTAGAATCGATTATGCAGGAAGTGGAAATAAAGTCATAAAACAGGCACCAGATGCAGGGGTGAAATTAAAAGAAGGATCAACAATTAGAATTTATCTTGGCGAACAAACAGAATAAGTATAAAATAAGAATAGTGAAAAGCGGCTGAAAACATCAGCCGCTTTGTTTACGGAGTCGATTAAACCCCGTATAATTAAAGCTGGTTTCTCGACAAGCCACATTTAATCACATATAATGAATCCTCAAATTAAGATGAGAGGGATGGAAAAATGAAGCTTCACGCATTACTATCTTATTTACACTCCTTGGATACGCATGAAGGAGTTAATCCGGAGATCACCTCCATTGAAAATGATAACCGTAAAGTGAAAGATGGAAGTTTATTTGTTTGTATAAAAGGTTATACAGTGGATGGTCATGATTTTGCCCAATCAGCCGTAGAGAATGGTGCTGCCGCTGTCATTGCTGAACGACCTTTGAACTTAAACGTACCTGTCATTGTAGTCCGTGATTCCAGTAGGGCCATGGCGGTTCTTGCAGATGCATTTTACGGTCATCCGACTCAAAAAATGCGCCTGATTGGTATTACTGGTACAAACGGAAAAACGACGACAAGCCATTTGCTTGAAAAGATTTTCGAAGATCAAAAGAAGAAAACGGGTTTGATCGGCACGATGTATACTAAAATCGTCGATAAAGTGTTTGAAACGAAGAATACGACCCCAGACAGTGTCACGCTTCAGAAGGCTTTTCATGATATGGCTGAAGCGGATGTCTCAACGGCCATCATGGAGGTTTCTTCGCATGCGCTCGAACTTGGTCGCGTACATGGATGTGATTACGATATTGCCGTATTCACGAACTTAACGCAAGATCATTTAGACTTTCATAAAACGATGGAGAGATACAAACATGCGAAATCATTGTTTTTCTCTCAATTAGGCAATGCCTACTTGGAAAATCGTCCTAAATACGCTGTTCTTAACGCTGATGATGAAGCAACAGCTGATTTTATTAAAGCAACAGCCGCGACAGTTGTTACATACGGAATTGATAAGGATGCAGATATTAGTGCCAGTGATATACAGATTAACGCACAAGGCACTACTTTTACTCTTACGGTAAGCAAAGAAATACGTAAAGTTAAGCTGCAGTTAATAGGGAAATTCAGTGTTTATAACGTCCTGGCCGCCATTAGCGCCGCCATATGTGCTGGTAATGACCTAGATGAGACCATCAAATCCATTGAATCAATAAAAGGCGTTGCTGGTCGTTTTGAGCTTATCTTGGCGAACCAGGATTTTCCGGTCATCGTCGACTATGCACACACACCGGACAGTCTTGAAAATGTTTTGAGGACAGTCGGTGAGTTTGCAAAAAACAAGATATTCGTGATTGTAGGTTGTGGCGGGGACCGGGATAAAACAAAACGGCCCATCATGGCAGCAATTGCCTGCAAATTGGCTACGGACCCGATCTTCACTTCTGATAACCCACGCAGTGAGGATGCTTTACAGATTCTTCGCGATATGGAAGCTGGGGTCGAAGGTGAAACATACACAGTTATTCAGGACCGAAGAGAAGCCATTGAATATGCCGTTTCAAAAGCTGAAACAGGCGATGTGATTTTAATCGCGGGAAAAGGGCATGAAACTTACCAATTGGTTGGTGACGCTGTACTTCATTTTGATGATCGTGAAGAAGCGAAAAAAGCAATTCAAACTAGATTGGGTGCCATTTAATACGTTTTAAAAGGACCCATCAAACAAAGAATAGCAACAAGGATAATGTATATTTGAATTGTGTTAGGAATGAGGGAGTAAGGAATGTTGGAACAAGTGATATTTTATACAATTTTGATGGCGTTTTTAGTAACCGTTCTTCTATCGCCCATCTTCATCCCATTTTTAAGAAGGTTGAAATTCGGGCAAAGTATCAGGGAAGAAGGCCCACAATCACATCTAAAGAAAACAGGAACACCCACAATGGGCGGGTTGGTGATATTATTATCCGTTACTATTGCTACATTAGTCATGACTTTGAAGTTTGCTGAACCATCTACTGAGACGTACCTATTATTATTTGTCACTTTAGGATTTGGCCTATTAGGATTCATGGATGATTTTATCAAGGTAGTCATGAAGCGAAATCTAGGACTGACATCAAAGCAGAAGCTTCTAGGTCAGATCGTAATTTCGGTCATTTTTTACTTCGTATTCAAACAAACTGACGTTTTTAACCCTGAATTGAGGATTCCAGGTACCGATTTTTCCATTGATTTTGGTTGGGCTTACCTGATTATCGTTATATTCTGGTTGGTAGGTTTCTCAAATGCAGTCAATTTGACGGACGGCTTGGATGGACTTGTTTCTGGAACGTCCGCTATTGCTTTTGGAGGATTTGCCATACTTGCATGGAGTCAGTCACAATACGATGTAGCGATATTTTCAGTGGCCGTTGTAGGGGCTGTCTTAGGCTTCCTTGTCTTCAATGCTCATCCTGCCAAGGTGTTTATGGGGGATACAGGATCTCTAGCATTGGGTGGAGCCATTGCAACGATTGCCCTGCTAACAAAACTTGAATTGCTACTTGTTATTATCGGTGGAGTTTTTGTCATTGAAACACTATCTGTCATTTTACAGGTAGGATCGTTTAAGCTTAGAGGTAAGCGTATTTTTAAAATGAGTCCGCTACATCACCATTATGAGCTTTCTGGCTGGTCGGAATGGCGTGTTGTCGTGACCTTTTGGACAGTAGGATTACTGTGTGCGGTACTCGGAATCTATTTAGAGGTGTGGATATAAATTGAATGAGACAGAAAAATATTCAGAGAAAAAAATATTAGTATTAGGTTTGGCTAAAAGCGGAGTTACGGCAGCTTCGCTTCTACATAGACTTGGAGCGTTCGTAACCGTCAATGATATGAAGCCGTTATCGGAAAACCCTGAAGCACAGGGCCTACTTGAACAAGGAATAAAAGTAATTTGTGGCAGCCATCCGATTGAGTTATTGGATGAGGGATTTGAATTGATTGTAAAAAACCCTGGTATACCTTATAGAAATCCACTGGTAAAAGGGGCCTTGGAGAAAGGGATTCCCGTAATCACTGAAGTTGAGCTGGCGTACCAAATCAGTGAAGCGCCATTTTTGGGGATCACGGGTACCAATGGGAAGACTACAACCACTACTTTGATATTTGAAATGATGAAAGCCGGTGAAAAGTCCCCACTAATTGCCGGAAATATCGGGACAGTTGCATCCGGAGTTGCTGAGAAGGCAACATCTGAAGACACAATTGTCATTGAGCTGTCATCATTCCAATTGATGGGCATAGAAGAATTCCGACCGGAAATCTCGATTGTAACGAATTTGTATGATGCCCACTTGGATTATCACAGTTCGAAGCAAGAATATGCTGAAGCGAAAGCGGCGATTACAAGAAATCAAAGAGCCTCGGATTTCATGATTTTCAATGCTGATCAAATAGACGTAGTAGCCATGACCAAGAAGACGAAGGCACAGCTTGTACCATTTTCTACAGAAGTGAAGCATGAGAACGGGGCTTATGTGGAAGATGGGGCCGTATATTTCCGCGGTGAAAAAGTAATTGATGTTACAGATATCGTTCTTCCTGGAAAACACAACTTGGAAAATGTGCTTGCGGCTATTTCCGCAGTGAAACTGAAAGGGGTAACCAATGAAGCGATTCAAACCGTTTTAACTACTTTCGGTGGCGTGGAGCATCGTCTACAATTTGTAGCGTCGATAGAAAAACGTAAATTTTATAATGATTCTAAAGCGACGAATATCCTTGCAGCTTCGAAGGCACTGACTTCATTTACCGAGCCGGTTATCTTACTGGCTGGCGGATTGGACCGAGGAAATGAATTTGATGAGTTAAAACCGGCTATGAAACACGTCAAGGCAGTTATCACGTTTGGGGAAACAGCAGAAAAAATTGAACGGATAGCCAAAGAATTAGGAATAACGAATATAAAACGTGTCGATAATGTAGTAAAGGCCGTACCTGTTGCTTTTGATTTATCAGAAGCAGGCGACTGTATCCTCCTCTCTCCGGCTTGTGCAAGCTGGGACCAATATAAAACTTTTGAACAAAGAGGGGACATGTTTATGGAGGCTGTGCATAAACTTAAGTAAGAGCTTTCGCAGAAGGAAGTGAACCTGCTTCTACGTTGACACCTTGGAAAAAAGCGATAATGAGCCGTTATCGCTTTTTTTTTGACTAAAGTGCTGCTAAATGTGGCACCGGTTAGTGCTTTATATTCGTACAGGCTCGAAAAACTTCCCAGAGGTGGATGTCCGTGCCATTAAAAAAATCCAATCCTGATCTTATTCTCATTATCGTTACCTTAAGCCTCTTGACTATAGGTTTAGTTATGGTTTACAGCGCCAGTGCAATTTGGGCAGATTATAAATTTGATGACTCCTTTTATTTTGCTAAAAGACAGTTGCTGTTTGCCTGTGTAGGAGTCGTTGCCATGTTCTTCATCATGAATGTCGACTACTGGACATGGCGTACGTGGGCCAAGTTGCTCATTATTATCTGCTTTATCTTACTGTTGGCTGTACTGGTGCCGGGTATCGGGATGGCGAGAAATGGTTCCCGGAGTTGGATCGGTGTAGGAGCTTTCTCGGTTCAGCCATCTGAATTCATGAAACTCGCGATGATTGCTTTTTTGGCCAAGTTCTTATCTGAAAGGCAAAAACTGATCACTTCCTTTAAAAAAGGGATGATGCCATCGTTGGGCATTGTATTTTTAGCGTTTGGGCTTATCATGTTACAACCTGATTTAGGGACAGGGACGGTGATGATAGGAACGTGCATCGTGATGATTTTCATTTCAGGTGCACGGATCAGCCATTTTGTTGGACTGGGGCTAATTGGGGTGGCCGGGTTTGTAGGCCTCATTTTATCGGCTCCGTATAGGATAAAGCGTATCACCTCCTTTCTTGATCCTTGGGAAGACCCACTTGGAAGCGGGTTTCAAATGATTCAATCGTTTTATGCGATTGGACCAGGTGGATTGTTCGGACTAGGGTTAGGACAAAGTCGGCAGAAGTTTTTCTATTTACCAGAACCGCAAACTGACTTTATTTTTGCGATATTATCTGAGGAACTAGGTTTCATCGGTGGGTCCCTCGTTATATTATTATTCGCTCTCATGCTTTGGCGTGGAATTCGAATCGCACTTGGGGCACCTGACTTATATGGAAGCCTGGTGGCAGTGGGAATTATCGCTATGGTAGCTATTCAAGTTATGATTAATATTGGTGTTGTCACTGGTTTGATGCCGGTTACCGGTATTACCTTGCCCCTTTTAAGTTATGGTGGGTCTTCCTTGACGCTCATGTTGATGGCCATAGGGGTACTGCTGAATATTAGCCGTTATTCGAGATTTTAAAAGCAGAACGGTATGCATTTACAAACAAAAAAAGGAAGTCCGGATTTAATGCCGGACTTCCTTTTTTTGTTATGATTGCTTAATTGAAACAGGTTCTGGTTCTCCGTATGGCTAGCTATCTAGGCAATTTGAAAAAAATGAAACGCTACTTAAATATTACCATGTATGAATGTAAGGATATCTTCAATAAATATTGGCAATGCGGCATTGTTTAGACTATAGTATAAGAGGGTTAAACCGAAGAGGCACTTACCCTTTCTCATTTTCAAGCTTTATTATAATAGTGTTATCGATATTGCCTAATTAGAGACCTCATTTGGGTGAGGAAATGGAACTTATAATGATGGAATCTAGGAACAACAAGGAGGTTTATCGTGGATAAAGTGATAAAACAATTATCAGAAATGCAAATCGGTAAGCTGCTCGAAAAGGAGCCACTTGCTAATCATACAACAATGAAAATTGGCGGGCCGGCAGATATATTCATCGAGCCATCCTCTGTTGAAAGCATTGAAAAAGCAATGAAGGTTATCAAGGAGAATAATTTACCATGGAGAGTAATTGGAAGAGGTTCGAACCTCCTTGTCAGCGATGAAGGTATTGATGGTGTGGTATTAAAATTAGCTAAAGGGCTGGATCATCTTAATATCAATGGAACCGAAGTGACGGCTGGCGCAGGTGTATCCCTTGTGAATTTATCAGTTCAGATTAGTAAAAAGGGATATGCTGGATTAGAGTTTGCCAGTGGAATTCCAGGTTCCGTTGGGGGAGCAGTTTACATGAATGCAGGCGCACACGGTTCCGATATGAGTGCGATTCTTAGGGAGGCTCATGTTTTATTCGAAGATGGAACATTGTCTTGGCTTTCTAAGGAGGAAATGGAGTTTTCGTATCGAACTTCTTTACTTCAAAAGAAAAAATCTGGAATTGTACTCGAAGCCATTTTTCAATTTAAAGAAGGCAATAGAAGTGAGATTGTCGAAAGAATGCAGAATAACAAAAACTATCGTAAAGATACCCAGCCATACAATTTGCCATGTGCAGGAAGTATTTTTAGAAATCCACTCCCAATTCATGCAGGAAAGTTAGTGGAAGATGCTGGTCTAAAGGGTCATTCAATCGGAGGAGCTCAAATTTCTCCGATGCATGGTAACTTCATTGTCAACACCGGTGAGGGAAGTGCGGCTGATGTTCAAGCTTTGATACAACATGTCAAAGATACGGTATATAGTAAGTTCGAAATTGACTTAGAAACAGAAGTGGAATTCATTGGGAGACAACAATAGGATATTCTTTTTTATATCCAATTATTGTGGTATAATATGTTGCTTGAAAAATTCTACTACATTACTTTGCGAGTGTCACGAATCATCCACTTTTTTTAGGGAGAGGTGAAAAAGATGGAAAAGGGGAAAATCGTTTCCATTGAGGACCGCATTCCTAAGTTAAAACAAATAAGAAAGAGCAAAGCGAATAAAAGACTTGTTCTTTTGCTTTCCCTTTTCTTCATTCTGGTTGCATGTGTGTTATATTTTTTATCCCCATTAAGCTATGTGAAGTCCATAAAGGTGGAGGGAAATCAATATATTACTTCCAAGCAAATCATTAAGTTGAGCAATATAAAAAAAGATCGAAGTATCTGGAAAGTCGACACAGGAGAGACTGCCGCTAACATTAAAAGGATTCCTGATATAAAAAGTGCCAGTGTTGTACCTGTTTTCCCTAATTCCGTAAAAATAACGGTTTCTGAGCATACCAGAATTGCTTATTTATCCATTGACGGGAAGTTTGCCCCAATTTTGGAAAATGGTAATATTTTAAAAGAGTTAGAGAGCGGAGAAAATCCAGTATTTGCCCCTGTTTTAATTGGTTTCAAAGAGGGTAAAGCATTAAAGTTACTTTTGCATGAACTAGACAAACTACCTGTAGAAATACAGAATGCTATTTCGGAAATTCATCATGATCCTACTAAAACGGATAATTATCATATTGTTATGTATATGAATGATGGATATGAGGTAAGTGCTACAAGTCGTACATTATCTGAAAAAATGATTCATTATCCTTCCATTGTTAGCCAATTGGATCCAGCGGTAAAAGGAGTCATAGATTTAGAGGTCGGTTCGTACTTTAAAGCCTTTAATAAGCCTGAAGAAAAGGAAGATAAAACCGATAACGAGTAAGCCAAAAAGCTTGTAGGTCAAGAAGTACGATGCAATTAAAGGAACTCTTGCAAGGTTAATACTAACATAGAAAAAGACAAGTACAGGAGTACCGCATGTGGCACTGTGTTAGAAATCATGGGAATTTGGATGTATATCCTGTATGGTCTCCAAATGATTATGCTTTTTGTTCATACAGTGCTGGAAAAAGTACCTTCAAGAACTATACATAAAAGGCCGGTAGCAACTCTTTGGGGAAGAAGAATCGCCCCTAACTGTCCGGTTTTCCTGGATAATCCGGTATTTTGAACATCATCATGTCTTTGTAGCCTCTTTTGCATGCTATTTGATTGTAGATGAGGGATTTTGCTTATTTATCGCTTGATGAATTTGCATTGGTACCGTTATCTTAGTTTTATCTGTAAGTTTGGCTTTTCTAGGTGTACAACTTGGTGTAGACTTGTATTTAGTTGAAATCTCTGTATATTACGTGAGAAACTTCAAAATACGTTTAAAATTGGATGAGGCTGTTCGGCAAATGATTTTTTCTGGAAAAAATAGAAAATATCTTTATTATTAGAGGGAATTGCAGGATAAATGCCGAATAGATTAAGTCAGTATTAAGTTTTTACGAAGAACATCTAGATACCAAGAAACGAACGATAACTATTATAAAGATTGTAAACCTACGAGTTTTCTCTTAATAATATGAGATGACACTTTATTATAATATTAGCGAGTTGTAATTAGGTCTGTTATTCTTAAATGAATAGGTATTTTGATATGATAATGCTATTCTACTAATATATGTATAAAACTGAAGGAGGTGCCATGGAATGAACAGCAACGAAATATACGTAAGTCTTGACATCGGTACATCCAGTGTAAAAGTTATCATTGGGGAAATGGTCAATGACACATTAAATATCATCGGCGTAGGAAATGTAAAATCTGAAGGGCTTAAAAAAGGCTCGATTGTCGACATAGATGAAACTGTACAATCCATTCAAAAGGCTGTAAAGCAAGCTGAACGAATGATTGGAATGGAAATCAAAAAAGTGATTGTCGGTATCAGTGGGAATCACGTTACGCTTCAACCTTGCCATGGAGTGGTAGCAGTATCTAGTGAAAATAAAGAGATTATCGAACATGATGTATTTCGTGTTCGGGAAGCAGCGGAGCTAGTTACGATACCATCAGATCGTGAAATTATCGATGTTGTGCCGATTCATTACAAAGTTGATGAGTTGGATGAGATCAGCGATCCAAGAGGCATGATTGGCGTTCGTTTAGAAATGAGAGGAATTTTAATTACAGGTCTACGGACTATCTTACATAATTCCCTTCGGTGTGTGGAAAGGGCAGGTTTAGAAATAACAGATATTGCTCTTCAACCATTAGCAGCAGGTGGGCTAGTTTTATCTAAGGATGAAAAGGAATTGGGGGTAGCACTTGTCGATATCGGAGGAGGTTCCACTACTCTAGCGATTTTCGAGCAAGGCTATTTACAATATACTTCCGTGATTCCTATTGGCGGGGAGACACTTACAAAGGATCTCTCCATTGTTCTTAGGACCACTATGGAGGATGCAGAAAAAATCAAGATTAAACATGGGCATGCCTTTTATGATGATGCGTCAGAAGACGAAGTATTTCAAATACCAATCATCGGTAGTGATCAACAACAACCGTGTAACCAGCTAATGCTCTCAGACATTATTGAGGCGAGGTTAACCGAAATTTTCGAGTTAATACAAGATGATTTGAGAAGACTAGGTTTCCAGGAAGTACCGGGAGGGTTTGTGTTGACCGGTGGTGTCGTGAAGATGCCAGGAGTTCTGGAGCTTGCTCAATATGTCTTCCAAAACCGCGTAAGGACAGCCGAACCAAATTATATTGGTGTCAGAGAACCCCAATATACGACAGCGGTCGGTCTGATTAAACACGCATGTAAGAAAGAGAGAATGCAAAAAAACACCATAAATAAAACTCCTGTAACGGCTGGTCAGGTAACTGAAAATAGTGATCAGCGGAGCCAAAAGTCCTCTCAGAAACATAAAGAGAATACGGCTAAAAAACAAGGTGAAAAAGGTGAATCGAAATTCAAAAAAATCTTGGGTTACTTTTTTGAATAAAAACAAAAAATCGGGAATTTCGTCAAAATAGGAGGATTGTCATGTTGGAGTTTGATTCTAATTTAGAACAATTAGCAACGATAAAGGTTATAGGTGTTGGCGGCGGCGGTAACAATGCGGTAAACAGAATGATAGAACATGGCGTACAAGGTGTCGAATTCATTTCGGTCAATACTGATGCGCAGGCTCTTAACCTATCAAAAGCAGAAGTTAAAATGCAAATTGGCGGCAAACTTACAAGAGGCTTGGGTGCTGGTGCAAACCCTGAGGTTGGTAAAAAAGCTGCAGAAGAAAGCAAAGAGCAAATCGAAGAAGCGCTAAAAGGTGCTGATATGGTTTTCGTAACAGCTGGAATGGGCGGCGGAACTGGTACAGGTGCTGCTCCTGTAATCGCGGGTATTGCTAAAGATTTAGGTGCACTTACAGTTGGTGTCGTTACACGTCCTTTCACATTCGAAGGGCGTAAAAGGGCAACACAAGCACAAGGTGGAATTGCTTCCATGAAAGAATCGGTCGATACGCTTATCGTCATTCCAAACGACCGACTTCTTGAAATTGTTGATAAAAGTACACCTATGCTTGAAGCATTCCGCGAAGCAGATAATGTTCTCCGTCAAGGGGTACAGGGGATTTCAGATTTAATTGCTGTCCCTGGTCTCATTAACTTGGATTTTGCCGACGTTAAGACAATCATGTCAAACCGTGGGTCAGCTCTTATGGGCATCGGGATTTCCTCTGGGGAAAACCGTGCTGCCGAAGCAGCTAAAAAAGCGATTTCCAGTCCATTACTTGAAACTTCCATCGATGGGGCTCAAGGTGTACTGTTGAACATTACCGGTGGAACTAACCTTAGCCTATTCGAAGTACAAGAGGCAGCTGATATTGTGGCTACCGCTTCGGATCAAGAGGTAAACATGATTTTCGGTTCGGTCATTAACGAAAACTTAAAAGACGAAATTGTCGTTACGGTTATTGCGACAGGCTTTACCGAAGCTGAAACTTCCATGCGAGCTCCGGGCCGTTCGACGCTTGGACAACAACAACAGCAAACTAGACCTCAAACACAAACGCCTACACCTAGTGTGAATCGTGAAGTGAAGAGAGAAGAAGTGAATGAACAGCCTGCAAGAAATAATAATCAAGGCCAAGGTGAAGAGGCGTTGGATATTCCAACCTTCCTTCGCAACCGTAATAGAAGGCGATGATTTCAAAAAAAGACCGTTCCCCATGGGAGCGGTCTTTTTTTGTTCTAATCGGAAATTAACTGGATGGGAATTTTCTTAACTTACAGAGCACTTACATAGTCTTCTCAGGTCCTAAGAGGCCCTATACAAAGGTTTGAAGTAATGGCTATAATATTTGCCCATATAAATGCATAAAAGGGCACGGCTGAGACCGGGAAGGATTATGATGTCTTCCTCCATATTCAAGTTATTTTAAATGTTTATTGGATAAATACTTGAAAAACAAGATGTCAGAATAAATTCATGTTCTTCAAACCAAAAATCGACATCTTTAAATGAGGGAGCCGTCCTATTCCATAGCAGTCTCGTAAAAATCAATAGCTGTTTTTCAACAAAAAGGCTAAAAAAGACTGAAAAACTCTTAAGTTTCCTTTGCAAAAAGTGACACACTTTCTACTAGTAGGTACGTTATACTTTTTGCTAGTGGAAGGTTAGATCCTTAAAGGAGGGGTGGGTGTTTGACCTTATATTTAGATGTGATTTGGTTGTTGAATTGGTTATTTGACTGCCTCCTTTTATATTGGACTGCAATCATTCTCAAACGGCGGGTCGCCTTTTGGCGGATTTGTACCGGCGGGCTGATAGGTTCACTCATCATCGTATTAGCATTTACCCCTTATTACGCAATGGCTGACCGGTTTTATATGAAAATTGCATTTTCTTTTCTTATGGTTCTAGCCACCTTTGGGTTCATCAGATTCAACCTTTTTTTGAAGTCATTAGCCACTTTATATTTTGTCACGTTTTTATCTGGTGGGATTCTTCTGGGCCTTCACTATTTATTTGAATTTCAAATCGTTTCCAAGAACCCCGGCCAATACGCCGGAATCAATCGTTATGGTGACCCCGTCAGCTGGATTTTTGTGATGGTTGGGTTCCCGCTTGCCTTGCAATTTTCCAAACGAACTCTTGAAGGGATGGAAATGACCAAACTAAAACATGAACAACTTGTTTCGGTTACGGTAAAAATTTCTGAATTTGAGGGGAGTTTTCAGGGGCTTGTGGATAGCGGGAACCAATTATATGATCCGATTACCCGCTCGCCCGTGATGATCATCTCGCTTTCAGGAAATGAAGCGGGCATTCCGCCAGATATGATGGAGTTGTTCAAGCAACCTGAAAGCTTGCTTCAACTGGAAGAACAGCCTGAATATACTTGGACTGGCCGAATGCGCGTAATTCCATATAAAGTGGTTGGGCATGAACATCAATTGCTAACGGCTATTAAACCGGATTTCATTAAGATAACACAAGGGGGAAACGTATATCAAGTCAAGCAGGGACTTGTATCATTTACTTTTCAGCAACTTTCTGCGGACAATGGTTATCAATCTATCGTGCACCCGAAAATGTTAACCGGCATCCCGGTGCAAAATGCCTCATAACATACTGTTCTTTTATAATTTGTTCCATAATCCGTTTATTTTAGAAGGGAGAATTATTTTGAAGAAACTTGTTCTTCGGCTCACCTATTTTTGGTACAAACTCTTGTTCAAGCTCGGATTAAAGACGGACGAAATATTTTATATAGGAGGAAGTGAGGCACTTCCTCCACCACTTTCAAAAGAAGAAGAGGCAATATTGATTAATAAATTGCCAAAAGGAGACGAAGCTGCACGGTCCATTTTGATTGAAAGGAATTTAAGGCTCGTCGTCTATATTGCACGAAAATTTGAAAATACGGGTATCAATATTGAAGATTTGATCAGCATTGGAACGATCGGTTTGATTAAGGCAGTCAATACATTTAACCCTGAGAAAAAAATTAAACTGGCTACATATGCCTCAAGATGTATCGAGAATGAAATTTTGATGTATTTAAGGAGAAACAATAAAATTCGTTCAGAGGTGTCTTTCGATGAACCTTTGAATATCGATTGGGATGGAAACGAGCTTCTTCTTTCCGATGTTCTTGGAACGGATGATGACATCATTACAAAGGATCTTGAGGCGAATGTAGATAGGAAACTACTGACAAAGGCATTGACGCAGCTCTCTGATCGCGAAAAGCAGATTATGGAACTGCGTTTCGGACTAGCTGGTGGAGAAGAAAAAACGCAAAAGGATGTTGCCGATATGCTTGGAATCTCCCAATCCTATATTTCGCGATTGGAAAAAAGGATTATTAAAAGGCTAAGAAAAGAATTTAATAAAATGGTGTAAAAAATAAAGCGAGTATAAAGCTTTTGAAATCGTACTTTCTTGTACTTGGATGAAGAGTGTTTTTGATTTTTTTGAAAATACCGCATGCATATTTTTTCCTCCCGCGGAAATACTGTTTTTTGTACAGCACTCCTGTGAGGAGGGAAGAATTTTGTCTCGTAATAAGGTTGAAATCTGCGGTGTGGATACATCGAAATTACCGGTTTTGAAAAATGAAGAAATGAGAAAACTCTTTAAAGAATTGCAAGGTGGCGAGCTTTCAGCAAGAGAAAAACTGGTAAATGGGAATCTTCGACTCGTTTTAAGCGTTATTCAACGCTTTAACAATCGGGGAGAATATGTAGATGATCTATTTCAGGTAGGCTGTATAGGGTTGATGAAATCGATAGATAATTTTGATTTGGGCCAGAATGTAAAGTTTTCAACGTATGCTGTACCAATGATTATTGGAGAAATTAGAAGGTATCTTCGTGATAATAATCCAATACGTGTTTCCCGCTCTTTAAGAGACATTGCTTATAAAGCATTGCAGGTTAAGGAAAAGTTGATAAGCCAGACTCTCCGTGAACCCACAGCTGAAGAAATCGCCAAAGTGTTAGGGTTGCCGCACGAAGAAATTGTTTTCGCGTTAGATGCAATACAAGATCCAGTATCACTTTTCGAACCGATTTATAATGATGGCGGGGACCCGATTTATGTACTCGACCAGTTAAGTGATGAGAAGAATAAAGATAGTACCTGGATTGATGAGATAGCCATAAACGAAGGGATGAGACGGTTGAATGACCGTGAGAAAATGATCCTTCGTAAGCGTTTTTTCCAAGGAAAGACCCAAATGGAGGTAGCCGATGAAATCGGTATTTCACAAGCCCAGGTCTCACGATTGGAAAAAGCGGCAATCAAGCAAATGAATAAAAATATTCAACAGTAAAGCTGAGTACGAGTAAAAGTTGATTGAAGCGGGTAAGAAGAATTTCTTGCCCGCCAATTGGCAAATTACCGTAGCGGCTTTTTTAGTATGTTTAAGGCCATTGAAAGAGTACCTTTATTTCCTGTTTCTTTCATTCTTACGTGAATCATGTCATATACATGAAAGTAGGTTTTTATCTGGAGAAAGATATCATGAGGAGCTGAATGGCGTGACGAGGATTTCCGATTTTCAAATTAAAGATATTGTCAATATAGCTGATGGGAAGAAATTAGGGAATATGACGGATTTAGAAATCAATACGGGGACGGGAAAGATTGAAGCAATCATTGTTTCGAACAGTACTAGATTAATGGGTTTTTTCGGAAGGGAGCAAGATATCGTAATTCCTTGGCAAAAAATTAAAAAAATCGGGGCGGATGTCATCCTTGTTGAACATCAGACGGTATTTCAAACAGAACTGAAAGATGAACGGTTATAAAAGGTACTAGAAGCAAATATATGATACACTAAACTAAAAATAAAGAGGTATGAAGCATGAAAGAACCATTTGTTTTAGTTGATGACCAATATTTGCTTGTTGATAGCTGGAGACAACATAATCTCCAGCTTGTGGCGGGCTTTTCCACGAAAAATGGGGGTGTCAGTTCAGGCTCTTATAAAACATTGAATACCGGATTCCATGTTGGGGATAAGGTGGAAGATGTACAGGAGAATCGCAGAATTCTGGCAGACAAGCTCTCTTTTCCTCTGAATCATTGGGTCGGGGCCGAGCAAACTCATGAAACGAATATCCAGCAAGTGACGACTCTAGATTGTGGGAAAGGCGCTACTGATTATCCTTCAGGATTTAAAGCAACAGATGGGTTTTATACAAAGGATAAAAATGCCCTGTTAACCCTTTGTTATGCAGATTGTGTCCCTTTATACTTTATGGCTCCTGCACATGGAATCGTAGGGGTGGCACATGCTGGATGGAAGGGAACGGTTCATGGTATTGCTCAGAAAATGGTAGAGGCTTGGAAGGGCGAAGGGGTTGAGCCGTCAGAAATTTTTGCAATAATCGGACCCTCCATTTGTCCGAAGTGCTATGTTGTAGATGATAAAGTCATAGATTTAGTGCGAAATTTGCTGGAAGAAAATGACGAGAAGCCCTATAATTTAATTAGTGAAGGACAATATCAACTAGATCTTAAGCAGCTTAATGCAATGATCATGCTGAAATCCGGGATTCTGAAGGACCAGGTTGCTGTGACTTCATTTTGTACAAGCTGTCATGAGGATTTATTTTTTTCACATCGTCGTGATAACGGGAAAACTGGTAGGTTGATGAGCTTTATTGGTTGGAAGGAGGATCTTGAGAAGCAATGAAAGTAGCAGAAAATCTAAAAAACATCGAAGAAAAGATAAATGAAGCCTGTAAGAATAGTGGCAGGCATCGTGAAGATATTAAATTAATCGGCGTTACAAAATATGTTTCCATCGAGAGAGCAAAAGAGGCATTGGAAGCGGGTGTCATTGATTTAGGTGAAAACCGCGATCAAGGCTTATTAGATAAATATGAAGTGTTGAAGGATGTTCCGAACTGGCACTATATCGGCTCCATGCAGACACGTAAAGTTAAGAATGTCATTGACAAAATTACTTATATTCATTCACTAGATCGCATATCTTTGGCGGAAGAGATACAAAAACGTACAAAAGAGCCGATAAACTGTTTAGTGCAAGTTAACGTTTCAGGTGAAGAGTCTAAACATGGGGTGGATCCAGAAGCAACACTTGATTTCATTAAAGAACTAGCCAACTTTGATAAGGTGAAGGTTGCGGGATTGATGACAATGGCACCATTTACAGATGACGAGCAAGTACTCCGAGGTTGCTTCCGTAAATTAAAAAACCTCCAATTGGAAATACAAAAAGCGGAATGGCCTCATGCTCCATGCAAGGAACTGTCCATGGGTATGTCGAATGATTTTATGATTGCCATCGAAGAAGGGTCTACCATGATTCGAATTGGTACTGCACTAGTTGGCGAAGAATTATAAGGAGGTACGTAAAATGTCATTCGTATCAAAATTCAAATCCTATTTCGCGCTGGATGATGAGTATGAATATAAGGAAGAAGTGGTGGAAGAAGAAGAGATGGAACGTAAAGCCGCAAAACCTGCTAAACAGCAGCCACAATCTGCTGCTACAGGAAATAACCCAAATCAAAATGTAGTAAGTTTGCAAAGCGTGCAAAAATCTTCTAAAGTAGTATTATTGGAGCCTCGTGCTTATGCAGAAGCTCAGGATGTCGCTGACCATTTGAAAAACCGTCGTGCAGTCGTTGTGAATCTTCAACGAATTCCACATGATCAAGGAAAGCGGATTATCGACTTTTTAAGCGGAACTGTTTATGCAATCAGTGGGGATATTCAAAAAATTGGTACAGATATATTCTTGTGTACTCCGGATAACGTCGATGTTTCCGGTAATATTACCGGTCTTGAAGTCGATAAGGAGTATGAAGAAGCGAGGTGGTAATGGTAAATGGTTCTATTGCTTAAAGGTTTATATTATTTAGTTGAAATTTATTCAATGGCGTTAATTGTTTACATATTAATGTCGTGGTTCCCTAACGCACGAGAAACATCAATCGGACAATTCCTGGTAAAAATTTGCGAACCCTATTTAGAACCGTTCAGAAAATTCATCCCGCCACTTGGCATGATTGACATTTCACCACTTATAGCCTTGTTGGTTCTTAATTTCGCGAAGAATTATGGGATTTATTACTTGCAAACCCTATTCGTATGATTTGTAGTTCAAATTCGGTCATGCAATAATGGTTCTGCTTGAACCTACACAGCTGGGTGGATTCTTGGCTGTGTAGTAGTAACGAAGGTGTATGGTTATTATCTTACAACCATTCATCCAAATGTAAGGAGCATGTATTCAAACATGAGTATTTATCAACATTTCAGGCCGGAGGAAAAGGAATTCATCGACCAGGCAATGAATTGGATTGACCAGGTTAGAGATTCTTACGCTCCTAAACTTTCTGATTTTCTGGATCCGCGTCAGCAGGAAATCCTAAATTCCCTAATGGGAAGCAACCAGGATGTGTTGCTGAGGTTTAATGGCGGAAGTGAATTCGTTGAACGTAGACGAGCCCTCATTTACCCTGATTACTACTCTCCTGAACCATCTGATTTCAATATCTCCTTATTCGATATCTCCTATCCAAAAAAATTTGTTACACTTGAGCATCGGCAAATACTTGGAACCTTGATGTCACTGGGGGTAAAACGAGAAAAATTTGGTGATATTATAGTGACAGAGGAGCAAATCCAATTAATCGCAGCGGGGGAAATGGATTCATATCTCACAGGAAATCTAGATAAAATAGGCAGTGCTTCCGTAACGATAAAAAGGATTCCGATTGAGGATATCCTTATGGTGAAGGAAAGCTGGGAAGAGCATGTCACTACTGTTAGTTCTTTAAGGCTTGATAGCATACTTTCTGCCGTTTTGAACATTTCCCGACAAAAAGCCCAGACATTGATTTCTTCAGGGAAAACTAAGGTGAATTTCAAGCAAACGGAAAATGTTTCAGAAGAATGCCGTGAAGGAGATACTCTTTCCATAAGAGGTTTTGGCCGCTGTAAAATCACTTCAATAGATGGGAAAACCAAAAAGGATAAGTGGAGAATCTCATTAGGTAGGCAAAAATAAATCAGTAGCTAGCAGGATTCATATATTATTTGTCGAATATAGAGTTTTAATGTAAAAGAGTAGAAATTGTTCTGGAGGTGCCGTAATGCCCTTAACCCCGATAGATATACATAACAAAGAATTCAGTAAAGTATTTCGAGGGTATGATGAAGATGAGGTCAACGAATTCCTTGACCAAGTCATTAAAGACTATGAATTGATTCTAAGAGAAAAGAAAGAAATGGAAGAGAAACTGAACGAAACATTTGATCGTTTAGGCCATTTCACGACTATTGAGGGCACGCTTAATAAGTCCATCATTGTCGCGCAGGAAGCGGCAGAGGAATTAAAGCGAAATGCCCAAAAAGAAGCCAAATTGATTATCAAGGAAGCAGAGAAGAATGCCGACCGGATTGTCAACGAATCGCTTGTGAAAGCAAGAAAAATAGCGATGGATATAGAAGATTTGAAAAAGCAATCGAAGGTATTCCGAACACGTTTTAAAATGCTTGTCGGAGCACAGCTTGATTTGTTGGATAATGATGACTGGGATCATCTACTTGAATATGAAGTGGATGCATCTGAAATAGAGTTAAATGACAGTATAAAAGAAGAAAATTAAACGTTTCCTTGACTTCAAGCACTTTTTTCGCATATAATTTTTTAACAATACTATTATGATGACATTAGACGATGACAGGGACAGTAAATTCCTCATATTCTTATTTGCAGCGAGCCGGGGATGGTGTAAGCCCGGTATGGGAGAAGGAATGGAACATCACCCTTGAGTTCTGAATTGAACCTGCGTATGCAGTAAGTAAACGATGCGTTTCATTCACGTTACGAATGCTCGAGAGGAAAGGGTTCAACGTTTATTGACTCTTTCTAACCAGGGTGGTACCGCGGGAAGCAAAGCTTTCTCGTCCCTTTTTCAGGGATGAGAAGGCTTTTTATTTTGCCTGGATAACGGGTCATCGAATCTTAATGAAGTCATGTAGATGGATGGAGGAATTTTATTATGGAATATAAAGATACTTTATTAATGCCTAAAACAGAATTTCCAATGCGGGGAAACCTACCGAAACGTGAGCCTGAAATTCAGGATAAGTGGAAAGAAATGGACATCTATAAAAAAGTGCAAGAACATACAGAAGGACGTCCTTTGTTCATCTTGCATGATGGCCCTCCATATGCAAATGGTGATATCCATATGGGTCACGCGTTGAATAAAGTTTTAAAGGATTTCATTGTCCGATTTAAATCCATGAGCGGGTATCATGCACCATACGTACCAGGTTGGGATACACACGGACTACCAATTGAAACGGCTTTGACTAAAAAAGGCGTGAATCGTAAAGAAATGAGCGTTGCCGAATTCAGAAAGCTATGTGAAGAATATGCATACGTACAAATCAACAATCAACGTGAGCAGTTCAAACGGATCGGGGTTCGCGGCGATTGGGATAATCCTTATATCACATTAAAACCTGAATATGAAGCACAGCAAATCAAGGTTTTCGGTGAAATGGCGAAAAAAGGCTATATCTATAAAGGGAAAAAACCTGTTTACTGGTCCCCTTCAAGTGAGTCAGCTCTTGCTGAAGCTGAGATCGAATACCAAGATAAACGTTCTGCCTCCATTTATGTTGCTTTTGAAGTGACAGATGGTAAAGGTGTCATTGATGAAGGTGTAAAAATCATCATTTGGACGACAACTCCTTGGACGATTCCAGCCAACCTTGGAATCTCGCTACATCCACAATTAAACTATGTGGTCGTGGCCGTTGATAATGAAAAATATTTAGTGGCAGAAGCCCTATTGGATTCTGTTAAAGAAACGCTTGGATGGGAAAACCCGACTATCGTGAAAACGGTAAAAGGTAGTGAGCTGGATCGTGCTGTTGCGAAACATCCGTTATATGATCGTGAATCACTAGTGATGTTAGGGGAGCATGTAACTACTGAAGCGGGAACTGGTTGTGTTCATACTGCTCCAGGTCACGGGGAAGATGACTTTATCATCGGTCAGAAATATGGCTTGGATGTACTTTGCCCGGTAGATGAAAAAGGTGTCATGACGGAAGAAGCAGGAGAATTTGCTGGATTATTCTATGATAAAGCAAATAAAGCCATTTCCGAAAAATTAACTGAAGTGGGAGCATTATTGAATCTGACGTTCATCACACATTCCTTCCCACATGACTGGCGGACGAAGAAACCGACGATCTTCCGTGCAACTGCACAGTGGTTCGCTTCCATCAAGGACTTCCGCGAGGACCTACTAAAGGCGGTTGAAGAGACGAAATGGGTGCCGGCATGGGGTGAAACACGCCTATTCAATATGGTCCGTGACCGAGGAGATTGGTGTATCTCCCGTCAACGTGCATGGGGCGTTCCAATTCCTGTATTTTATGCAGAAAATGGCGAGCCAATCATCACTGATGAAACAATCAACCATATTTCAGAATTATTCCGTGAGCACGGTTCAAATATCTGGTTTGAACAAGATGCAAAAGATCTTTTACCAGAAGGCTTTACACATGAGGGAAGCCCTAACGGTATCTTCACGAAAGAAACGGATATCATGGATGTGTGGTTCGACTCAGGTTCTTCCCATCAAGCGGTTCTTGAGGAGAGAGAAGATCTTCAACGTCCTGCAGACCTATATCTTGAAGGTTCCGACCAATACCGCGGCTGGTTCAATTCATCGCTATCAACGGGTGTAGCCGTTACAGGTAAAGCGCCATATAAAGGCGTACTTAGCCACGGTTTCGCACTAGACGGTGAAGGCCGTAAGATGAGTAAATCCATTGGTAACGTGGTCCTTCCATCTAAAGTCATGAACCAGCTAGGTGCTGATATTTTACGTCTATGGGTCGCTTCTGTCGATTACCAATCTGACGTACGTGTTTCAGATCCAATCTTAAAACAAGTTTCTGAAGTATATCGTAAAATCCGTAATACGTTCCGCTTCCTATTAGGTAACTTGGATGGCTTTAATCCAGAAACGGATAAAGTGGCGGTAGAAGATTTGCGTGAAGTCGATCAATATATGTTGGTTAGATTGAATAAGCTGATCACTCAATCAAAACAAGGCTATGAAAATTATGAATTTGCTACTATTTATAATATGGTCAACAATTTCTGTACGCAGGATTTAAGTTCATTCTATCTTGATTATGCGAAAGACATTCTGTATTGTGAAGCACCAAACGGTAAAGATCGTTTAGCTATCCAAACGGTTCTTTATGAGTCATTAATCAGCTTAACGAAATTAGTGTCACCGATTCTTTCTCATACAGCGGATGAAGTATGGACGTTCATTCCGGGTGTAACGGAAGAGAGTGTGCAGTTGACATTGATGCCTGAAGAAATTTCAGTGGATAATGCACAAGCAATCGAGGAAAAATGGACGGCATTCATGCATGTTCGTGATAATGTCCTGAAAGCATTGGAAGAAGCACGTAACCAAAAAGTAATCGGGAAATCTTTGAACGCGAAAGTGACCGTGTATGTAAATGAAGAGACAAAGAACCTTCTTGATAGCATCGAAGAGAGCTTTGAACAGCTATTCATCGTTTCCGAATTTGATATCGCTGGCGATGTGGCCAGTGCTCCATCAGAAGCTGTGAAACTTGAGGAAATGGCGATCCTGGTAACAAAAGCAGATGGCGAAACGTGTGAACGTTGTTGGAATGTTTCAAAAGATGTAGGTCAAGTCGAAGAACATCCGACACTTTGCCCACGTTGTGCAACTGTCGTGAAAGAGCATTATACAATTCAGTAATCTTAGGAGGGGGCTGTCTAATAAGTCCCTAAAATAAGACAGGTGGAGAAAAAAGAAACGTTTTCTCCACCTGTTTTTCTATTTTTATAATGTTTCATTGAATATTTTCATAAAAAAGGGGTTGTCCAAAAATCCTATAAAATAAAGTCAGAAATTCAGACTCAATTCAAACTAAAGATAGAATAACAATTAAAGAAAAAACTTGCCAGCGGCAACTAATGCTCCTACTTGAGCAGCTACTTTTAAGAAATCGACAAAAAAACCATTCCAACCTACTCCTTTTTTTACTGATTTTTCTATTGCATCTAACTGTTTTTGAATCAATTCTAACTTATATAATATGGTCTCTTTTTGAATTGTTAGAGATATAATTTCTTTATCTTTTTCATCTATTCTTTTTTCTAATTTAACTATATTTTTATTTAATTCTTCTAAATTACTCATGATCTTTCACTTCTCTTAAACCCCACAAGGCTAAGAGAGATATCGCAAAATAAACTCCTACGCCTGTACTTAGAGGCTGCTTTGATAAAATAAATCCTGCTGCCATTGTTCCGTATAAAAATGTTGCAAACATCAAAGCTACCTTATGAATAAAAGATTTTTCCCATAATAATCCTAATAAATGAAACAGTAAACTTAATAAAAAAACACTTATCCATTGATTTTGATTACCGACTTTTTGAAACGTATAGAACAGTTCTGGACGGTCTTGAAATAATCTTTCATTTAGGAAAAGAACTATTGACCACCAAGCTGTAATTACGATTAAAAAAAAATCGATATAACGTTTATTGTTGTGCATAAAACTCCTCTTTTCAAATATTTTCTCCTTATAATTTATGTATTAATGACGAAGCTTGTCACACCTTTTTTAAAACTCTATGTTATATTCTGATGAGAAGTATAAAAGGTAAATCTATAAACTATTGTTTTAGTTTATAGGAGCTAAAAGGAAAAAAAGGTCAGATTTAATTAATGGCCTTGTATGTAAAGAAAGGGCTGTCTCATAAGTGCTATTTCTAGTAAATAACTAAAGAGGTAGAAATATCATAAAATCAATATTTCTGCCTCTCTCTATTTATTCAATTTCGACTTAATTCCGCCTTTTGGGACAGTCCCTTCTTTAAAATGGACAGAAGTCGAAATCCGCATTCGGCATGGATAAGGACGAGGGGAATTTACTGGAGCCACGGAAAAGTTGGCCTTTTACTTTTCGTATTAGTCATTATTTCTAGTTTATGCTACAATTCAAAAGTGAAGATTTGATTAGTTTGGGGGAAAAATTGTGTTTTATTACCTAATTGCCCTTTTGGTCATAGCTTTCGATCAGCTGACAAAATGGATGATTGTGAAAAAAATGGAGTACGGAGAAAGCATTGAAATTATTGAAAACCTTCTATATATTACCTCGCATCGTAACCGTGGGGCAGCATGGGGAATTCTACAAGGTCAAATGTGGTTTTTCTACATCATCACCATCGCTGTCATTATTGGAGTTGTCTACTATATACAGAAAATGGCGAAAACAAGCCGTTTACTTGGAGTTTCCCTAGGGCTTATGCTCGGTGGGGCGATAGGAAACTTCATTGACCGTATAGTTCGCCATGAAGTAGTCGACTTTGTCCATACCTATATTTTCAGCTATAGTTTCCCGGTATTTAATATTGCCGATGCCGCGCTTTCAATCGGTGTCGTGCTGCTCGTGATTCATATGTTTTTGGAAGAAAAAAATGCTAAGGAGAAAGATAATGGATAAAAAGCTATACAGCATCGATGAAACACTAAAAGGTACAAGGATTGACAAGGCTCTGTCGACTTTAAATGAGGAATGGTCACGCACTCAAGTCGCGCAATGGATCAAAGATGATCATGTTTTGGTAAATGGGACCGCCATTAAATCAAATTATAAATGTAGCATAGGAGACGAAATCGAAGTCATGATTCCAGAACTTGTGGAATTGGATGCAGTCGCCGAAGAAATGAATCTGGATATCTATTACGAAGATGAAGACGTGCTAGTTGTCAATAAACCGAGTGGAATGGTAGTTCACCCAGCACCGGGACATGTAACGGGTACTCTTGTTAATGGATTGATGGCCCACTGTAAGGACCTTTCTGGGATCAATGGCGTTATGCGACCGGGAATCGTCCATCGTATCGATAAGGATACATCAGGTTTATTGATGGTTGCAAAAAATGACATGGCCCACGAAAAACTTGTTCAGCAATTAGTCGATAAAACGGTAACCCGCAAGTATCAAGCGGTGGTCCATGGTGTGATTCCCCATGATTTCGGAACAGTTGATGCTCCGATAGGCCGGGATAAAAAAGATCGCCAAAGCATGACGGTGACGGATTCCAATTCTAAAACCGCGGTTACCCATTTCCGCGTGGTTGAACGTTTCACTGCCTTTACATTAGTGGAGTGTCAACTTGAAACAGGAAGGACCCACCAAATTCGTGTCCATATGAAATATATTGGCTTCCCCCTTGCAGGAGATCCTAAGTATGGTCCTAAAAAGACGTTGAAATTAGATGGACAAGCGCTTCACGCAGGTCTTCTTGGTTTCATTCATCCACGGACGAATGAGTATATGGAATTTGAAGCGCCAGCCCCTGAAGAATTCACGGAGCTTATCGAACAATTACGCAGAAGTAGTAATTGACAAGACAAGCTTTATGTGATAGTATGATACTAACTTAATGAGAACCTTTAACACAGTCCAGAGAGACTGAGAAGGAAACGGATAGTAAAAGGGTGGTTTGTACCCTTTTGCTGCAAAAATCCCCACACCTTCTTGGTGTGGGGATTTTTTGTTGAAGGAGAGCTCACAGTTCAAAAGAAATTGAGGCGGTCCACATGAATGAGAAAGCAATAGTGCTCGATGAAAAGGCCATCAGCAGGGCCTTGACTAGAATTGCCCATGAGATTATTGAAAAAAATAAAGGAATTGAGGATTGTATCTTAGTCGGGATTCGTACTCGGGGTATCTTCTTGGCTGACCGACTTGCCAAGCGAATCGGTCAAATTGAAAGTAAAGAAATTCAGTTAGGTGAATTAGATATAACGCTTTATCGTGATGATTTATCGACGAAGACGAACGATGGCGAACCTGTTGTAAAAGGATCCGATATTCCGGTTCCGATTACGGATAAGAAAATTATCTTAGTGGATGATGTTCTCTTCACAGGAAGAACCGTTAGGGCGGCAATGGACGCATTGGTGGATATGGGAAGACCTTCGCAAATTCAATTGGCTGTCTTAGTGGATAGAGGTCATAGGGAACTTCCGATTCGTGCGGATTACGTCGGGAAGAATATTCCCACATCTCAATCCGAGAAGGTTACGGTCACTTTGACGGAAGTGGACGATCTCGATCAGGTCACCATATTAGAGAAATGAAAAACGATAATAAAATATTGCCCTTTTAAAACGGTCCAGAGAGGCCGGCAAAGGGAGTGAATCGGGACGGGACCTCTAATCCTATATTGGATAGATTATGCCCTCCCGCGAAACCCTCTTTGTTTATACTGCAAAGAGGGTTTCTTTGTATCTTAGAAGCAATGTTCATAGGGGGAAAAGGAAAATGGAAGACGGAAGAAAAGACATCATCCTCGATGTAGAAGACGTACCAAGATTTGGCCAATGGATTACATTAAGTATCCAGCACCTGTTTGCGATGTTTGGCTCCACTGTGTTAGTGCCATTCCTAGTCGGTCTAAGCCCAGCAGTTGCATTGGTTTCCAGTGGCTTAGGAACATTATCATACTTATTTATTACGAGAGGTCGAATACCTGCTTTTCTTGGTTCATCGTTCGCTTTTATAGCTCCAATTATTGCGGCCAAGTCACTTGGTGGGCCGGAAGCAGCAATGATCGGTTGTTTTGCAGCAGGCTTCATATATGGAATAGTGGCATTGGTCATCCATAAAGTCGGGTTACGCTGGCTGATGGTTATATTGCCTCCGGTCGTTGTCGGGCCCGTTATCATAGTAATTGGCCTGAGTCTTGCCGGAACAGCGGTAGACATGGCTATGTACGATCCACAACATAATTACAGCGTAACCTATATCATCATAGCGCTCATCACTTTAGCCGCTACGATAGTCTGTAACATTTTCTTTAAAGGATTCCTAAACTTAATTCCTATATTGATGGGAATTATAGTCGGTTACGTCTGCTCGGCATTAGCGGGAATTATCGATTATAGACCGATTGAATCAGCAAAATGGTGGGAAATGCCGGAATTCATGATACCCGGCATAACCTATACGCCAACTTTTTCTTGGGAAGTCATCGCCATCATGGTACCAGTCGCCATTGTCACCCTTTCTGAACATATCGGGCACCAGATGGTATTAAGTAAAGTGGTCGGCAGAAACTTTTTGGAAAAGCCGGGTTTGCACCGATCCATCCTGGGTGACGGGGCAGGCATCATGATTGGTTCCCTAATCGGGGGACCACCACTTACGTCATATGGTGAGAATATCGGGGTGTTGACGATGACGAAGGCATTTAGTGTCTACATCATCGGTGGTGCAGCGTTGACAGCTATGATCTTCGGCTTCAATGGGAAAATTTCAGCGGTAATCGGTTCAATACCCACGGCCGTCATGGGCGGAATTTCAATCCTTCTCTTTGGTATCATCGCTTCAAGCGGGTTAAGAATGTTGATAGATAATCAAGTGAATTTTGATAAAAAACGTAATCTGATGATTGCGTCGGTCATCTTAGTAATAGGGATTGGCGGTGCATTCGTACAACTCTCGGAAAATGTTTCTCTATCCGGAATGGCGCTCTCAGCGATAGTCGGGATTGTTCTTAACCTAGTCTTACCGGACAGAGAAAAAGTGACCGGAGACATTTTTGTAAAATAAAAGAATAATAGATTCTAAGTCACCTTTTAAAAGAAGTCCAGAGAGACTTAAAAGGGTGTTGCTATAAAGACGGAGGGGAAAGCCAGGGTAGGTTTTTACCCAAGCCCTCTAAAGTCTTTATGACTTACACCCTGTCCTTAAATGGCGGGGTTTTTTTTACCCCCCGAATCACAAAAAAAGTTGTGAAGGGAGCAGGTATGATGAAAAGGTTATTGAGGATGAATGAGTTATCTATAGCTGAAATTGAAACAATTTTACATGAGGCAGAAGGATTTGCCACCGGAACGAACTGGATGCCCCTGCAGCAGACCATGGTCGCCAACCTTTTCTTTGAACCAAGTACACGAACGAAATCAAGCTTCGAAATGGCAGAAAGAAAATTAGGTCTTGAGGTCATTCCTTTTGAGCCGGGAACATCATCCGTATTAAAAGGAGAAACCTTATATGACACTGTCAAAACCTTCGAATCGATAGGAGTCAATGCCCTAATCATCCGTCATGAACAAGACAACTACTTTGATGAATTGAAAGACAAACTACATATCCCCATTATCAATGCCGGGGATGGTTGTGGAAATCACCCGACACAGTCGTTGCTTGATATATTGACCATAAAACAGGAGTTTAATAGTTTTAAAGGTCTGAAAATTGCGATTATTGGAGATGTGAGGCACAGTCGCGTGGCGAAATCAAATGCAGAGGCGCTGACTCGTCTCGGTGCAGAAGTTATATATTCAGGTCCCCCTGAATGGTTCGACAGAAACAGCAGTTTCGCAAAATACGAAGACATCAATCAAGCATTCTCTACTTCTGATGTGGTCATGTTATTAAGAATTCAGCATGAAAGGCATAACGATAAATACGATGTGGATAAGGGAGATTATCTGGAAAGGTTCGGATTGACCAAAGCACGTGAAAGAGCGATGAAGCCAAGTGCCATCATCCTGCATCCTGCACCTATTAACCGCGGGGTGGAAATTGATAGTGATTTAGTTGAATGCAGTCGCTCAAGAATTTTTAAACAAATGCAAAATGGCGTTTTCATCAGGATGGCCGTGCTTAAAAATGTACTTGAAAAAAATAAAGGAGGAATGACTCATGAAAACTGTCATCAAAAATGGAGTATTGCTAGATAATCAAAATCAATCCAAGAAAGCAGATATAGAAATAGAGGGAAGGTTCATCACGAAAATAGGGGAGAACCTGCCGACGGAAGGTAGTGAAGTAATAGATGCTGATGGGCTGCTTGTTACAGCAGGATTCATAGATCTCCATGTACATTTACGTGAGCCGGGGGGAGAACATAAAGAAACCATTGAAACGGGAACCTTGGCGGCGGCCAGAGGTGGCTTTACGACGGTAGCGGCCATGCCCAATACAAGACCTGTACCAGACACTATGGAGCACCTTGAGGCGTTGAATAAAAAAATTGAAGAAACGGCACATGTTCGCGTGTTACCCTATGCTTCGATCACGATTAGAGAAGCTGGCAAGGAGCTGACTGATTTTTCAGCACTTAAGAAGACAGGGGCATTCGCTTTTACAGATGACGGTGTTGGCATTCAAGATGCAGGGATGATGCTTGAGGCGATGAAGCGGGCAGCCGCCAATGATATGGCTGTGGTCGCCCATTGCGAAGATAATACCTTAATCAATAAAGGCTCCGTTCATGAGGGCAGATTTTCCAAAGAAAATGGGATTAATGGAATTCCTTCAGTATGCGAAGCTGTACAGATTGCTCGTGACATCTTGCTTGCGGAAGCGGCAGGCTGCCATTACCACGTTTGCCATATCTCAACGAAAGAATCGGTGAGAACCGTAAGAGATGCCAAACGTGCCGGTATCCAAGTCACTGCGGAAGTGACACCGCATCATCTATTACTCTCAGAAGATGATATTCCAGGGCTTGATACGAATTATAAAATGAACCCTCCATTAAGGGGACGCGAAGATCGCGATGCTTTGATTGAAGGCCTGCTAGACGGAACCATTGATTTCATCGCAACAGACCATGCCCCACATTCGGCCGAGGAAAAGGCACAAATGATGGAACTTGCTCCGTTTGGAATTGTGGGTCTAGAAACGGCCTTCCCACTGCTTTATACGGAATTGGTCCAAAAAGAAGTGATCACCTTGAAACAGTTGCTCGATTTCCTGACCGTCAAACCAGCCGAAAGCTTCTCGCTTCCATACGGCCAGCTAAAAGAAGGCGGATTGGCAGATATCACGTTACTCGACTTGGATGCAGTACAGGCAATCAATAAAGATGAGTTCTTTTCAAAAGGGAAAAATACACCCTTCAATGAAAAGAAATGCTATGGCTGGCCGGTTATGACTTTTGCAGAAGGAAAGGTAGTTTGGGAGAAAGGACGTGTTCAGCAATGAAAAGACAGCTTATTTTAGAAGACGGTACAGTTTTCATTGGAGAAGCATTCGGGGGAGAGGTGGAGAAAATCGGGGAAGTCGTTTTTAACACGGGGATGACAGGTTATCAAGAAATTTTATCCGATCCATCTTACTGCGGTCAAATTGTAACTTTGACCTATCCACTAATTGGGAACTATGGTATCAACCGGGATGATTTTGAATCAATTAATCCAGCCATTGCCGGATTCGTCGTGAAGGAAACTGCAGACTTTCCTTCTAACTGGCGCAATCGATTATCACTTGATGACTATTTGAAAATGAAGAATATACCTGGAATTTCTGGAATCGATACGAGAAAGCTGACAAGGATCATCAGAAAAACCGGTGCTCTTAAAGGGGCACTCTGCAATTTGAATAAAAGGGTCGACGAGGTTGTAACCCAGCTTAAAGCAACGGTCCTCCCGACCAATCAAGTAAAACAGGTATCTACTAAAACGGCTTATTCAAGTCCAGGTAGGGGACCACGAGTGGTACTAGTCGACTACGGAATGAAGCATGGTATTTTACGAGAGTTGACGAATCGTGGATGTGATGTCGTGGTCGTTCCTTATAATGTCACGGCAGAGGAAGTCATGCACTATCATCCGGATGGGGTGATGCTGTCCAATGGACCAGGAGACCCCAAAAGTGTTCGGAAAACGTTAGAAATGATTCGTATAATCCAACAAGAAGTCCCACTATTCGGTATATGCCTTGGACATCAGCTATTCGCGCTTGCAAACGGAGCAGATACAGACAAACTAAAATTCGGTCATCGCGGATCCAATCATCCAGTAAAGGATCTTCGTACGGGAAAAGTATCCATTACTTCCCAAAATCACGGTTACACAGTCGAAATGAATTCAATCGAAAATACCGATCTTACCGTGACACATACTGCCTTGAATGATGATACCATCGAAGGTTTACGCCATAAACATTACCCGGCCTTTACGGTCCAGTACCATCCGGAGGCATCACCAGGACCGGAAGACGCCAATTATCTTTTCGATGAATTTTTACGGAACATTGAAGTTGCCACTACGAAGGGGGAAGAAAAATGCCTAAACGCCGGGATATAAAAAGCATCCTAGTTATTGGTTCAGGTCCAATCGTCATCGGTCAGGCCGCTGAATTTGATTATGCCGGGACACAAGCATGCATCGCATTAAAAGAAGAGGGCTACCGAGTAATTCTAATCAACTCCAATCCTGCGACAATCATGACCGACAGTGAAATGGCGGATGCGGTTTATATAGAACCCATCACGCTGGAATTTGTCAGCAAAATCATCCGTAAAGAGCGTCCTGATGCCTTGCTTCCGACTTTGGGGGGGCAAACGGGATTGAATATGGCTGTTGAACTGGCTAACTCCGGAGTCTTGGATGAATGCGACGTCCAAATCCTGGGTACGAAACTTTCAGCCATCCAACAAGCGGAGGACCGAGAGTTGTTCAGGACATTAATGAATGAACTTGATGAGCCGGTTCCTGATAGCGACATTATTCATAATTTGGAAGAGGCTTATGCATTCGTGGAACGAGTGGGCTATCCAGTCATCGTGCGCCCCGCTTTCACACTAGGTGGAACAGGAGGCGGAATTTGTGAGGACGAGGAACAGTTGATCGAGATTGTTGAAGGCGGCTTGAAAAGCAGCCCGGTCCATCAGTGCCTGCTTGAGAAGAGCATTGCCGGTTTTAAGGAAGTGGAATATGAAGTAATGCGAGATTCCAATGACAATGCAATTGTCGTTTGTAATATGGAGAATTTTGATCCGGTCGGTGTACATACAGGTGATTCAATTGTTGCGGCACCAAGCCAAACGCTAAGTGACCGAGAGTACCAAATGCTTAGGAATACTTCGTTGAAAATCATCCGTGCCTTGAAAATTGAAGGTGGGTGTAATGTCCAGCTGGCTCTGGATCCGCATAGCTACCGTTACTATGTCATAGAAGTAAACCCAAGGGTCAGCCGTTCGTCTGCACTTGCTTCAAAAGCGACAGGCTACCCAATCGCCAAACTTGCGGCTAAAATTGCGGTAGGTTTAACACTTGACGAAATGATGAACCCGGTCACAGGAAAAACATATGCCAGTTTCGAACCGGCGCTAGATTATGTGGTCACGAAAATCCCACGCTGGCCATTCGATAAATTTGAAAGTGCCAATCGCAGGCTCGGCACGCAAATGAAGGCAACCGGAGAAGTCATGGCCATTGGCCGAACATTCGAGGAATCGATACTTAAAGCTGTTCGTTCCCTTGAAGCCGGTCTATATCACCTCGAGTTGAGTGAGAATTTCACTGATGAAATAATTGAAAAAAGAATCCGGAAAGCGGGAGATGAACGGTTATTCTATATCGGTGAGGCATTAAGAAGAGGAAAAACGATTGAAACCATTCACGAATGGAGCCGAATCGATTTATTCTTCCTTCATAAACTGAAGAAAATCATCGACTTTGAACAAGAGTTACGTACTCATATTTATGACACGGAAGTTTTGCAAAGGGCTAAAGAGCTTGGCTTTTCCGACAAAACCATTGCGGAAATCTGGGAAGTCTCTGAAATCAATGTTTATGAATACCGGAAACAAAATGGAATCATACCGGTCTATAAAATGGTGGATACGTGTGCCGCAGAATTCGAATCGGAAACACCGTATTTTTACGGAACATATGAAGAGGAAAACGAGTCGGTGGTTACGGCTAAGAAGAGCGTCATCGTGCTTGGGTCAGGTCCGATCCGTATTGGTCAAGGTGTGGAATTCGACTATGCGACCGTGCATTCCGTCTGGGCCATCAAAGAAGCGGGCTATGAAGCAATCATCATCAATAATAATCCGGAAACGGTATCAACGGATTTCAGTATATCCGATAAACTTTACTTCGAGCCATTGACGCTTGAAGATGTGATGCATGTCATTGATTTGGAGAAACCTGAAGGGGTCATCGTCCAATTTGGTGGCCAGACCGCCATCAATCTTGCAAAAGGACTGGTTGAACGAGGCGTGAAAATCCTCGGTACTTCTCTAGAAGACCTGGATCGTGCGGAAAATCGAAATAAGTTCGAATATGCCCTCCAAGAAATGGGCATTCCGCAGCCGAAAGGGAAAACGGCCACGTCCGTTGAAGAAGCGATTATTATAGCTGAGGATATCGGGTATCCCGTTTTAGTAAGGCCTTCCTATGTACTCGGAGGAAGAGCGATGGAAATTGTCTATAAACAAGAAGAATTATTGTATTACATGAAAAATGCGGTAAAAATCAATCCGGAACACCCGGTACTGATTGATCGGTATCTAACGGGTAAAGAAGTGGAGGTCGACGGAATTTCCGATGGCAAGACCGTGGTCATACCTGGAATCATGGAACACATCGAACGGGCGGGCGTTCACTCGGGCGATTCGATTGCCGTCTATCCGCCTCAAAGCCTAACGGAAAAACAAAAGCAAGTGATCATAGATTACACGACCAGATTGGCAAAAGGCTTGAATATCATCGGTCTGCTAAATATCCAATACGTTATCAGTAATGACGAAGTGTATGTCATTGAAGTGAATCCACGATCAAGCCGTACAGTTCCATTCTTAAGCAAAATTACGAATGTGCCGATGGCGAATTTGGCCACTAAGGTGATCTTAGGGCAATCGCTTGAAACTCAAGGATACCAGCCTGGAATAGTTCCCGAAAAAAGGGGGGTTTATGTAAAAGTGCCTGTCTTCTCATTTGCTAAACTAAGAGGAGTGGATATCTCACTCGGGCCAGAGATGAAGTCGACGGGTGAAGTAATGGGGAAAGACAGCACGCTAGAAAAGGCCTTATACAAGGGACTTGTTGCCTGTGGTTTCACAATCCAAAGTCACGGAACGGTCTTGCTAACGATAGCGGATAAAGATAAGCAGGAAGCACTTCAGTTGGCTAGACGCTTTCATAACATCGGCTTCAAGCTAATTGCCACAAGTGGAACGGCAACAATGCTAGGAGGTTCCGGCATTCCAACGGATGTCGTAGGAAAAATCGGTGAAGAGGGCAGAAACCTTTTGGATGTCATCCGTCACGGGGAAGCTCAGTTTGTCATCAACACATTGACGAAAGGAAAGCAGCCGGAACGGGATGGGTTCAGGATCCGACGTGAATCGGTTGAAAATGGAGTTACCTGCTTGACATCATTGGATACAGCAGAAGCCATTTTAAGAGTGATCGAATCCATGACATTCTCAACGGAAGCCATGGGAAAGGCGAAAAAAAGTCGTGAGGTGAGCTATACATGATCAAGAAGGAAACAATGAAGGTGTTGGCACATAAAGAACTGGCTCCATTGATATTTGAGCTGACCTTACAAGGTGAGTTAGTTTCTGAAATGAAGCAACCGGGCCAATTTGTCCAAATTAAAACGACGGAAGGTACCGAGCCGTTGCTAAGACGCCCGATTTCGATTTCTTCTTATAACCATACTGAAAATCAGTTCACGATGATTTATCGGGCTGAAGGGAAAGGAACCATGTTATTGTCTCAGCGTAAGGAGACGGAAGGAGTCGATATTCTCGGTCCACTTGGTAATGGCTTTCCGGTTCATGAAGCGAAAGCGGGAGAGACCGCATTGCTGGTCGGTGGCGGAATAGGTGTCCCGCCCCTGTTCCAACTCTCGAAAATGCTGGGTATGAGAGGAGTCAGGGTCATTCATGTACTTGGTTTCCAAACGAAGGCTGCCGTTTTTTACGAAGAAGAGTTTAGGGGATTAGGAGATACATATATTGCAACGATGGATGGATCATACGGGACAAAAGGATTCGTTACGACGGTCATCGAGAAGCTGGGTGCCAAATTTGAAACGGTCTTTTCCTGCGGGCCAACACCGATGTTGAAGGCGTTGGAAGCGGGGTATGGCGACAAGAAGCTTTATCTATCGCTAGAGGAAAGGATGGGTTGTGGCATCGGTGCTTGTTTTGCATGCGTATGTCACACTGCAGACGATCCGGAAGGCTTTAGTTATAAGAAGGTATGCAGTGACGGACCCGTATTTCGTGCAGGAGAGGTGGTACTATGAGCAGATTATCGGTGGAATTACCCGGTTTACACTTAAAAAATCCGGTCATGCCAGCTTCAGGCTGTTTTGGATTCGGGCGTGAATACAGCCAGTTCTTTGATTTGGATATATTGGGAGCCATCATGATTAAAGCGACAACACCCGAGCCTCGTTTTGGCAACCCGACACCGCGTGTCGCCGAAACTTCTTCCGGCATGTTGAATGCAATCGGATTGCAAAATCCGGGTCTAGATAAAGTCATTCATGATGAATTGGCGTGGCTCAGTAAATATGATGTGCCAATCATCGCCAACGTTGCCGGATCCCATATAGCTGATTATGTAGATGTTGCCCGGGACATCAGCAAGGCAGAGAATGTAGCGGCACTCGAATTGAATATCTCCTGTCCGAATGTAAAAGAAGGTGGCATCGCTTTTGGTACGGTTCCCGAAGTTGCAAAGGAAGTAACCAAGGCAGTCAAGGAGGTTTCCTCGGTCCCGGTTTATGTGAAGCTTTCTCCCAATGTCAGCGATATTGTGGCCATGGCCAAAGCGGTTGAAGAAGGCGGAGCCGATGGACTGACAATGATCAATACGTTAGTTGGCATGCGCTTGGATTTAAAAACGGGTCAGCCAATCCTTTCAAACAAGACTGGTGGGCTGTCTGGCCCTGCCATTAAACCGGTAGCACTTAGGATGATTTATGAAGTGAGCCAACAAGTTTCGATTCCAATCATTGGTATGGGCGGAATCAATTGTGCGGAGGATGTCATTGAATTTTTCCACGCGGGTGCGAGCGCAGTTGCGGTGGGAACAGCAAACTTCGTTGATCCGTTTATTTGCCCGACGATTATTGAAGATTTGCCAAGATTGTTGGATGAGTTGGGATTTGAACATATAACTCAATGTACCGGAAGGAGCTGGAAGAAAAGTGAAGAAATCGTTAATCATCGCGCTTGATTTTCCTGACCTGGATGAAACGAAGCGGTTTTTAAAACATTTTCAATCTGAGAAACTAGCAGTTAAAGTCGGAATGGAGCTGTTTTATCAGAATGGGCCAACCATCATTTCATATGTAAAAGAACATGGGCATGATATTTTTCTAGACTTGAAGCTTCATGATATCCCTAATACGGTCAAAATGGCAATGAGGGGGCTTGCTACATTGAATGTGGAGATGGTGAATGTCCATGCGGCCGGCGGAAGCAGAATGATGGAAGCGGCGCTTGAAGGGCTGGATAGTGGAACGGCTTCCGGAAAAAAGCGTCCGTTATGCATCGGGGTGACACAACTGACAAGTACCTCGCAGAAACAGATGAACCTGGAACAAAACATTCCCGGAACGCTTGAGGATTCAGTGCTACACTACGCAAAGCTTACCCACGATGCCGGTCTTGACGGAGTTGTCTGCTCTACCCATGAAGTGATGAGCATCCATGGACGCATTAGCGACCAATTTATGACGGTCACACCCGGCATTCGTAATGCAGGTGGACAAATGCATGATCAACATAGAATAGCCACGCCTGAACAGGCAAGGATCATAGGGTCAGATGCAATCGTGGTAGGAAGATCAATCACATCAGCAAAAGATCCATTACAAGCGTATATAGACGTGAAAGCAGCCTGGGAGGGAATACGATGTTAAACCAATTAATTGCAGAACATCTTTTAGAAATAAAAGCGGTGTTCCTACAGCCTAATGATCCATTCACGTGGGCCTCTGGAATTAAGTCACCCATTTATTGCGATAATCGTTTGACCCTTTCCTATCCAGTAGTTCGTAACGAAATCGCAGAAGGATTGAAAGAATTGATCCAACAGAATTTCCCGGATGCCGAGCTGATCGCTGGAACTGCAACAGCTGGAATACCGCATGCAGCCTGGGTGAGTGATAAATTGGAGACACCGATGTGTTATGTCCGTTCGAAAGCGAAGGAACATGGTAAGGGCAATCAAATTGAGGGTCGTGCTTTGCCAGGTCAAAAAGTGGTAGTCGTTGAGGATTTGATATCAACAGGCGGTAGCGTCATAACGGCAGTCGACGCTCTTAGAAAAGCAGGATGTGATGTCCTTGGGGTGGTTTCGATCTTTACCTACGAATTAGAAAAGGGTAAAGCAAAGTTTGCTGAAAAAGGAATCACGAACTTTTCCTTAAGTGATTATTCAACATTGATAAAAGTGGCTAACGAAAAAGGCTACATTACTGTGGCAGAACTGGAAAAGTTAAAAAAGTGGCGTGAAAATCCAGAAAATTCCGCATGGATTTCGGCATGAATCGAGCTAACGGGTAGATGTAAAATAGGTATGCTTACAGCACTTCGTATTCCCTAAAGAGTTCGGGGTGTTGTTTTAACTTTTTTTGTGCCGTACCAGCATGACACATTAACTTTATCCTTTAAGCTTTGGCTATGGTGGAAGTAAAAGGAGGGTGATCAGGTGTCGTATTAATTTTAAAAAGCACACCACTAATACTAGCGGTGTCCCAAAGGTTATTTCATGTGGAAACATTCTATTTTTCACTTTTTTAAGGAAGTCTTTTAATATACTATTAAATTACCATTTCCAACTATAAGCAATAGTTTTTACTTCTTTCGCTTTTCCTTTGACGGTAGCTGGAAGTTCTGGATAGTTCAGTTCAAATCCAGTTTTTCCACCGGCATTCAACCCAATATCCAATGAACCATTTAATACGCCTAACAAATTCCCCTCTTCGTCATATAAACCAGATGCCAAACGAATGTCATCCGCTTTTTCATCTCCATCATTTATAGCATTCCCTGTGACAGAATAAGGGTTATCTGAAAAATCACCTCTCAAAGCGTTCACCTTAACATTTTCCGTTTTTAAATAGACTGGTTCCTCATCTGTTGTATCGAAATCTATATTAGAATAGGCTTTATTGAGCAATTTAGGGTCTTTCACAGATTCTAAAATAGTGGATTCACCAATATACGCCGTTTCACCTGGCATAATTACCTCAGGTGTAGCCGTTATCATACTAGCTGTACCAAGGACACTTCCGTCTTCCCCTTCAAAATTAATTTGGATATCCCTCAACGAAGCAGGGGCATTCCCGGTATTTTTCACTTCAGCAGAATAGTTCACCCATACAGAATCTATAGAATCTTTCCAAGCACCAAATGTTTCTTGTATTATTTCTACTTTAGCTTCCTTTTTATCTTTTTGCTCAGCTTTTGTGTTGGTAGCAGAACCGTTTTCTGTTGAAACAGTTTGTTCCTCACCTGAACATGCGGTCAAAAGTAAAACCACCATCAAAATACTCATACTCCATATTTTTTTCATTAAAATAATTCCTCCCTTTTACGACAGAAACTATATTACCATAGTTTTTATGGATTTAGTTGAAAATATCAAACCTTCAGTGCTTTACAAATGATTGGTTCTAGAATGGTAGATCTTTGAATAGGTATTTCTTGCGTGTTTATTCCCGAAATATGTATTTACTTTCTCACTTTACTATTCAACAATACTTTCGACCTGGTGGCATCCAAGGCATTTTTATGAGAACAAATGGGTTTCTTCTCTATACAATTACTATCAGCATATCCTTCACTTTTCCGCTATCAATAGACAATACTTCATCAAAATAAAAACTGCATGCCAATTGTTAGATCATGTGTCTAACATTTGGCTGCAGTTCACAGGGTGCTGTTTTATTAATCCTTAACGCTTTACGGTTTCTTCCTTTAAAGAAATGACCGTATCGGCGTCCGGAGTGATATAAACGGTTTGTTGCTGTTCATAGATGACAAAACCTGGTTTCGAGCCATTCGGCTTCTTCACGTGACGAACTTGGGTGAAATCGACAGGCACCGAACTTGATTGCTTGGCTTTACTGAAAAATGCAGCTAAAACGGCCGCTTCTTTTATTGTTTTTTCACTTGGAGATTCATTCCGGATCACGACATGTGAGCCAGGAATATCCTTCGTATGAAGCCAAATTTCATCGCGACGGGCAAATTTATTCGTAAGGTAGTCATTTTGCTTATTATTTTTCCCGACAAATATGAGATCTCCATCACTACTGTAATAAGTCTCAAGCTGCGGTTTGGCATTGGCAGGTTTTTTCATGCCCTTTTTCTTTTTCTGACGGATGTACCCTTCTTCTTGAAGTTCTTCGCGTATTTCCTCGATATCTTTCGGTGAGGCAGACTGGAGTTGCTGATGCAAGGCTTCAAAGTAAGCCAATTCCAGTTGGGCTTTTTCGATTTGCTCTTGGACGACCACCACTGCATTTTTGGACTTTTGATACTTTGAAAAGTACTTCTGTGCATTATCAGACGGGTTTTTTAATGGATTAAGCGGGATAACGACAGTCTCTTGATCTTCATTGTAATAATTGATGACCTCGATTTCCTTCATGCCTTTTTTCATTTGATATAAGTTGGCTGTTAGCAATTCACCGAACAGTTGGTATTGTTCCCCACGTTCCGTTTCCTTTAGCGTACGTTCCAATTTGCCGATTTTTTTGGCGTTTTTTTCTATTTCATTCGTAATGAAGCGTTCTATATCTTGGCCCTTTTGCTTGACGCGGTCTCGCTCGGCTTTCCCGAAGTAAAATCGGTCAAGCATCTCGCTCAAGGATGGGAATGACCTTTCTTTACCCGTCAAATGCTTCAGGGAAAGCATATAAAAAACTTCTTTACTGCCATCTTGTTTAATGGTCGGGACATACTCACGATTTGCAATCTCTTTTATGAGGCTCGAAAAAGCAGGTGGGAGGGTCGAACTGTTGGCCAAACCAGCACGGTAAACAGCCTCTTTAGCTGCTAAAGGCGAAACCCCTGAGAAATGGGCTACTAGCTGACGGTCAAGCTTACCAGCGTTAAAGTCCAGCGATTTCCTTATATCATTTTCAGTGGCGTCAAAAGGATTTTGTTTTTCTTGTTCAGGTGGCAGAATGTATTCCTGGCCGGGTAAAATTGCCCGGTGGCTGTTCACTGCGTGTGAAACATGTTTGATGCTGTCTAAAATCATATTCCGCTCTTTATCAACCAAGATGATATTGCTATGGCGACCCATGATTTCGATGATCAGCTGTTTCTGGGAGATATCGCCCAGTTCATTTCTGCCTTTCACTTCGAGGATGATCATCCGATCTAGCTCATGTTGATAGATGTCCTCGATTGTATATCCTTCCAGGTGTTTCCTGAGCAACATGCAGAACATCGGTGCCTCTTTCGGATTTTCATAGCTTTCCTCTGACAGCTGTACCCTAGAATAGCTTGGGTGTGCGGAAAGAAGTAGTTTCTGATTTTTACCTCCGGCGCGAACCACCAGTATGATTTCGTTTTTATAGGGCTGATGCACTTTATTGATGCGTCCGCCTTTTAATAAAGAAGCGATTTCTTCCGTTATCGCTTTCGTGAATAATCCATCGAATGACATTCATTTTACTTCCTTTACATAAGATTTTCTATAGTGCTTTTTCCATTTAAAGAGTCGTTGAAAGATGGTGCCCTCAAAGACTAGAAAAAACAATTGAATGAACCTACTCTGGACATCTCTTACATCCATCAGCAGGACGGATAATCTGTTTGTGCGATTTCACATTAATTATAGCATTTTTTTGGACGAGTCTGAATAATCATGGAAGAAGAGCAGGTTGTTTTATGTAGTTTAGTATGCAGGCGGAAGTGGTTGAGCAGAGCTAAGCGCCTGTTTTGAACATGTATACAGGGGCCTATTTCATTCTATTCAAAGGGATGTGTGATACTCGATGGAATTCAAGGAAATGAATAAGCAAGAAATGGAGAAGGCGCTTCAAACGAATGTCAATGAAGGCTTGAAGGAAAAGGTAGTACAGGACAGGCTGAACAAACAAGGATTCAATGAACTGAAAGCGGCGGAAAAGCAATCTGCCATCCTTTTGTTTTTCGCACAGTTTAAAGATTTCATGGTCATTGTCTTGCTTGCAGCAACCTTAATCTCGGGTATCTTGGGGGAATATATCGATGCGATTGCCATTATTGCCATTGTTTTTTTAAATGGAGTACTTGGTTTCTTTCAAGAACGGAAAGCTGAAAAATCTCTGGATGCTTTAAAGGAAATGACAGCTCCACAGGTCCAGGTGTTAAGGAGCGGGCAATGGCTTAAGATCCCTTCAAGGGAAGTGGTAGTTGGAGATATTTTGAAATTTGCAAGCGGAGATCGAATAGGAGCAGATTTACGAATTGTCGACCATTCGAGTCTTGAAATTGAAGAATCTGCCCTAACTGGTGAGTCCATTCCTGCTGTTAAATGCTCTGATCCATTGATGGGAGAGGCAGAGGGAATCGGAGATCAGGAAAATATGGCATTCATGGGAACGATGGTCACAAGGGGGAATGGCATAGGAATTGTTGTGGCTACTGGCATGAACACGGCAATGGGGAAGATAGCCGACCTTCTTCAGACAGCGGAAACCAAAGAAACGCCACTGCAACGAAGATTGGAACAATTGGGTAAAATCCTGATTATTACAGCGTTGATCTTAACAGGCGTTGTCGTATTGACGGGAGTCCTGCAAGGTCATGATCTTTATACCATGTTTTTAGCGGGTGTTTCCTTGGCAGTTGCGGCGATTCCGGAGGGCCTTCCGGCCATTGTGACTGTAGCCCTGTCATTGGGCGTTCAACGGATGATCAAACAGAAAGCGATTGTAAGGAAGCTACCTGCAGTTGAAACGCTTGGTTGCGCCACTGTGATCTGTTCCGATAAAACGGGGACATTAACCCAAAATAAAATGACAGTGACGAAAATTTGGAGTGGTGGAAGAACCTGGGATGTGAGCGGAACAGGTTATCACCCTATTGGGGAGTTTTCTTCAGGAGGAGTTACGGTTGCCCCGAAAAATGAGAAGGCTCTACTCCAAATGATGACATTTGGGCTTCTTTGCAACAAAGCTGAAGTAAACGAAAGAGGAAATGAATATGTCCTTGACGGAGATCCGACTGAAGGAGCGATGGTAATTGCTGCGATGAAGGCAGGATTGACTAGAGAGCATTTGTCAAACCAGTTCACGATTGTGAAGGAATTTCCATTTGACTCTGAAAGGAAAATGATGAGTGTTGTAGTCAAGGATGATAAAGAAAACCATTTTGTCGTAGTAAAAGGAGCACCGGATGTATTGATTGCCCAGTGTGATACGATTTTAGTGGATGGTAGAACGGATCAGCTGAATCGGGAACATAACGAACGGGTGCAACAGGAAATGAATGAACTTGCATCAAGCGCGCTCCGAATGATTGCCGTGGGATACAAACCACTTTCAAAGGGAACGATTTTGTTTCATGAAACAGAGGCGGAACGGAATTTGACCTTCATGGGTCTTCAGGGCATGATTGATCCTCCGCGTCCTGAAGTGAAACAAGCAGTCAAGGAATGCCGAGATGCAGGTATTAAAACGGTCATGATTACGGGTGATCATGTTACAACAGCCAAGGCAATCGCAAAAGATTTGGGTATATTAAGAGGGAAAGATCTTGTGCTCGAAGGTCGTCAATTATCGACGATGGAAGTTGATGAACTGGAAGGAATTGTCGAAGGGGTGTCAGTATTCGCCCGTGTTTCGCCGGAACATAAGTTAAAAATTGTAAAGGCATTACAAAACAAAGGACATGTCGTTGCGATGACAGGTGATGGTGTTAATGACGCTCCAGCAATCAAATCAGCCGACATCGGTATATCGATGGGAATCACGGGTACGGACGTTGCTAAGGAAGCTTCATCATTAATTTTGGTTGATGACAATTTTGCCACGATCAAATCGGCAATTAAAGAAGGACGGAACATCTATGAGAACATCAGAAAGTTTATACGGTATTTGTTGGCATCCAATGTTGGGGAAATTTTAGTCATGTTTTTTGCGATGCTGTGTGCCCTGCCTTTACCGTTGATTCCCATACAAATCCTTTTTGTCAACTTGGTTACGGATGGACTCCCCGCGATGGCCTTGGGGCTTGATGCTCCTGAAGAAGATGTGATGAAGAGGAATCCTAGAAGTGCGAACGAAGGTGTTTTTGGAAGAGGTCTTGGTTGGAAGATCATTTCGCGTGGATTTTTAATCGGGATATCGACCCTGATTGCCTTTTACGTGGTATACCGAGCGAATCCGGATAATCTTCCTTATGCACAGACTATCGCATTTGCGACACTCGTTCTTGCTCAGTTAATCCATGTTTTCGACTGTAGAAGTGAAAAATCTATCTTTTCGAGAAATCCGTTCGGTAATTTATATTTAGTGGGGGCTGTGTTGTCATCATTGCTGTTGATGCTTGCTGTGATGTATGTTCAGCCGTTGCAGGAAATCTTTCACACCGTCCCGATATCAGGCAGGGATTGGTTATTAGTGGTAGGAATGGCTTCCATCCCAACTTTTTTACTAGCGGGAACCTTTTTAGCAAGAAAAGCAAAATGAAATATGATATAATCTTTTAGGTGATAGAGTCTTTCTCTATTACCTTTTTATTTTTAGAACCTTTTATTTATAAACAGATGCATACCGTGCAAGTGCTGATATAGATTGAATGAACATGCCAAGTTACACATTATGTTTTGAATGGAAGTGGAGACATGGTTACCAGTATGACGGGCTATGGAAGAGGAGAAGCACAAAACGAAAAGGTCAAGGTCTTTGCCGAAATCAAGACGGTGAACCATCGTTTCTGCGAATATACGATTCGTATGCCGCGCCAACTGTTGGTTCTGGAAGAAAAAGTGAAGAAAATAGCGAACGAATACATAAGACGAGGACGAGTGGAAATCTTCATAACGGTTGAAGGGGAAAGCTTAGTCTCCAAGAATGTCAAAATTGATTGGAATCTTGCTGACCAATATGTAAGGTTGATGGATGACGTGAAGGGAAAATATAACCTGGAAAGTTCCATTACGTTGCAAGACGTGATCCAGCTTGAATCAATTTTCTTGACGGAAGAAGTACCGACTGTACCTATCGATTTGGAAAGTTTGCTGATGGAGTCCATAAAGGGTGCCCTGGAAAACTTAAAGGATATGCGTGTCCAGGAAGGTCAGGAACTTGCCCATGATCTGCAAAATCAGCTAAATAAGCTTGCAGCAATCACATTAGAAGTTAAGAAATATGCACCTTCTGTAGTGGAACAATACAAGTCCCGTTTGGTCGCAAAGCTTTCCGAGTTGACTGATGGAATGATTGAGGATAGCCGTATTGTAACGGAAGCGGCCATATTTGCTGATAAATGTGATATAAATGAAGAGTTGACTAGACTCGAGAGCCATGTGCAACAATTTTCAGGTACACTTTCAAATGGCGAACCGATTGGAAGGAAATTAGACTTCCTCGTTCAAGAGATGAACAGAGAAGTTAATACGATTGGTTCAAAAGCGAATGATTCTACCATTACGAAAGAAGTGGTTGAAATGAAAAGCCTACTTGAAAAATTAAAGGAACAGGTTCAAAATATCGAATAGTCGGTTTATGATTACCCTGTCAAGGTGACAATAGAATATGAATGGGGGACAAAAATGTCAATTAAGCTCATTAATATTGGTTTTGGTAATATCGTTTCCGCAAACCGGATCGTATCCATTGTAAGTCCTGAATCTGCTCCAATAAAAAGGATTATCCAGGATGCCCGTGATCGCGGATCGTTAATAGATGCTACTTACGGCAGAAGAACAAGGGCCGTTATTATAACAGACAGCGATCATGTCATCTTATCAGCCGTTCAACCGGAAACGGTTGCAGCAAGGCTTCAAGATCGAGATGACAGCGTAGAAGAGGGGTAACTGAAAGATTATGAGAGAAAAAGGTTTATTAATTGTTTTGTCCGGCCCATCAGGTGTTGGTAAGGGTACCGTAAGAAAGGCGATCTTTTCACAACCGGGTACGTCATTTGAATATTCCATTTCGATGACGACGCGACTTCCACGTCAAGGCGAAGTGGATGGTGTAGACTATTTCTTTAAAAAACGTGAGGATTTCGAAGCGTTGATTGAAGAAGGAAAGCTCCTTGAATATGCGGAGTTCGTCGGTAATTATTATGGAACGCCTGTAGATTATGTCCGGGAAACGATTGATTCCGGAAAAGATGTTTTTCTTGAAATTGAAGTACAAGGAGCTAAGCAGGTTCGAGAGAAGTTTCCTGAAGGATTATTCATTTTCCTTGCACCACCAAGTTTGTCTGAACTTGAAAGCCGGATTGTAACCCGTGGTACCGAGACGGAGGAAGCCATCAAAGGACGAATGAAAGTGGCTAAAGAGGAAATAGAACTTATGGATCTATATGATTATGTCGTTGAAAATGACCATGTGGATGCTGCTTGTGCTAGAATTAATGCCATTGTGATTGCCGAACATTGTCGTCGGGAAAGAGTTGCTGTTCTTTATAAAAAAATGTTGGAGGCGGAATAAACTATGTTATATCCATCTATTGATTCCCTATTACTTAAAATCGATTCAAAATACTCACTTGTATCAGTGGCTGCTAAGCGTGCCAGAGAAATGCAAATTAAAGATAACTGCATGATCGCTAAACCGGTTTCTCACAAATCAGTCGGCCGTGCCCTAGAAGAAATCTATTCTGGTAAATTATCATATGATCTTTCTTCTGAAGTAAAATAATTGAACACATATGCTTGACCTATCGGGCCTGACACCCTAACAGCAAACAGGATGCGTTACTTTTGGAATTTGCTTCCTTCCTGCGGCCAAGGTGTCAGGCCTGTTTGTTTTGATTTTTAAATCATTGGTGCATAAAATCAAACGATTATTTTATCAGTTGATATGACAGACTTTTTCTAGTTCTTGCGCATATAGAATGAAATTCCAACTGTGAACCTTCATAATTAGTTAAAAATAGATTGTATAGTTAGGGGAGATTCGCATGCTTATTGATAAAAAGGTTCTACTTTGTGTCACTGGCGGAATAGCTGTATATAAGGCTGCAGCCCTGACCAGTAAACTGACACAGGCAGGTGCTCACGTTAAGGTGATCATGAGCGCCTCGGCTCGTCAATTCGTGACGCCACTTACCTTTCAGGCACTTTCTAGACATGATGTATATACCGATACATTTGATGAAAAAGATTCCTCGGTGATTGCTCACATTGACCTTGCGGATTGGGCGGATATCGTCTTGGTTGCTCCTGCTACAGCCAATGTCATTGGGAAGGTCGCTAATGGAATCGCTGATGATATGATTACGACCACACTACTTGCTACAGAAGCGCCTGTATGGGTTGCCCCGGCCATGAATGTCCATATGTATGCTCATCCAGCTGTGCAAAGGAATATGGAAACGCTACGTACGTTTGGCTATCAATTCATCGAGCCAGGAGAAGGATATTTGGCTTGCGGCTATGTAGGGAAGGGACGACTGGAGGAACCGGAAACGATAGTTGAACATCTTCAAGATTATTTTGGTGAATTTGGCCTGAAGCCACTTAAGGGAAAGAAATTTTTGATTACGGCAGGGCCTACTCGAGAAGCAATCGATCCGGTCCGTTTTGTGACGAACCATTCCAGTGGGAAGATGGGATATGCCATTGCTGAGCAGGCAGTTGAGCAAGGGGCCGAGGTGACGTTGGTTACAGGACCTGTGAACCTTACGCCCCCTTCAAAGGCGAAGGTCATTCCAGTGGAGTCAGCAGCAGATATGTATGAAGCGGTTTTTGAGCAATTTGAATCCAGTGATGTTGTGATCATGACTGCTGCGGTAGCGGACTATAAACCTAAAATTTATCATGAACAAAAAATGAAAAAGCAACCTGGAGAAAATGTGATTGAATTTGAACGGACTAGGGACATACTTATGGATTTGGGTAAGAATAAGACACATCAGCTTTTGGTTGGGTTTGCCGCGGAAACGAATAATGTCGAAGAGTACGCAAAAGGGAAATTGGTGAAGAAGAATGCGGATATGATCGTGGCCAACAATGTTACGGTTTCAGGTGCCGGCTTTGGGACGGATACAAATATCGTCACGATTTTTAATAAGGATGGACGTACTATCGAACTTCCAAAAATGAGTAAAGCGGATATTGCCAAAAGCATTTTGGCAGAAGTATCTTGCATGCAAAAGGATTGATGTATTATGGATATTGCATCCGTCATAGTGGATGTACCTGCCAAACAAACGGATCGGGAGTTTGACTATCGCATTCCAAAGAAATGGATTGAGGTAATTAAACCTGGCATGCGCGTCATCGTTCCATTTGGTCCCAGGATGGTGCAGGGATTCGTAACGGGTTTGAAAGATAAAAGTGAGTTTGCCAAACTCCGCCATATTAAGGAACCGATGGATTTAGAGCCAGTTTTGAATGATGAATTACTCAAGCTTGGTGACTGGTTGACGAAAGAGGCCATGTGTTTCAAAATTTCAGCGTTGCAAGCGATGCTTCCGGCAGCAATGAAAGCGAAATATGAAAAAGTCATCAATATCGTAGACGGGAAAAAGGCCCAGCTCGCTACATTGGTACAAGCCCTTTTCGGTAAGGATGACTCGCTATCATGGAAAGATGTGATAGAAGGGGAGCATGCTTCCCTATTTCAAAAAGAGTTGCAAAAAGGAAATTTGGAGTTAGTATATTTTGTGAAAAACCGCCTCAATAAAAAGACCGTGCGGGTCATAAAACCGCTGCTTTCTTCAATGGAATTGACAGAAATGGCTTCAAATCTGTCTGGGAATGCAAGAAAACAGCAGGAACTGATTCAATATTTCATTGAACATCCAGATCCAGTTCCGCTGAAGGAGCTCTTGGAATTGGTTAACACTTCAAGCGGAACAGTTAAGTCCCTTGTTTCAAAGGGAGCGTTAATGGAGCTTGATCAGGAAGTGTATCGAGATCCATATGAAAACCGTATTTTTGAAAAATCCAATCCCTTTACGTTATCTCATGAACAGGCAGTAGCGTTAAAACCCATTCAGGAGAAAATTAAACATGATGAACATGACGTTTTCCTTTTATATGGTGTGACCGGAAGTGGAAAGACAGAAGTTTATTTACAGGCCATCGCTTCGGTTATGGAAAAAGGAAAGGAAGCCATCATGCTGGTTCCTGAAATTTCCCTGACGCCTCAAACGGTGAAGAGGTTTAAGGAACGGTTTGGCGAGCAGGTTGCGGTCATGCATAGTGGCTTGTCCGTCGGAGAAAAATATGATGAATGGCGGAAAATTCACCGTAAAGAAGTTAAAGTAGTGGTAGGGGCACGGTCTGCCGTGTTTGCTCCTTTTGAAAACTTGGGAATCGTCATTATTGACGAGGAGCATGAGGCGAGTTATAAACAAGAAGAAAATCCACGCTATCATGCAAGAGATGTTGCAATCGAACGGGCTAAATCCTATCATTGTCCGGTCATCCTCGGAAGCGCCACCCCTACTCTGGAATCTTTTGCCCGTGCCAAGAAAAACGTCTATCAGTTATTGACTCTCAGTCAGCGGATGAATAAACATGCCATGCCTGCAGTCGATATCGTGGATATGAGGGAAGAACTAAGGTCTGGAAACCGTTCGATGTTTTCCGAACTTCTATTTACGAAGCTGCAAGATCGGCTTGAAAAGGGACAGCAGACAGTCTTAATGCTAAATAAACGTGGTCATTCCTCATTCGTCATGTGCCGTAGCTGTGGATTGGTCATCAACTGTCCGAATTGTGACATTTCCCTCACCTACCATCGCTTTAATGATATAATGAAATGCCATTATTGCGGATTTGAGGAAGGAATGCCTTCCGTTTGTCCGGAGTGCGAGAGCGACCATATCCGATTCTTCGGAACAGGAACGCAGAAGGTGGAAGAAGAGCTTGCAAAAATTCTCCCTGATGCCAAAGTAATCCGGATGGATGTCGATACGACGAGCAGAAAAGGGTCGCATGAGCGGTTGCTTAATGCATTCGGGGAAGGAAAGGCAGACATATTGCTTGGCACCCAAATGATTGCCAAAGGGCTTGATTTCCCCAATATTACGTTGGTTGGCGTGCTTTCAGCCGATACGATGTTGCATCTGCCTGATTTCCGTTCTTCGGAAAAGACATTCCAATTATTGACCCAAGTTAGTGGAAGGGCTGGGCGTCACAAACTTCCTGGCGAAGTGGTGATTCAGACCTATACACCTGAGCATTACAGCATTGAGCTTTCCGCTTTGCAGGATTACGATGCTTTTTTCGAGAGGGAGATGTATATCCGGAGGCAAGCCCATTACCCTCCTTATTTTTATGTAGTCCTCGTTACGGTTTCACATGAGGATCTGATGAAAACGGTGAGTGTGACAGATAAGATTACGAATTATCTGAGTTCCCGCTTGCACAAGGATTCTATCGTACTTGGCCCGGTGGCTTCTCCAATAAGTCGAATCAACAATAGATATCGCTATCAATGTCTGATAAAATACAAACGAGAGCCGGAGCTTTATCATCATTTGCGTACCCTTTTGGAGCATTATCAAAAGGAAACGGCCCAAAATCACCTGCAGATTTCAATTGATCTAAATCCGCAGATTATGATGTAGATTTTATGATACCGCGAGCTGTTCAAGCTTGCGTTTTTATATAGTAAGTTTCGTTTTCCATATTAGGAGGGTAATTTTCACTTTGGCTATTTTACCGATTGTCATGTTTCCAGAAAAAATTTTAAAACAAAAATGCGATAAAATAACAAGTTTTGATAAAAAATTGGCAAAGCTGTTGAATAACATGTATGAAACGATGGTTGAAGCAGATGGTGTTGGTCTTGCTGCCCCTCAAGTCGGTGTGAAAAAGCAAGTCGCCGTCGTTGAAATAGAGGAAGGATCAGGTGCTATTGAATTGATCAATCCGGAAGTGCTGGAAGCGGAAGGCGAACAGACAGGCGTTGAGGGTTGCTTGAGTTTTCCGGACATTTATGGAGAAGTCTCACGTCCATACCGTGTCAAAGTACGTGCACAGGACAGAAAAGGGAACTTCTTCGAAATAGAAGCGGAAGATTTCCTGGCGAGGGCCATTCAGCACGAAATGGATCATTTGCAAGGTGTGTTATTTACAAGTAAGGTTTCCCGCTATATAACGGAGGAAGAGTTAGAAAGGTTTGAAGAAAAATGACAAAAATAATTTTTATGGGGACACCGGACTTTTCAGTACCGGTGCTTAAACGGATCATTGACGAGGGGTATGAAGTAATGGCGGTCGTCACTCAGCCAGATCGTCCGGTTGGCAGAAAAAGAGTATTGACGCCCCCGCCTGTTAAAGTCGAAGCGATTAGACAGGGAATTCCCGTGTATCAACCTGAAAAGATTCGCGAAAAGGAAGAACTGGAAAAAATCATCCGTTTAAATCCTGACTTAGTGGTGACGGCGGCTTTCGGACAGATTCTGCCTAATGAATTATTGGAAGCCCCTAAATTCGGTTGTATTAATGTACATGCCTCTTTGCTTCCTGAGCTACGTGGTGGAGCGCCAATTCATTACTCGATCTTACAAGGAAAAGAAAAGACTGGAATTACCATCATGTATATGGCTGAAAAATTGGATGCCGGGGATATTTTAACGCAGGCAGAATTAATCATTGAAGAAGAGGATAATGTTGGTACGCTTCATGATAAATTAAGCAAGGTAGGTGCGGATTTATTAGCTGAAACATTGCCGAAGCTTTTAAATGGTGAGCTGACCGCAATTAAACAAGACGAAGAAAAAGCTTCTTTTGCCCCCAACATTAAGCGGTCAGAGGAAAAAATCGACTGGTCAAAAACGGGAGAAGCCATCTATAATCATGTGCGCGGCTTGAATCCATGGCCTGTTGCCTATACACTCTTAAACGGGTCTGTCCTGAAAATCTGGCAGACAAAGAAAACCAAAGGTAACGTTCAAGCAGATCCAGGAACGATAATTGAAGTGCTTGATGAAGGTATGGTTGTGGCGACTGGTAATGAAACAGCGGTCCTTATCACTGAGCTACAGCCTTCAGGGAAGAAAAAAATGCCTGCCAAAGATTATTTGCTTGGTGCGGGATCTTTCATTAAAGCAGGAATGAAGTTAGGAGAAACTAATGACACAAACTAAAAAGGGAGTACGTGATATTGCTCTCGACATCTTGGAATCTGTAGAGAAAAATCAATCCTATAGTAACCTGTTACTTAACAATTTGATTAAAAAGCACCAATTATCAGCAGTGGACAGTGGATTACTGACGGAAATCAGCTACGGTACGATCCAGCGGAAGATGACACTGGATTACTATCTGCAGCCTTATATAAAAAATCCTAAAAAAACGCAAAGCTGGGTCATAAACCTTCTTAGGCTTTCCGTTTACCAAATGGTTTATTTAGATAAAGTCCCAGATCATGCGATTATTTTTGAAGCCGTCGAGATTTCGAAAAAACGAGGCCATAAAGGTACGCAGTCGATGGTCAATGGCGTACTTAGAAACATTCAAAGAAATGGTGTCGCATCTTTTGATGGTATCAAGGATGAACGTGAGCGCCTTTCAATCGAAGTAAGTCACCCATCATGGCTGATTAACCGATGGGTAGAACAATATGGTTTCGAGAAAACAAAAGAAATGTGTGAAATTAACTTAACGGCTCCTTTGCAGACGGGAAGGGTCAACCTTAAACAGATTACCCGTAATGAATTAATCAGCATTTTGACTGAAGAAGGCTACGATGTGGAAGCAAGTGAATTTATCCCGGAATCCATTATCAGCTATAGGGGAAACCTTGCTCATTCAGAAAGTTATAAATTAGGGTATCTATCGATTCAGGACGAAAGCTCGATGCTAGTCGCCCATGCGTTGGGTGCACATGACAATGATTCGGTCCTTGATTGTTGTGCAGCTCCAGGAGGCAAATCGATGCATATCGCTGAAGGGTTAACGACTGGCCAAGTTTATGCACTGGATCTTCATGAACATAAGGTCAAGCTTATAAGAGAACAGGCTGAGCGACTAAAATTAAGGAACAATATTAAAACGCTGGTCCTTGATAGTAGGAATGTACAGGAGCACTTCAATAAAGAAGGGTTCGATCGAATTCTAATTGATGCCCCTTGTTCTGGGTTAGGTGTTATGCGCCGGAAGCCTGATGTGAAGTATACTAAAACAAATAATGATATAATGAAACTTTCAAACATACAGAAACAATTATTGGAAGCAGCCGCTCCGCTCTTAAAACAAGGCGGGCAGTTAGTATATAGTACATGCACGGTGGATAAAGAAGAAAATGACAACGTAGCAGCGGCATTTTTGGAAAAGCATCCTGAATTCGAAATGGATGCAACCTTGTCTGACAGAATGCCCGAGAGCGTTCAAGCATTTGTCGAAGGTCATACTTTGCAAGTGTTCCCGCAATATTTTAGCAGTGACGGTTTCTTTATTGCGAGTTTTAGAAAGAAGGTGCTGTAATGGCAGAGATTACGAAATCATCAAGAGTGAGAAAAGACACAACACCAGAAAAACCATCGATTTATTCGTTGGAGCTACACCAAATAAAAGAGTGGCTGGTCGAGAACGGTGAGAAGGCCTTCCGTGCAGATCAAGTTTATGATTGGCTTTACAAAAAACGTGTTTCAAGTTTTGAAGGTATGTCTAACCTATCTAAGACATTGCGCGACAAATTGGAAGATCAGTTCAATTTCACGACATTAAAAACATTGATCCAGCAAACCTCTAATGATGGAACGATGAAGTTCTTATTTGAATTGCAAGATGGTTACTCAATTGAAACTGTATTGATGCGCCATGAATATGGTAATTCCATTTGTGTTACGACGCAGGTAGGTTGTAGGATTGGTTGCACATTCTGTGCTTCTACGCTTGGTGGTTTAAAACGTAATCTTGAATCAGGGGAGATTGTTGCCCAGGTCGTCAAGGTACAACAAGCACTTGATGAAGTGGAGGAACGTGTCAGCTCTGTCGTAATCATGGGAATCGGTGAACCTTTCGATAACTATGATAATATGATGTCTTTCCTGAAGAATATCAATCATGAAAAAGGATTGAATATTGGGGCTCGTCATATTACCGTTTCAACTAGCGGGATCATTCCTAAGATTTATAAATTTGCGGAAGAAAGCATGCAAATCAATTTTGCTGTATCACTTCATGCACCGAACACAGAGTTAAGAAGTAAATTAATGCCAATCAATAAGGCTTATAAGCTACCTGACTTGATTGAAGCCATTAAATATTACACGGAGAAAACCGGCCGACGTGTAAGCTTTGAATATGGTCTATTTGGAGGCGAAAATGATTCAGTAGAGCATGCTCAAGAATTGGCCGATTTAATTGAAGACATCAAGTGCCATGTCAATTTAATTCCGGTTAACTATGTACCGGAGCGCAACTATGTACGTACACCTCGGGATAAGATCTTTGAATTTGAAAAAACATTGAAAAAGCGTGGCATTAATGTAACAATTCGAAGAGAACAAGGCAGTGACATTGACGCAGCCTGTGGCCAACTTCGGGCTAAGGAGCGCAAAGAAGAGACGAGGTGACCCTATGAGGGCAATATTCAAAACAGACCGTGGGAAAGTCCGTCAGCATAATGAAGATAATGGCGGAATTTTTATGAATCCGGAAGGCGTTCGCCTTGCCATCGTTGCAGATGGCATGGGCGGCCACCGTGCCGGGGATGTAGCGAGTGGGATGACGATTGACCTTTTGAAAAAACGATGGGAAGAATCAACCGGTATCGAAACGGCAAATGATGCCGAGGAGTGGTTGAGAAGGCATATCCTCATAGTTAATCAATTGCTTTTTGAACATGCCGAAGCGAACATAGAATGCAAGGGCATGGGCACAACGATTGTTGCGGCGATATGCACAGATAAATTTTCTACCATTGCTAACATCGGGGACAGCCGGTGTTATTTGTGTAACGAAAGCGGATTCAAGCAGGTCACGGAAGACCACTCGCTTGTTAATGAGTTGGTCCGATCAGGTCAGATTACAAAGGAAGATGCCGAGCATCATCCACGAAAAAATGTTTTATTGCGGGCTTTGGGTACCGAATTACAAGTGGAGATGGATATCACGACGATCATTTTCGAAGAGCAAGATATGCTATTGCTTTGTTCGGACGGATTGACGAATAAAGTAAGTGAATCAGAACTCGAAGATATGGTTAACAATGGACAATCACTTGAAGATAAGGCACAATCGTTAATAGAAATGGCCAATAATTATGGTGGAGAAGATAATATCACCCTAGTGCTTGTTCAATTTATCGATGAAAGCGAAAGCAGGTGAACTCAATGTTGATTGGTAGAAGAATCAACGGCCGTTATAAACTGATCGAAATGGTCGGTGGCGGCGGTATGGCTAATGTTTACCTTGCAAGAGATATGATTTTGGACCGTGATGTTGCATTGAAGATCCTGCGGATGGATTTTAATAATGACGATGAATTCATCAAACGTTTTAATCGGGAAGCACAATCAGCAACAAGTCTCGCCCATCCGAATATTGTCAGTATTTATGATGTCGGAGAAGAAAATGATATTTACTATATCGTCATGGAATATGTGGACGGGTTTACATTAAAGCAATACATACAAAAATACTATCCCATTCCGGTTGAAAAAGCTTTAGATATCATGAAACAAATTACGGCTGCCATTTCCCATGCCCATCATAATGGCATCATCCACAGGGACATCAAACCACAGAATATCTTGATAGATAATGAAGGTACCGTCAAAATCACCGATTTCGGTATTGCCTTGGCTCTAAGTGCAACGAATATTACCCAGACGAATGCCGTATTAGGTACTGTTCACTACTTGTCTCCGGAGCAGGCAAGAGGTGGAATGGCCAATAAGAAATCAGATATATACTCACTCGGTATCGTCATGTTTGAAATCTTAACGGGTAGACTGCCGTTTTCCGGTGAATCTGCGGTCTCGATTGCTTTAAAGCACCTACAATCGGAAACACCATCGCCAAAGCGCTGGAATCCTGAAATACCACAAAGCGTCGAAAATATAATCTTAAAAGCTACGGCAAAGGATTCGTATTATCGTTACGAAAGCGTCGATGCAATGGAAGATGATATTCAAACATCGCTTAATCCAGAGCGCTTGAATGAATTGCCTTTTGCTATTCCGGAAGACCATGATGCAACAAAAGCCATTCCCATCATCACGAATGATCAGCTTTCAAGTATTGATGAGACCATCATTAGAGGACCGGAAAAAATCACAAACGCTGTTGAAGAAGATGAACCAATTGGTGATCCCGAAACAGTGACTAAGGTTAAAAAGAAACAGAAAAAACAAAAAACGAAACCGAAACAAAAAAACAAAAGGCGCATGAAATGGCCGGTGATTTTAGTTACAGTCTTTTTGGCTTTAGCATTGGTTGCTATCTTATCCATTACAGTCTTTCCTTCTATGCTTGGCACTAAAGAAGTGACCGTCCCTGATTTAAAAGGGAAGGAGCACGATGATGCCATTTCTACCTTGACTAAATTGGGATTCGAGGTTGGGAATACGATTGAGATTAATGATGAAGAAGTCGAAAAGGGTCTTATCATCAAAACAAACCCTAAGGAAGGTAAGACGGTTAAAGAAGGTGCCAAGATCATTCTCTATCAAAGCTTGGGTAAAGAAACGATTACATTGTCTGATTATGAAGGAAGAAATTTTAAAGATATCGAGGAAATGCTCAATAAGATGGGGTTCAAGGATATCCCTATAACCGAAGAATTTGATGACAGCGAGCCGGGGACGATCATTGACCAAGATCCTTCGGAAGGCTTCGAGGTCATACCTTCGGAGACGGAGCTCGAGCTCAAGGTCAGTAAGGGTGCCGATCGACTAACCTTAAAGAATCTGACTGGATTCAATGAGACGGCCCTAAATGATTACTCCAATGAAAGCGGCTTAAAAATCGCCGTGGAAAAAGAGGTGTATTCAGAATCGGTCGCTGAGGGTCTTGTTATTTCGCAGTCACCTGAACCGACCACTAAAGTCGATAAGGGAAGTACGGTAAGCGTGGTACTTTCAAAAGGGAAAGAAGAAATCCCACCTAAGACGGTTACTGAGGAATTCACGATTGAATATGATTCGGTAGAGCCAGGTAAGCCACAGCAAGTCCAAATTTTCATTGAAGACATCAATAATAGCATGACCGAGCCCTACGATACTTTTGCACTCTTGGAAAATCAAAAACAAGAGTTGAAATTATTAGTATCAAAAGATAAGAAAGCCGGATATAAAGTCATGCGCGACGGTCAGGTCATTAAAGAGAAAACCGTCTCTTATCCGGACTGATTTTAATTAATTTAGGAGTGTGGCTATGCCCGAAGGAAAAATTATTAAAGCCTTAAGCGGCTTTTATTATGTTTTAGATGGAGAAGAAGTATACCAATGCCGAGGCCGAGGCGTTTTTCGGAAAAATAAGGTGACGCCCCTTGTTGGCGATTATGTTGCATTTGAGGCAGAAAATAAAACGGACGGGACGGTCACGGAGGTCAAGCCAAGAAAGAATGAATTGATTCGTCCACCCATATCGAATGTCGATCAGGCCATTCTTGTTTTTTCTGCCGTCGAACCGGATTTCAGCCCAGCCTTGCTGGACAGATTCCTTGTGCTCATAGAAGACAATGAAATCGAGCCCATCATTGTCGTGACGAAGATGGACTTGGTGCCCTCCGATAAAAAAGAGGGATTGTCTCAATATATCAAGGACTACCGGAAGTTAGGCTATTCTGTGTTAGAAACCTCTTCCATAACCACAGGAGGAGTCGATCAGCTTGTTCCTTTTATAGAAGGGAAAACGAGTGTGTTTGCCGGTCAGTCGGGAGTGGGGAAATCCTCGTTGCTGAATGCAATCAACCCGAGTTTGGCTCTTAAGACAGACGACATTTCTTCTCATTTAGGACGCGGAAAGCATACTACACGTCATGTGGAATTGATTCATATGGGCACTGGACTTGTCGCGGATACGCCTGGATTCAGTTCACTCGAGTTCATGGACATGGATGCGGAACGCTTATCGTATTGTTTCCCTGAAATGCATAAGCTTGGTGAGGAATGCAAGTTCAGAGCCTGTCTACATGACAAGGAACCGAAGTGCGCTGTGAAAGAAGCGGTGGAAACGGGAGAAATTCCACGTTACAGGTATGAACATTATATGCAGTTTTTAGAGGAAATTAGAGATAGAAAGCCGAGGTATTAGCATGGTTAAAATTGCACCATCCATATTATCAGCTGACTTTGCAAAACTGGGAGAAGAAATCCTGGATGTCGAGAGAGGTGGAGCCGATTATATCCATGTAGACGTCATGGACGGCCACTTTGTACCTAATATTACAATCGGGTCATTGATTGTCGATGCGATTAGACCAGTGACAAATCTGCCTCTAGACGTTCATTTGATGATTGAACGCCCAGATGACTATATTGAAGCGTTTGCCAAAGCAGGGGCAGACTATATCACTGTTCATGTAGAAGCTTGCAAGCACCTACATCGCACGATTCAATTGATAAAGTCCTTTGGTATAAAAGCGGGGGTGGTCCTCAATCCGGCTACTCCAGCTTCGGTAATTGCTCCAATCATTGAAGATATAGATATGGTTTTATTGATGACTGTCAATCCGGGTTTTGGAGGGCAAAAGTTCATCGCTTCTGTACTGCCGAAAATTTCTGAAGTCAAGGCGATGGCTGATTTGTACCACCCCAATCTTGAAATTGAAATAGATGGCGGGGTAAATGAAGAAACAGCTAAACTTTGTATTGAAAGAGGAGCTACAGTTCTTGTAGCCGGGTCGGCCATCTATAATCAAGAAGATCGCCAGGCAGCGATTCAAAGGATTCGTGGAAACTTATAAGAGAAATGAGCCGACAAGATTGTATCCATACGTCTTGATCGGCTTTTTTTACACAATTAAGTAATAAAATAGTTAAGAATAGGGTGGTAGATATGATAATAAGCATTATGGCTGGAGGTCCGAAGGAATTGTGGCCCAATTTAACTGCTTATAGAGAGAGGACTGATATATGGATTGGTGTCGATAGAGGTGTATGGTCTCTGCTTGAAAATGACATCGTTCCTCAGTGTGGTTTTGGAGATTTCGATTCCGTTTCTGAAGATGAATGGACCAAGATTCAAAAAAAAATGGAACGAATTAAACTCTATCCCCCTGAGAAAGATGAAACCGATTTAGAAATTGCTTTTAACTGGGCAGTGGAGCAAAAGCCTAGTGAAATTCATATTCTCGGTGCCACCGGTGGTAGATTGGACCACTTTCTCGGCAATATCCAATTGCTGCAGAAAGATAGCATCCTCCCGCTCCATAAGGACATAGATATGTACATAGTCGATCGACAGAACTCCTTAACCGTGAAGACACCTGGATCCTATTCTTTCGTTAAGGACGAAGATAAGAAGTATATATCACTGCTTCCGGTAACGTCTGAAATCACAGGCATTACACTTCTAGGGTTTAAATATCCACTTGTCGAGGCAAGGCTTGAATTGGGCTCTACACTCTGCGTTAGCAATGAACTAATTTCTGATTCTGGGAATGTTTCATTTAAGGAAGGCATATTAATGGTGATAAGAAGCAGAGATTAAAATTCATGCTTAGAGCAGATTCGGATATACTTTTCCATCCTATATCCGCTTAAAGCTTATGTTGTAATAGAAAAGTTCCACTTCATCTTAATTTGTGGGATGTAAAGAGGAGGGGCATTATGAAATTTTATACAATTAAATTGCCAAAAGTTCTGGGTAGTTTGGTAAGGGCCATGCTCGGGGCGTTTAAAAAAGGCTGATAAAACACGTTTACGATGACACCTCTTTATATGGAGGTGTTATTTTTTGGTTGTGCTGGGGAATAATAAGAAGGAATAGGATGGGTTTGGCAGGCTTTTAATGGGAGATGATCTTTCCAAGAGAATCAGGTTAACGAATCATAACCCATTATAAAAGCGGGAGCCATTCAAATAAAAAGGCATCCTAAGAGGATGCCGTAACATTATACGCGTTCTACTTTGCCCGATTTAAGAGCTCTTGCAGAAACGTATACACGTTTAGGTTTACCGTCAACTAAAATACGTACTTTTTGAAGGTTAGCGCCGAATGTACGCTTGCTAGCGTTCATTGCGTGAGAGCGGCTGTTACCAGAACGGGTTTTTCTTCCAGTGATTACACATTTACGTGCCATGTCAAATTCCCTCCTAACTACAACAAGCTTAAGTTTACGAAGTTGTCTTAAGTCTTTGTGAAATACTTTAATAATTTATCACACCTACCGTGAGAATGCAATACTTCAGTTAATTACTTTCAAGAAAAAAACCTTGACATACCTTCTTGAAAATTGAATTATATAAGAACCGTACCACATTTACTTTTAAAACAATAGACATTATAGTAGAATGTCTTTAGTTGAGTTAGTTTTGGGAGGGAAAAAGAAAATGTCTATTGAACTACAAACAAAATATGGACAAATTGATATCTCTAATGATGTAATCGCTACTGTAGCAGGTGGTGCTGCCATTGATTGCTACGGAATAATAGGAATGGCTTCCAAAAAACAATTTAAAGACGGTATTGCCGAAATACTAAGGAAAGAAAACTTTACTAAGGGTGTAATCGTCCGACAAGATGAAGAAGAAGTTCATATCGATATGTATATTATCGTTAGTTATGGAACGAAAATCTCGGAAGTTGCACATAATGTGCAATCAAAAGTAAAATACACACTGGACAAAACTGTCGGATTAGCTGTTGATTCTGTAAACATTTTTGTACAGGGAGTTCGTGTAACGAACCCTTAAGTATAGGAGGAACGTTTTGTGTCAATTACAAGTTTAAATGGAAAGCGCTTTGCAGAAATGATCATCCAGGGAGCTAATCACTTAGCAGCTAACGCCCAATTGGTCGATGCCTTGAACGTTTTCCCGGTTCCAGATGGAGATACCGGAACAAACATGAATTTATCTATGACTTCAGGAGCTAAAGAAGTTCAAAAAAATGTACAAGATCATATAGGAAAAGTGGGTACTTCCCTTTCAAGAGGTCTTTTGATGGGAGCTCGAGGTAACTCTGGCGTAATTCTTTCTCAGCTTTTCCGTGGTTTTGCAAAATCCATTGAGAATAAAGCGGAAATCAATAGTGAGGAATTCGCCCATGCTTTTGAAGCTGGTGTACAAACAGCTTATAAAGCCGTTATGAAACCTGTTGAAGGAACTATTCTAACAGTTGCGAAGGATGCAGCAAAGCAAGCGGTTTCATCGGCAGCCAGACACCAGGATCTAATTCAGGTGATGGAGGAAATCGTCATTGAGGCTAATGCATCTTTAAAGCGGACACCTGATTTGCTTCCTGTTTTAAAAGAAGTCGGTGTCGTCGATAGCGGTGGACAAGGATTAGTTTTCGTGTATGAAGGATTCCTGGCGGAAATGAAAGGTGAAGCCCTACCGGTGCGGTCGGCAAATGGCCCAAGTATGGATGATATGGTTAGCGCTGAACATCACATTAACGTACAGGGACATATTAACTCGGAAGATATCGTGTATGGTTATTGCACGGAATTCATGGTTCGATTGGAAAATGATAAGCCATTAGCCCAATCGTTTGATGAAGAGAAATTCCGCAATGATTTAAGTGAATACGGAGATTCATTATTAGTCATCTCTGATGATGAAGTGGTTAAAGTACATATACACTCTGAACAGCCTGGTAACTGTCTTAATTATGGCCAGAAGTATGGTAGCTTAATCAAGTTGAAAATCGATAATATGCGTGAACAGCATACCGCTATAGTCGGTGAAACAACAACGCCACTTCAAACAAAACCAAAAACTAAAGAAAAATACGGTATCGTTTCTGTTGCAATGGGTTCAGGGATTAGTGAGCTTTTCAAAAGCATCGGTGCAAAATCAGTCATTGAAGGCGGACAAACGATGAATCCAAGCACTGAAGACATCGTAAAAGCAGTCGAAGAGGCACATGCAGAAAATGTAATCATTCTGCCAAATAATAAAAATATTATCATGGCGGCTAACCAAGCTGCTGATGTGCTTGGAGATAATGTGATTGTGGTTCCTGCTAAAACGGTACCACAAGGAATGTCTGCTTTGCTTGCCTTCAATCCTTCGTTGGATGTTACCGAGAACCAAAAGGTGATGACTGAGGCCCTTTCACATGTTAAAACGGGTCAAGTCACTTATGCTGTAAGGAATACAAGCATCGATGGCCTTACAATCGAGAAGGGTGACTTCATGGGAATTGATGAAGGCACCATCAAAGTGAAAAATAAAGACAAGGCTCAGGCTGCAAAGGATCTTTTATCTAAAATGATTGATGAAGATTCTGAAATCCTGACCATTCTTTACGGTGAAGATGCCACTCCGGAAGAAGTGGAGCAGCTTGTGGCATTTTGTGAAGAAACTTTTGAAGATGTCGAAGTAGAAGTTCATGATGGTAAACAACCATTATATGCTTTCATTTTTTCAATCGAATAATTAAACAGTCATATAGGCAGGGTTCATTTTTTCGATGTACTTGCCGTTTAACTGGTCACAATATAGAAAGATAGATAAACAGCAATAAACTGCATAGGTCATTAGGCTATGCAGTTTATTTTTGCGGAATAAAGGTATAAACACTAATTAGGAGCTATGACTGATTAGTAGATAACATCTAGTGTTTTTCTTTAGGTCTTTGAAGTTCAGCGCGTAAGGAAGGAGGAATAAGAACATGAAATACAGGAGTGTATTTGATATCATCGGTCCGGTCATGATAGGACCTTCAAGCTCTCATACGGCTGGCGCTGCTAGAATTGGCAGAGTGGCAAGGAATCTATTCAACAAAGAACCGAAATGGGCCCGCATTTCTTTTTATGGGTCTTTCGCCAAAACTCATAAAGGGCATGGGACGGATGTAGCCATTGTAGGGGGCCTGCTGGATTTCGATACTTTTGATGAGAGAATCAAAGAATCACTTGATATAGCCCATAAAAAGAATATGGACATTACATTTCAGGAAGAAGAGGCCGTTCCGGAACATCCGAATACTGTGAAAATAACGGTGGGCGATGATGTAGATGAGCTGGAACTGGTTGGCATATCGATTGGCGGGGGCAAGATTGAAATCGTTGAATTGAATGAATTCAAATTACGGCTCTCGGGTCATAATCCTGCCATACTTGTCGTACATGATGATCGTTTTGGAGCTATTGCCAATGTTTCAAACGTTTTGGCAAAGCACCAAATCAATATTGGCCAGATGGAAGTTTCCCGAAAAGAAAAAGGGAAGATGGCACTTATGACCATTGAAGTGGATGTTAATTTGGATGAGGAAGTCATCGATGAAATTTCGAAATTGCCCCATATCACCAAGGTCGCAAGGATTGTTGATTGAGTTGGAATGAGGCAACCGTTTTCATTAAGGAGGGAAAGAGGACATGTTTCGAAATGTAGCAGAACTAGTAGAAATGGCAGAAGCAAAGCAGGAGAAAATATCGACCCTCATGATCGAACAGGAAATGGAGGTGTCGGGGAAAAGCCGTGATCAAATCATCCATCAAATGGGGGTAAACCTTGACGTCATGGAACAGGCCGTTGAAAAGGGTCTTCAAGGAGTACGTTCCGTTTCCGGATTGACTGGTGGGGACGCAGTTCTTCTTCAGAATTATATCAAAACGGGAAATTCTTTGTCTGGAGAGCTATTGTTGGATGCGGTGAGTAAAGCCGTAGCCACCAATGAAGTGAATGCAGCGATGGGGACGATTTGTGCTACACCTACTGCGGGATCTGCGGGAGTTGTCCCAGGCACCCTTTTCGCTTTGCAAAATAAATTAAAGCCGAATCGCGAACAAAAAATCGCATTCCTGTTCACTGCAGGAGCCTTTGGATTTGTTGTCGCTAATAATGCTTCAATTTCTGGGGCCGCAGGCGGTTGCCAAGCGGAAGTCGGTTCAGCATCAGGAATGGCAGCGGCAGCAATCGTTGAAATGGCAGGTGGAACGCCATCACAAAGTGCCCACGCCATGGCAATTACATTAAAGAACATGCTGGGTCTTGTGTGTGATCCGGTCGCTGGGCTCGTAGAAGTGCCATGTGTGAAACGGAATGCCATGGGGGCAGCAAATGCCATGGTTGCAGCTGATATGGCTTTGGCGGGGATAACAAGCCGAATTCCATGTGACGAAGTCATCGATGCAATGTATAGAATTGGACAGACGATGCCGTCGGCCTTAAGAGAAACTGCACAAGGAGGATTAGCGGCCACACCGACTGGACGGAAGTTGGAAGCAAAGATCTTTGGCATGCCGTTAAGTAACAAGTGAGTAACGCCCTACTGGAACCAATTACCGCAGTTAAGGGCATTGGGGGAGAGACAGCTGCTGCATTGCAGGAAATGGAGATCCATACCGTCAATGATCTTCTTGAGCATCTTCCCTATCGCTATGAAGACTATCGGCTGAGGGACTTAGAAACAGTTGAGCATGAGGAGAGGGTTACTGTTGAAGGAAAAATCCATACAGTACCGACCTTGAGCTACTTTGGAAAGAAAAAATCCAGGTTGACAATCAAATTGCTGACCGGGAGATATTTAATCACGGTGATATTTTTCAATCAGCCTTATTTGAAATCAAAACTTACAATCGGTGAGACGGTAACAGTCACTGGTAAATGGGACCGTCACCGTCAAACAATCACAGGATCTGAGTGCCATGTGGGAGATCACAGCAGAGAGAAAGAGTTCGAACCCGTATATTCCATTAAGGGGAGCATTACGGTAAAAGGAATGCGCCGTCATATCACCAATGGATTTTTTCAATATGGAAATTTAATTGAAGAGAATTTGCCACCCCAGCTGCTGAAAACATACAAATTGATGCCGCGTAAAGATGCGCTTCGCATGATGCACTTCCCTTCATCGGCCGCTGATGTCAAGCAAGCCCGTCGACGTTTTGTATATGAAGAGTTCTTGTTATTTCAGCTGAAGATGCAGGCACTACGGAAAATCCAGCGGGAACAGTCTAGAGGGACTGGCCAGGAATTTAATAGGGACCAAGTAAATGGGTTTATTGATACACTTCCATTTCCACTAACAGATGCACAAAACAGGGTCGTAGAGGAAATTCTAAACGATATGACCTCCTCTTACCGCATGAACAGGCTTCTGCAGGGAGATGTAGGGTCAGGAAAAACGGTAGTGGCCGCGATATGTTTATATGCAACGATTTCGGCCGGTTTCCAGGGAGCGCTTATGGTCCCTACTGAAATTCTTGCTGAGCAGCATACTCAATCATTAACAGCCATGTTGGAACCAGTCGGGGTAAAGGTTGCTTTACTGACTTCTTCGGTAAAAGGTAAGAAGCGGAGAGAATTATTGGAGAAGTTGGAAACAGGGGAACTTGATCTGTTGATAGGAACCCATGCATTGATTCAGGATGAAGTGAACTTTAGGAACCTCGGACTCGTCATAACGGATGAACAACATCGGTTCGGTGTCGAACAACGCCGTATCCTCCGTGAAAAGGGAGGGAATCCGGATGTACTGTTCATGACGGCAACACCGATTCCTCGTACACTTGCCATTACGGTGTTCGGGGAGATGGACGTTTCGACGATTGATGAAATGCCGGCCGGACGTAAAGCTATAGAAACGTATTGGGCAAAGCATCAGATGCTTGACCGAATTCTCGTTTTTGTGGAAAAGGAACTTCAAAAAGGCAGACAAGCATATGTCATCTGTCCCTTAATCGAGGAATCGGAAAAGCTTGATTCTCTACAAAATGTCCTTGATGTCCATGGTATGCTGACACAATACTTTGCAAACCGATATAAAGTGGGGCTCATGCATGGGCGTTTGCCTGCGGATGAGAAAGATGAAGTGATGCAACAGTTCAGTTCCAATGAAGCGCAAATCCTTGTATCCACCACAGTTGTGGAAGTTGGAGTGAATGTGCCCAACGCCACGGTAATGGTGATTTATGACGCAGAACGTTTTGGTCTCTCCCAACTTCATCAATTACGGGGCCGAGTAGGGAGGGGAAGCAATCAGTCTTTTTGCATTCTTCTGGCCGATCCGAAAACGGAAGTCGGCAAAGAGAGGATGAAGATCATGACAGAGACAAATGATGGGTTTGTCCTTTCAGAGAAAGATTTGGAGCTTCGAGGTCCAGGGGACTTTTTTGGTAAAAAACAAAGCGGGCTTCCCGAGTTTAAAGTGGCCGACATGGTTCATGATTACCGGACGCTGGAAGTTGCAAGGGAAGATGCCGCAAAATTAATAGCCTCACAGAGTTTTTGGCATGCACCGGAATACGCACCGCTTCGGAAGCACTTGGAAGGGACGGGCGTATTGACAGGAGAAAAGCTTGACTGATAGTTGAATGAAAAAGTAAAACAGATTGTGAGAATTTCCACAAAATCTTGCAATCTGTTTTTAAAATATATATACTACTATTAGTACCTAGTCATAATACTACGGATGGTGACCTTCAATGCGAAGAAACAAGAAGGAACGCCAGCAATTATTAATCGAAACGATTAAACAGAATCCTTTTGTAACGGATGAGGAGCTGGCTGAAAAATACTCGGTGAGCGTCCAGACAATCAGACTCGATCGACTTGAATTATCTATACCGGAGCTTCGTGAACGCATTAAAAATGTAGCCGAAAAGAAATTCAGCGACGAGATCAGGGCATTGCCATTGGATGAAATCATCGGAGAAGTAATTGATCTGAACTTAGATGAGAATGCAATTTCTATTCTAGATATAAAAAAAGAGCACGTCTTTAAGCGCAATGGAATAGCAAGGGGACATCACCTTTTTGCCCAAGCGAATTCATTGGCGGTGGCGGTCATAAATGACGAACTGGCATTAACGACTAAAGCTTCCATTCTATTTTCTCGTTCTGTTAAGGAAAATGAAAGAGTGGTAGCCAAAGCAAAAGTTCAAGAGGTGGAGCACAATGCCGACCGTTCTGTAGTGGAAGTTAGAAGCTACGTAGGAAATGAGATGGTATTTAAAGGCGAATTCGAAATGTATCGCTCTTAACTTGCTTAGAAAAGGATGAACGTACATGAAAATAACGTTAGACGCAATGGGTGGGGACAACGCACCGAAGGCTCAGGTATTAGGAGCCATGAAAGCTGTCGAGGCCTTTTCCGATGTGGAAATCACTTTAATCGGGAATGAAACTGAAATCAGCTCTTACCTAACGAAGAATGAACGAATTAAGGTCATACATACGGAAGAAAAAATATTGAGTACCGACGAACCTGTCCGTGCAGTTCGCCGGAAGAAAAATGCATCAATGGTATTGGCAGCCCGGCAAGTGGCCGATGGAGAAGCTGATGCTTGCATTTCTTCAGGGAATACAGGTGCATTGATGGCGGCGGGTTTGTTCGTTGTCGGCAGGATAGAAGGAATTGAACGTCCAGCATTATCACCTACCTTACCGACAATAGATGGTAAAGGTTTTGTGTTTCTTGATGTTGGCGCGAATGCCGAAGCAAAACCCGAACACCTGCTTCAATTTGCAATAATGGGGTCCGTTTATGCTCAAAAGGTGCGAGGTATCGAAAAGCCACGTGTTGGCCTACTGAATATCGGAACTGAAGAGAAAAAAGGGAATGAATTGACGAAGCAAGCCTTCACCCTTCTTCAGGAGTCGACGGACATCAACTTCATCGGGAATGTTGAAGCAAGGGATCTTCTAAATGGACCGGCAGATGTTGTCGTAACGGACGGGTTTACTGGGAATATGGTGTTGAAAACGCTTGAAGGAACGGCGCTGAGTGTTTTTAGCATGTTAAAAACGGCGCTGATGAGCAATATGAAGAGCAAGATTGCAGCAGCACTCGTGAAACCAGAATTAAAAACGATTAAAAATCAAATGGATTATTCGGAATATGGTGGGGCTGGATTATTCGGTTTGAAGGCACCAGTCATCAAGGCGCATGGATCTTCCGATGCGAATGCTATTTACAACGCAATTCGTCAGACTAGGGATATGGTTAGCCATGATGTCATTCCGACGATTGCAAAAACGATAGAGAAAGTCCAATAAATAAAAAGATAGGGGAGTTTGGGATGGGTAAGGTTGCTTTTGTTTTTCCAGGACAAGGATCGCAGACTGTAGGAATGGGTCGAGACCTATTTGAAGAAAATGAGCAAGCACAGCAAATTTTTCATACCTCGGATGAAAAACTGGGTTTTGCACTTTCTGAGCTTATATTTAATGGTTCACAGCAAGAATTAACAGTAACCTATAATGCACAACCTGCACTGTTGACAACAAGCTATGCCTTGTTCAATGCTTTGGAAGAAGCGGGCATCAAGCCCGATTACACCGCAGGACATAGTTTAGGGGAATATACGGCCTTGGTGGCGTCAGGTGCTATTTCTTTCGAAGATGCTGTCTATACTGTTAGAAAGCGTGGCCAATTCATGGAGGCCGCTGTACCAAATGGCCAAGGATCGATGGCTGCCATATTAGGTATGGACCGCACGGCACTTGCTCTTGTAACGGATGCTGTTTCTGATGCAGGAGAATCCGTTCAATTGGCTAACATTAATTGTCCAGGACAAATTGTCATCTCCGGAACGGCAGAAGGTGTCAAGCAGGCCAGTGCAAAAGCAAAGGAAGCTGGAGCGAAGCGAGCCCTTCCTCTTGAAGTAAGCGGGCCTTTTCATTCTGAATTAATGAAACCGGCAGCTGAACAGTTACAAAAGGTACTTGATGAAGTCAGTTTCCAACAAGCACCTATTCCGGTGATTTCTAACGTAACGGCAGAACCTATCATTGACCCAACACAAATTAAAGAAAAATTAATTGAACAGCTGTATTCTCCAGTACTTTGGGAAGACAGTGTCAAAAAGCTACTTGAATTAGGTGTGGACACGTTCATTGAAGTGGGACCAGGCAAGGTGCTAGGTGGGTTGATTAAAAAAATCGATCGTACCGTCAACATTTACTCAGTGTCCAATACAGAAACCCTAATTAAAACGGTTGAAGCATTGAAGGGGGCTCAAGCATGATCCTAGAAGGCAAAAAAGCACTAGTAACTGGAGCTTCCCGCGGTATCGGCAGGGAAGTGGCTTTGGAACTTGCACGTCAGGGGGCGGATGTAGCCGTCAACTATGCGGGAAGTGAAGCAAAAGCCAATGAAGTGGTCGAGGAAATCAAAGCAATTGGTCGAAAAGCATTTGCAGTCCAATGCGATGTATCTGATAGTGAATCAGTTACAAGCATGATCAAAGAGGTCATGGAGCAATTTGGGCGAGTGGATATCTTAGTTAATAATGCTGGAATTACCCGTGATAATCTATTGATGCGGATGAAAGAAGAAGAATGGGATTCAGTCATCAATACGAACTTAAAAGGTGTATATCTTTGCACGAAAGCAGTCACAAGGCAAATGATGAAGCAGCGTAGCGGTAAAATCATCAATATGGCTTCCATCGTCGGCGTAATGGGAAATGCAGGCCAGGCAAATTATGTAGCGGCCAAGGCGGGCGTAATCGGGTTGACTAAATCTACTGCCAAGGAGCTTGCTTCAAGAGGGATCATGGTCAATGCAATTGCTCCAGGTTTCATTTCCACTGATATGACAGAAGAACTGACAGAAGATGTGCAAAAGGCGATGCTTTCGCAAATTCCATTAGCCCGCTTCGGTAATCCGAAGGATATTGCTTCAGTTGCAACCTTCCTCGCTTCTGAGGCAAGTAGTTATATGACAGGACAAACCCTTCATGTTGACGGCGGTATGGTGATGTAAGTTTTGGTTTGATTTTTTTGAAATATAATTTATAATGTCTTGAGGGGAGGTGAACACATTGGCAGATGTATTAGAAAGAGTAACAAAAATCGTTGTAGATCGTTTGAACGTTGAAGAATCAGAAGTAAAGCTTGAAGCTTCATTCAAAGAAGATCTTGGTGCCGATTCCCTAGATGTTGTCGAACTAGTTATGGAGTTTGAAGATGAATTCGATATGGAAATTTCGGACGATGACGCTGAAAAAATCGCCACAGTGGGTGATGCTGTGAATTACATAAAAAGCACTATGTAATGTTAAAGTCTTTTGATTAAAAGCTCCGTTTTTAAACGGGGCTTTCTCTTGTAATAAAAGGAGTTTGGAACTCGACAGGCATAAATGATTGCGTGTAGGTCCGATTAAATTTTCAACTGTCCAGCTGCATCGCGGCTGCTAGTTTTCTTTAGGCGGATTATACTGTATGATGGTACATAGGAAAGCTTGACAGGAATTCCTGCCAGGTTTCTTTTTATATTGAGGAAAAATATGCTTTTGAACCGTAGTGGAGGTTTTTTTGTGATGCGTAGGAACGTAAATAATCGTAAACCATCAATCAAGGATAACAAATTTAAAGAGTTACAGGATAAACTGGGTTTTCATTTTCAAGATGAAAATTTATTGAAAAAAGCTTTTACACATTCATCTTATGTGAATGAGCATCGCCGCAAGCCTTATGAAGATAATGAAAGGCTTGAATTCTTAGGGGACGCAGTACTTGAACTGACAATCTCAAAATATTTGTATCTAAAATATCCCATGATGAGTGAAGGGGAGCTTACGAAATTAAGGGCAGCCATTGTCTGTGAGCCATCACTGGTCGATTTTGCCAACAGCCTCTCCTATGGAGAATATGTCCTGCTTGGTAAAGGGGAAGAAATGACAGGCGGAAGAGAACGCCCTGCCATGCTTGCAGATGTTTTTGAAGCCTATATCGGTGCCCTATATCTCGATCAAGGGTTAGAGCCAGTTGTTCAGTTTTTGAAAAATGTCGTGTTTCCTAAGATAGACGAGGGTGCTTTTTCTCATGTGATGGATTACAAGAGCCAGCTTCAAGAGCTCATCCAGCGGGATGCAATCGGGGTTCTGCAATATAAAATACTGCAAGAAAAAGGACCTGCCCATAATCGTGAGTTCGTTTCTACGGTCTCATTGAATGGGGAAGACCTTGGTACCGGCCTGGGAAAATCAAAAAAAGAGGCGGAACAGCATGCCGCCGAGCACGCATTGGCCGTTTTGAAAGAAAAAAACTCAACAAGATAGTTGAACAGTAGAGGGGGAAAGGTCATGTTCCTCAAACGCTTGGACGTTGTAGGATTCAAATCTTTCGCAGATAAAATTTCGATTGAATTTGTACCTGGTGTCACGGCAGTGGTTGGACCCAACGGCAGCGGTAAAAGCAATGTTACCGATGCAGTCCGTTGGGTTCTTGGAGAGCAATCAGCAAAATCGCTGCGTGGAGCAAAGATGGAAGATATCATCTTCTCAGGAAGTGACACAAGAAAGGCCTTGAATTTTGCAGAGGTTTCCTTGACTTTGGATAATGAGACAAACACGCTCCCAATCGACTTTCATGAAGTTAGTGTCACAAGAAGGGTATATCGATCGGGTGAAAGTGAATTCTTCATTAATAATCAAGGATGCCGCCTGAAAGATATTGTCGAGTTATTTATGGATTCTGGCCTTGGTCGTGAAGCGTTTTCCATCATCAGTCAAGGGAAAGTGGAAGAGATTCTAAGCAGTAAGGCGGAAGAAAGACGCGTCATCTTTGAAGAGGCCGCCGGTGTGTTAAAGTATAAAACAAGAAAAAGAAAAGCGGAATCAAAACTGACGGAAACACAAGATAACCTTAACCGGATTTACGACATTCTTCATGAATTAGAAGGTCAAGTGGAACCTTTGAAGATTCAATCTTCTCTTGCCAAAGAATACCTGGATAAAAAAGAGGAACTTGAAAAAATCGAAGTAGCCTTAACCGTTTTTGAAATTGAAGAACTTCATACCAAATGGGAAAGCCTTTCCCAAGAACTAGAGAAACATAATGAGATGGAGCAGCAATTGGCTGGACGGCTTCATGAGCGCGAAGCCCATCTTAAAGAGGTTCGGGGAAGCATTGCGGCACTCGAAACATCGATTAATGAGCTTCAGGGTGTGCTTTTGAATGCCAGTGAAGAACTAGAGAAGCTCGAAGGCCGTAAAGAAGTATTGAAAGAGCGGAAAAAAAATGCTGCCCAAAATAAAGCTCAGCTTGAAAAGGCGATTATAGAGGGTACGGAAGCCGTTGAACGTCTTTCTTTACAAAAAGAAAGGGAAACGGTAATTCTTGACGGATTGAATTCCGAAGTAAAAGGGCTTCAAGAACTCCTGCATGAAAAACAAAAAAGCTTGGGCCTGTTCAACACCGACATAGAAGCGTTGATAGAAGTGAAGAAAAGTGACTATATCGAGTGGTTGAATAAGCAAGCTGCCGCCAAAAATGAAAAGCAATATCTTCTGCAACAGCTTACACAGCAGGAAAATAAAAATTCCAAACTGGATCATGAAAATGAAAAATTCCTAACGGAAAGAACGGAAATTACCGCTAAGAAACTCGAATATTCACAGCGAATGGAAAATTTGAGCCAGCAGCTTGAAGACCATGTCACTTCTTTCCGGAATCAACAGAACAAGTTAAATACAGCAAAAGATACGTATCAAAAACAAGAAACAACCCTTTATAAGGCCTATCAATTCCTCCAACAAGCTAAATCTCGCAAAGAACTGCTCGAAGAGATGGAAGAGGATTATGCAGGCTTTTTTCAAGGTGTTAAAGAAGTCTTAAAAGCAAAAGGAACGTTAAGAGGCATTGAAGGCGCAGTTGCAGAATTGATCAAGGTCCCAAAGGAATATGAAACGGCGATTGAAACGGCACTAGGCGGAGCGATGCAGCATGTGGTCGTAGAGAGAGAAGAACATGCCCGTGAGGCCATTTCCTTCTTGAAGAAAAACCGTTATGGACGTGCGACATTCCTGCCTTTATCGGTCATCAAAGGAAGAGAGATTTCTTCAACGCAGTTATCGATGCTGAAGAACCATCCTGCTTTTGTCGGTACAGGTTCCTCGTTGATTCAATATGAGGAGAGACATGCTTCCATCGCAGCAAACTTGCTAGGCACCGTCATTATCACCAAGGATTTAAAGGGAGCCAACGAGCTTGCTAAAATGGTACAGCACCGTTTCCGCTTTGTAACCCTTGAGGGGGATGTCGTCAATCCAGGTGGTTCGATGACAGGTGGAACGATTAAACAAAAGTCTACATCATTGCTTTCCCGGAAAACGGAGCTTGAAGAATTACATGAGAAGCTTGCCGGTATGGAAGCAAAAACGAATCAACTCGAAAAACAGGTCAAGCAACTTAAAGTGGATGTCGGTGTTCAGGAGCAAACACTTGAACAAACGAGAAAAACAGGTGAAATGCTTCGCTTACAGGAGCAATCATTAAAAGGTGAACTTCGTGAAGTGGAGCTTCAGGAAAGAAATGTGAATGACCGCCTGCACCTTTATGACTTGGATAAGAACTCCTACTTAGAAGAACAACAGCAAAAGAAAGCAAGGCTTGCCGAATTGGAAGAGCTTTTGAAAACCTGTAACTTGGAAATCGAAGAGCTCGATCGCCTGATAGCTGAAATGACAGAACAAAAACAATCTCAGCAATCATCAAAAGAAAGTCTTGCCGAAGAAACAAGTGAGTTGAGAGTTACTTTGGCCTCAAAGCGCGGCCAGCTACAAAATCAAAAAGAAAAAATGGAGCGGCTTGAAGCAGACTTGGCAAAAGAAACAAGCAACCTGAATGAAAATAAGGATGACTTGGGACTTTTGACAAATGAAATGACGGACAGTTCGAGTGGGGAAGAAACGCTAGAAGACATGGCCCAACAAAAATTGCTTGATAAGAATGGAGCCATAGAGGAAATTTCCGTCAAAAAACAGGAAAAGACCGAAATGCAGACTCAACTTGAAACGCTCGAAATAGCTTTGAAAGAGGAAAATCGTCTTTATAAAGGCGTTGTTGAAGTGATCAAGGATGAAGAAGTCAAATTGACCCGTCTTGATGTGGCCTTGGAAAACCGTCTGGATCATTTGCGTGAAGAGTACACGTTATCGTATGAAGGCGCTAAAGAAAAATATCCGTTGGTGATGCCTTTAGATGAAGCTCAGAAAAAAGTAAAACTCATTAAGCTTGCTATTGAGGAATTGGGTACCGTTAACTTAGGTGCAATTGATGAGTATGCTCGGGTTGCTGAACGGTATGAGTTCCTTCTTGGACAAAAGGAAGACCTTCAGCAGGCGAAGGATACCCTATTCCAGGTTATAGATGAGATGGACGATGAAATGAAACGGCGCTTTTCGGAAACATTTTATGCGATTCGTGAGCAGTTCGAACAAGTCTTTAAATCACTGTTCGGTGGTGGAAGGGCAGAGTTGAAGCTGACTGATCCCGATGATTTATTGAATACGGGAGTGGATATCATTGCACAGCCTCCGGGGAAAAAGTTACAGAACTTGAGTCTGTTGTCCGGTGGAGAACGAGCATTGACTGCAATCGCCCTTCTATTCTCCATTTTAAAGGTCCGGCCGGTACCTTTCTGTATACTAGATGAAGTTGAGGCAGCGCTTGATGAAGCGAATGTAGTCCGTTTTAGCCAATTTTTAAGGAAGTTCAGTCAAGAGACACAGTTTATCGTGATCACCCATCGTAAAGGCACGATGGAGGAGGCAGATGTCCTCTATGGCATTACGATGCAGGAATCAGGTGTTTCCAAACTTGTTTCCGTGCGTATGGAAGAATCAGAGAATCTTGTTCAAATATAAATCCATGAATTAGAGGAAGTGGGATAATGAGTTTCTTCAAGAAGCTAAAAGAAAAGTTCACAACACAAGAAGAAAAAGAACCAGCTGTAGAAACAAAAGCAAAAGCAGAAGAAGTTGAAAAAAAAGTAACATCCGAAATATCAATTGGGGAAAAATTCAAGCAAGGTTTAACGAAGACGAGGAATTCCTTTACTGGAAGAGTAAATGAACTTGTTGCCCGTTATCGGAAAGTGGATGAAGACTTTTTCGAAGAACTTGAGGAGATTCTTATCCAGGCTGATGTGGGATTTGATACGGTTATGGAATTAATCGACCAATTAAAAATGGAAGTGAAACTGCGTAACATCTCTGATACGAGAGAAGTGCAGTCAGTCATTTCCGAAAAATTGGTCGATATTTACCAAGGTGATGAAGAAGGTATGTCCAGCTTGAACATTCAGCAGGACGGCCTGACAGTCATTCTTTTTGTTGGCGTGAACGGTGTAGGGAAAACGACGACAATCGGTAAACTTGCCCATAAGTTTAAGGGAGAAGGCAAATCCGTAGTATTGGCGGCTGGTGATACTTTCCGTGCCGGAGCAATCGAGCAACTTGAGGTTTGGGGTGAACGTGTCGGCGTCAGTGTCATCAAACAAGGAGAAGGATCCGATCCAGCTGCGGTTATGTTCGATGCCGTTCAAGCCGCCAAGGCACGAAAAGCAGATATCCTGATTTGTGATACAGCAGGACGTCTGCAAAATAAAGTGAATTTGATGAAAGAACTGGAAAAGGTGAAGCGAGTCATTGAACGTGAAGTGCCTGGCGCACCGCATGAAGTACTACTTGCTCTTGATGCCACAACGGGTCAAAATGCACTTATCCAAGCGAAAACGTTCAAGGAAGCGACCGATGTAACCGGAATCGTCTTAACGAAGCTTGATGGCACCGCAAAAGGCGGGATTGTCATAGCCATCCGGAATGAGCTCTCCATTCCTGTTAAATTTGTCGGACTTGGTGAAAAGATGGATGATCTTCAAGAATTCGATGCTGAAAAATATGTATATGGACTCTTTGCCGATATTATCGAAAAAGAAGAAGTATAAAGTAATTAGTCGTAGCCGGAAGGGATATTCCCTTCCGGTTTTTTTTGAGTTTTAATTAACTTTTTTTATATTTTTTGTATACTTTTACCGAATGGAATCGTCTATTAGGAGTAAAGAAAAAAGGAGGAGTCATATTGTTCAGAAAAATAAAGGGAGTTGCAGCTTGTTTATTATTTTTTGCCTTATTTTTTCCTATCCATACAATTCAAGCAAAAGCAGCAGACCCGGATATAAAAATCTCGTTTGAAACAGGGTTTGATGGATATATAGCTCGCTATAAGGCTATGCCGATGACCGTGCATATTGAAAATAAGGGTGAGGCTTTTAGCGGAACCCTTATTTTTCAATTCAAATCCGATTATGAATTTGGAGGTTCGCAAATCCTTAAAGTGGAATTGCCAAAGGAAAGTAAGAAGACCTATTCCCTTTCACTTCCTGGGTATTCAGATGAAAATTATAGTTATAATGGGACGGCAATGACAAAGACGATTTATCTCTATGAGGGAGATTTGAAGAATGGTAAAGAAGTAGCCTATTCAGGTCCGAAGGTATTGACACCTAAATTCTTTGATGAAAGCAAGGCCCTGATTGGAGTATTAAGTGAAAAGTACGACCGTTTGACTGAATTAAGAATCTTACCATCACTTCAAGCCACGCTGATTGAATTAAAAAAAGAAGAATTGCCAAAACAATCAATGGGTTATGAAATGTTCGATTATTTAATCGTTGATGAATTTGCCATTGCCGCCTTGAATGAGGCCCAGCAGAAAGCGTTGGAGAGTTGGGTCCAGTCTGGTGGCGTTTTAATCTCCGGGGCTTCTCCGAATGGCGCTCAATCATATGGATTCCTTTATAATCTTCTACCAATGAAGATGGATAAAGAAATCAAGATGGATTCATCTTTTCTTACAGAAAAGAAGAAGGACCGCCCTTCCTTTGAACAATTGCCTGGTTTTATCGGTGAGGTAGAGAAGGGGGCAGAGATCATTGCCAAAAGCGGGGAATCACCGGCCGTTGTCAAAAAGCAATATGGAAACGGAATGATTATCCAAACAGCCTTTTCACTAGGGGACGAGCCGCTCGCCTCTTGGGAGGGCTATGGCCCCTGGTTTGAAGCGATGATAAATAAGGTGGAGTTGAATGCATTTTCCACCACGAGAGAATTCATGGGTGGAGCAAGATGGGATATGAACGAGCCCAATAGTTACTTTGATGATACGACTCTATCCGTCACTCAATTTTTATTGCTGCTGATTGTCTATATTGTGATCATTGTACCCATCTTATTTTTGGTCCTGAAGAAAATGGACAAAAGGGAGCATGCCTGGTGGGTCATTCCTTCAATTGCTTGTATTACGACGGTTTTGACTTTCGCCGTCGGAGCGAAAGACCGTCTAGCCAAGCCACAACTCAATCAATTGGGAATCTATCAAGTTGAGGATAATCAAATTGTCGGCATTCAATCGAATGTCCTTTTATCCAATAAAGGCGGCGATTACAACCTTTCATTCCCGAAGAATGAGTTGGTTGCAATGCCAATGACTCAGGAGGGTGGAGGTGACAGTCTGAAACGGGCTCCAATGCTTGAAGAAAAGGCAACTGATACGGTATTGACCTTTCCAAATGTCGAATATTGGTCTACCAGATCATTCATAGGTAAGGTCCATAAGGAAAATACAGGTCAATTCAAGACTGATTTGACGGTTGAAAATAAGACCTTGACCGGTACGATCCAAAATGAGACTCCATATGACTTTAAGGAATTGATGATCATGTCCGGTAATGAAAAAATCAATCTAGGAACTTTGAAGAAGGGGGAACGGGTCAAGGTAAATGAAAAGGTAAAGACTGATTTCTTGTTTAAACCTTATGGAACGACTTCATCATCATGGAATAATGGAACTACGAGAAAAAAAATCGATCTCGAAAAAATGCGTAGGGAACAGCTTCTTTATCTAACAGAATCTTATTTCTTAAAAGGATTGACAAAGTCGGACCCGGTAATCGGAGGGATAACCGACGATGAAATCGTCGATGTTACACTGCCAAAGAATCCGAAAGAGAATATAGATAATCTAATTTTCCAAACCTTTAACGCGAAAACCATTTTTGCTGGAGAAGTGACATTGACAAAAGAAATGTTCAAGAGCTCAGTGAATGTACTTCGAGGTTCTGTTGGGGAAGAAGAAGGATTTGGAACATACTGGTTCGACAAGGGAGAATACGAATATATCAGTTCCATTCCGCAACTCATGAAGGACAAAACCTTCAAAACGGAAGAAATGACGATAAAGTTCAATAAACAAAATGTTAAGTATGAACTTTATAATTTTTCCACGGGTAGGTATGAACCGATAGCTGATGAAGAACGGGAAATCACCTTCAAAGGGCGTAAGGACATCTTTGACCATATATCAAAAGAAGGGGACATCCACATAAAGGTCATTAAGGATAATGATGATGAGCCAAGTATAAAAGGGCCGCAAATAAATGTGAAGGGAGTAGTGGAGAAATGATAGAAATTTTACAGTTAACGAAGCAGTACGGCACTTTCACTGCATTAGACCACTTAGATTTGCAAATAGACAAAGGAACCGTGTTCGGCTTCGTCGGCCAAAATGGTGCTGGGAAGTCCACAACTTTTTCCATTTTGGCAACCCTGCTTGCCCCCACCTCGGGTACAGCTTATATCAATGGCTACAATATATCAAAGGAGCCTAAGCAAGTCCGTAGCCAAATTGGTTATATGCCCGACTTTTTCGGTGTATACGATCAACTGAAGGCCGAAGAGTACCTGGATTTTTACGGAGCGAGTTATGGCATACCACTGTCGGAACGGAGTAAGTTGATACCACAGTTGCTCGAGCTCGTGAATTTATCGGATAAAAAGGATTCCTATGTGGACCTTTTATCCAGGGGGATGAAGCAGCGGCTTTGCCTTGCAAGGAGCCTGATCCATGACCCCGAAGTACTTATCTTGGATGAACCAGCTTCGGGTCTCGATCCAAGGGCTCGTGTCGAAATGCGCGAGATATTGAAGGAACTGAAGTATATGGGGAAAACGATTTTGATTTCGTCCCATATTTTACCCGAACTTGCTGAAATGTGTGACGTACTGGGGATTATCGATCAGGGAAAATTGAAGGCGCAAGGGACGGTTGCAGAAATCCAACATAAGCTGCAGGGGGAAAAAAGCCTGATCATAAAGGTTCGTGAAGATATCGAGCGATCCATCGCTTTTTTAGAAGATATTCCGGATATTACCCAGATCAATACCCATGTGGATGAAAAAACGATTCAGTTTTTATTCAAAGGAGATGCTGAGTCTCAACAACACCTGCTTAAGTCCTGTATGATGCAGGATTTACCGATTGTTTCTTTTTCGGAAATCGAGACGGATCTTGAGGATGTGTTCATGGAAATCACGAAAGGGGTTGAACTGTCATGAAGAGCTGGCTGATGAATCCTGTTTTGAATAAAGAGTTTAAGCTGCGCTTTCGGTCATTTAAAAGTTTTTTAGGTGTATTATGCTATGTCCTTGCCATTGGGGCCATCATTATCGGAATGATTTACATTCAGTCGCTTAATAGTATGGGAGGGCGTATTGATCCGGACGCAAGCCGCGGCATATTCATTTTTCTATCTGTTATCCAACTGGCCTTGATCTTATTCATTACACCTGGGCTGACGGCAGGAGTCATCTCGAGTGAGAGGGAGCGTCAGACATTGAATATTTTATTGACCACTTCCCAGAGTTCGGCAGGAATCATTTTTGGAAAATTAATTTCATCCATTTCATACTTGTTATTGTTGGTGGTGGCCAGTTTACCGCTGTATAGCATCGTCTTTTTATTCGGAGGAATTTCCCCTGTTCAGCTTTTGATAGTGCTAGGTTTCAATGTCTTTACCGTCATTGTATATGGGAGTATCGGAGTGCTTTTCTCAACTCTCGTGCGTAAAACCATTGCGGCGATGGTCACTACCTATGGAATCACATTGTTTTTAGTGGGCGGTACTGCTCTGTTGACTTTGCTATTAGCCACCATGGCAGTAGGAAACCAAGGAAACGTGACGGCACCGACGACTAACCCGTTACCTTACTTAGCGGCTATGCTAAATACCCCGATTGTATTGATCGGTTTTCTCGAACCGACATACTCTGAGGAAATCCAGAGGGTATCGGGGATTGATTTTCCGCTTTGGGCGTCCCATCTTATTTGTTACACACTACTATTTATCGGATCCGTTTTCCTTAGTGTTAAAAAGTTAAGGGTCGGGATGAAGACGAAACGATGAATAAGGAACATATCGAGGCCGAAATCCAGTTTCTCAAGTTGATTAAGCCCATTCAGCGGCAACTTATTACCCAACATGTGATGAGGGAGGGGCAGCTTTTGCTCCTTGCTGTATCTGCATGGACGATTTTGATTTTTTTTATGGCGCGTATAGTAGTCATTCCTTTTGTTTTTCGATATTTTTTCATTGGAATTATCTGTTTGATAGCTTTTATTGTTTATAGAATCATTAAAAGAAAGCCAGGTAACAAGACGGCTGTTTTGCTGTTTAACCAGTTTGTTCCAGATGACAGGGTCGTGACGGGATTTGCTTTTCTAGGGGAGACCGACGAGCTTAAATCCCTTCAGCTTAAGGACGCTATTCACCATATGAAGATCCATCAAGAGGAGGCACTCAGGCAAAAGAAAAAATGGGTGCAACCGAAATTGTTGACTCTTGCTCTTTGTTTAACGGCAGGAGGGGTTCTTTTAGCGATTTTTCCAAATCAGAAAATGGATCAAGCCCGACAGGCAGAAAAAGAAATGAAAATTGTTGAGGAAGTAGAAAAAGAGCTTGAGGATAAAGCGAAGGAAATGAAGGACCCGGCTGTAGAAAAGACATTAAAAGAGGTGAAAGAGAAAGTTACACGAGAGAAAGAAGCAGAGAAGGCCCTGGAGGCGTTGGCCAAACAATCTAGTGAACTACAATTAAAAGAAATGAAAGAAAGGGAAAAGCAAAAGCTACTCGAAACGTGGCAGGACGAGACAAAAAAGGCCGGCCTAACAGAGCTGTCCAAGGCACTTGAACAAAAAAACATGCCAATGATTGAAAAGGAACTGAAAAAATTAAATGAAATGTGGGAACAGCTTTCTGAAGAGAAGAAACGGGCACTAGAGAGCTACACAGAACAGGAAAATCAATTAAGTGAAGAACAACTGGACTCATTGATGAAGCAGTTGGGAGAAGCAATGGAATCGGGAGAACTTGCCAAGCAGTTAGCTACTGCCAATCAAGCCGTTCGTCAGGCGGGTACTCAGCTCCAGAATAAACTGAGTCAAAATGGAACCCCTTCTTCTCAAATAGCTTTTTCTAACAGCAATGGGTCACAGGGCAACCAGGCCGCCAATCAGCCCTTAGGCCAGCCTTCGGGTACAGCTAATTCACAGCCTAACGGCAATGCAGGGAACAATCCTGGAAGTCAACAAGGCCAAGGTCAAGGTCAAGGCCAAGGTCAAGGCCAAGGTCAAGGCCAAGGCCAAGGCCAAGGTCAAGGTCAAGGTCAAGGTCAAGGTCAAGGCCAAGGTCAAGGTCAAGGCCAAGGAGGAAAAGGAGGCACGGCAGGTGGTACTGGGCAGGGTTCGCGGGAAATGCTGACGATCCCTGAAAAGACCGATGGGAAGCAGAACACTGAAACCGATAACGGGAAGCTTGGTGAGGGAAGTGGCGAACAAGAGGAATCGGAAGGTCCGGTATTGAGGGGAAGCCTCCGTAATTATGAAGAGGTCTATCAGCAGTATGAGGAATCCTATCGCCAAAGTACCAATCGACTTAGGTTGCCATCTGATTTGAATGATATTGTCAAGGATTATTTTAACAAGCTAGATCCGGAAAGGTAGTGGGGAAATGACAGAAAAAGAACAGCAATTTACTGAAGCAGCGACAATGATAGAGAGAGTGAAAAGCGAGATATCTCGCTTTATCGTTGGCCAAGAAGAAGTGATTGATCAGGTTTTATGGAGCATTTTTGCAGGTGGGCATGTATTGCTTGAAGGGTTACCTGGGCTAGGAAAGACGATGCTCGTTCGGACGATTTCGGAATGCATGGACTTACGGTTTTCTAGAATCCAATTTACACCAGATTTAATGCCCTCCGATATTACGGGAACCATGCTACTGCAACCGGGAGAGGACGGAAAGCAGCAGTTTATCTTCCATGAGGGGCCGCTCTTTTCGAATATCGTCTTGGCGGATGAAATCAACCGGGCGACGCCAAAGACGCAAAGTTCGCTTTTAGAGGCAATGGGGGAGAAAACTGTGACGGTCATGGGCGAGACGAAACAGCTTGATCAGCCGTTCTTTGTGCTTGCGACCCAGAATCCCATAGATATGGAGGGGACGTATCCTTTGCCTGAAGCTCAGATGGACCGATTTATCTGTAAAATTCATGTCCGTTATCCATCAAAGCAGGAATTAAAGCAGATTGTCCTTCGAACAACAGGCAAGGACACCATTTTTATTGAAAAAGCCGCTTCCATTGAAGATGTTTTGTTTTTACAGCAACTAGTGAAAGAGGTGCTTATTTCTGATGAGATGCTGGATTACGCGGTTTCTATTATATCGAGTACCCATCCAGATGGTGAGGAATCACCGGAACTTGTCCGGAAATATGTCCAATTTGGAAGCGGACCACGTGGGTTGCAAAGCTTGATCAAGATGGCAAAGGCAAGGGCCTTATTTGCAGGACGTTATCATGTTTCTGCCGGCGATTTGAAGCAGACTGCCTATCCTGTGTTAAGGCATCGGATTTTATTGAACTTTGAAGCGGAAGCAAGTGGGGTCATGTCTGATTCCATCATTGCCGAAGTTGTCGAGTCCGCGTACAAATTAGGAAAAGGAACCCTCGTGTGATGGTATCTTATGCTTTCTTAGAAAGACTGCAAAAAAAAAGGTTGCGTGTGAAAACGAGGAAACGAGGGATGCATAAAGGTTCGAGACGGTCCAATGCTTTTGGTTCCTCGCTGGAGTTTTCCGATTTTCGGGCCTATCAACCGGGAGATGATGTTCGGCAAATTGATTGGAATGTATTTGGCCGCACCGAGAAGCATTATATTAAAAGATTTCTCGATGAACAGGAGCTCTCCGTGGCCATCTATTTGGATATGACCTCTTCGATGCGTGCTCTTCCGGAAAAATGGGAACAAGCACGAAAGCTTGCTGCTTCGTTGAGCTTTGTCGTTCTTGCCGGTGAAGACCGTTTGTCTTTTATCCCGGTCGGTACCCATGCCCATCCTATTCGACGTAAAGGGGCGGTTCACCGTAAAGGGGTTTTTCGAGAGATCGTTGGATTAGAAGATACGGAGAAAAGCGGGGATTTTTATGAGCAGCTTCGTAAAGTGATGGTGAGGAATCAGCAGCTCGCCATCATCATATCGGATGGTCTTGAGCCAATTGAAAATGTGGAAGCTACTCTAAGAAAGCTGCGCTCTGCCAGGCAAGAAATTTGGTATATACAACTGCTGGCAAAAGAAGAACTTCAGCCGGTGTATGATGGGGACTTGAAATTAGTGGATAGTGAAAAGGAAACAGCAATTAATGTCAGCCTCAATCCGACGCTTATCGGAAACTATCAAAAACGCCTTGCCCAGCATAACGAGCAGCTTGAAGCTGTCTGTAGAAGGTTTGGCAGCCACTATATGCTTGTAAATGCTGATACTGATATCCAAACGATTTTGTTTAACGAATTTCCACGCCATGGGCTAATGAATTGAGGTGAAAATATGCATATTTCCAATCCACTCTTCTTTCTATTGAGCTTTTTTATCGCTGCTGTCATTTTGTTTTATTTTTTCAGGAAGCAGTATGAAACAACAACGATTTCGTCCAATTTATTATGGGAGCAGGTGCTGAATGAATGGCAGGCTTCTCCTTGGCTTCATAAATTACAGCATAACCTATTATTCTGGCTTCAGTTGCTGGTACTTCTCCTTCTTATGTTTGCGTTGGTCCAACCCTTTTGGTTTCAAAAAGGGATTCCGGGCGACCATCTAATCCTAATTATCGATACTTCGGCTTCGATGAGTGCAAAAGAAGGGGAACTCACCCGTTTTGAAAAAGCCAAGCAAGAAGTGGTGGAGATGCTTAAGATGGTAGATGATCAAGAAGTGACAATCATCAGTGCCGGTCAAAAGCCTGTGCTACTTGCCAATCACGAGACAAATCGGGCTGAGTTACAAAAGCAAGCAAAAGAACTGGAACTATCATACAGTCACGAGAATATTGATAAGGCCCTGAAATTGGCGGACTCTCTATCTATGGGAAAAGAGACGGTCATTCATCTATACTCCGATTCAGTTGTAGAGACAGACCTTAGCGGGTTATCGGAAGACATTCCGGTTGATGTACATAATTTCAGTAGTCTAACTCACAATCTCTCTTTGCTTTCTTTTGGTACGGCAAGTACGGAAGGAGGCATCACGGGGGTGGCGGTCATTGAAAATCAAACGAAGCAGAATGAAACGGTTGAATTCCAAGTAGCGAATGGACAAGACGTTCTCTTCACAAAAAAAATAATCGTGAAATCGAATAGCGAGGAAATCATCGATATACCGGTTCTGAAAGAGAAACCTTATTACACGGCCACCATCAACGTAAATGATGACTATTCCGCTGACAATGAAATGACAGCCATCCAAACGGCGGTATATGAAAAAGTCTATGCAGTGGGGGATGTGAATCCATTTTTGATTAATGGACTTGAAACAATCGGTCTTGATATCATCCAACTGGAGGATAAAGAAAAGGTCGGGAAGGATGGAATCGTGATGGCTGAAGGGGTGAAATTAGAGGAACTTGGCTCCTATCCACTTCTTTTTGTGAATGAAACGGAGAAGGGTAAGCAGAAACTGACTGAAAAGCCTAAAGGCACCGGTGACCCTCTCCTGGACTACGTAGAGATGGAAAATGTTTATATTGAATCGGCTTCCATCCCAGTCAACAAACAGTGGGATTATGTGCTTGCTAGCGAGGATTCTCCGCTCATTCAAAAAGGTACACATCAAGGACAGCCTATCATTGCCTTGAACTTTTCCGTGGCGGATACTGATTGGCCGTTGCAGCCCGGGTTCCCCATCTTTTTATATAACTCGTATCAATGGCTGACTCAACAAACGAATTTTCTAGGTTACTATCAGCCTGGTGAGGAAAAGTGGTTGAACCTTGGGGTAGAAACGGAAAATTTGGCTATATTCACTGAGTCCGGAAAGAATCTTTATTCCGTCGATTTACAAAAAGAAGGCTTCCGGGCACCAAGTAAGCCTGGTACATACGAAGCGATAGCGGGAGAACAGGTATTTTCCTTTTCTGTGTTACTTGATGACAGGGAAAAGGTAATTGTTTCAGCCCCATCGTTCAGGATGAATATGAAATCATCAGAGTTGAAAGAAGAGGGAAGCGATACAAAACAGGATATCTTATGGTACTGGCTGGCTTGTTTGGCACTTCTGCTATTGATGGCCGAATGGGAGGTATATCGACGTGGGCATTGATGTTACTTATCCACTGCTCTTTTTATTGCTCCTTCCCTGTGCAGTCCTTATTTATTTGTATGTGCTAAAATCACGTAATCAAACGAATCGTGTGGAGACGGTGGTTGTCGCAGTGCTGAGGTCATGTGTTTTTTCCCTCATAGTATTTGCACTGACCGTTCCGCAATTATTACTGCCTGTCAAAGGGTCGACCGTTGTTTTCTTAGTTGATCGTTCTGCTAGTGTCAAAGATTCGGGCACAAAAACGCTCGCTTGGATTGAGAAAAGTATGGAAGCAATGGGGAGAGATGATTCGTTTGCAGTAGCCACCTTTGGGGGCAGTGCCATTGCTGAGCAAGCGTTGACGACTAAACATACACCGATAAGCCAGTTTAGCGGTGAATTGGAAGATGATGCAAGCCGATTGGATTCAGGCATCCAATTCGCTTCCTCGCTCATTCCGAGCTATTCAAGCGGGAGAATTGTCCTTTTTTCTGATGGGAACGAAACGGCCGGTAGTAGTGTGGAAGAGGCTAAATTACTAAAAAATAACAACGTTGAGCTTGATGTCGTCCCGTTGTCCGAATTGGCTGGCGAAGATGTTGCCCTGAAGAATGTCACGCTTCCCCCGTCTATTTACCAAGGCGAAAAAACAGAGATAGCATTGGAAGTCTATAGCAATACAGCTAAAAAAGCGGCTGTCCGCATTTCACTGAATGATCGGGAAATCATCAAGAAGACAGTGGATGTAAAGGAAGGGACCAATTTATTTTCCTTTTCACATACCGCGGAACAAACTGGTCTGCAAGTATATAAGGCTGAAATCATCGCTGAAAAAGATACATTTACGGAAAATAACCAATTACAGGCAATCACGAATGTAAAAGGCACGCCAAAAGTATTAATTGTCGAGGGGGAGCCAACAGGACGACTTGAAAATATCTTGGACGGAGGCGGGCTAATTGTCGAGTCCACCATCCCGGAAAAATTGCCGACTACTTTATCAGGTTTTTTACAATATCAATCGATTGTGTTTAATAATGTTCCAGCCACCTCCGTTTCGGAAAACCAGATGAAAATGATAGAGCAGTCGGTCAAGGAATTCGGCAATGGGTTCGTGATGACAGGCGGAGAAAATAGTTTTGGGCTTGGCGGATATTTCAAGACTCCGATCGAGGATCTACTTCCGGTAGATATGGACATCAAAGGAAAAAAAGAGATGCCTTCCCTTGGATTGATGATTGTTCTCGATCGATCAGGCAGTATGGATGGAAACAAGCTTTCATTGGCAAAGGAAGCGGCTGCCCGCTCCGTTGAGCTTTTGCGCGAGAAAGATACTTTCGGGTTCATTGCCTTTGATGATCGACCATGGGAGATCATCGAAGCCGGGCCGCTAAAGGATAAAGAAAAAGTGGTGGAGAAAATTCGCACACTGTCTTCGGGTGGCGGTACGGAAATCTACAGTTCACTTGAAATGGCTTACGAAAAGTTGATGGATGCAAAGTTACAGCGGAAGCATATTATTTTGTTGACTGATGGCCAGTCAAACACTTCGAATAATTATGAAGATTTAATTGAAGAAGGAAAGGGAAAGAACATAACCCTTTCGACGGTATCAATTGGAAGTGATGCCGATAAGAACCTACTTGAAGAATTGGCTGGTTTCGGAACGGGACGCTATTACGATGTTACGGATGCTTCCGTGATTCCCAGTATTTTATCGAGAGAAACCGTCATGGCGAGCCGGACCTATATTGAAGATAGCCCGTTTTATCCTTCCATCAAGGATAAAACGGATTGGAACACATTGTTCAAAGATGGTGTACCTAAGATGAATGCATACATTGCGACAACTGCGAAGCAGCGTGCATTGTCGTCTCTGATCAGCGAAAAAGAAGACCCAGTCCTTGCCGAGTGGCAATATGGAATGGGGACGACGGCAGCTTTCACCTCAGACATTAGCGGTAAATGGTCGGGCGAGTGGCCCGTTTGGGATAGGTGGGGCACATTTCTCAATCAATTGATCACAAACACATTGCCTAAATTCGAAAGTGAGCCATATATGCTCACACAGGATAATAGTGGCGAGGAAACGGTCATTAAGCTTGAATCGTCCACACAAAATCACTTGCCTGTATCGGTGAACGTACTATCGGAAAAGGGCGAGAAGATCGATGTCAATACAAAGCTCATCGCGCCGGGGAAACATGAAGTCATCATGCCAAAACAATCAGGGATGTATTTTCTCAGTGTAGAACAAAACACCAACGATGGAGGAACGAACCTATATCAGACAGGATTCACTGTGCCCTATTCAGATGAATACTTGCAGCAAGGCCTAAATAAAAAGCTTATTAAGGATTTATTGGCTGTTTCGGGAGGCCAGGAACTGAAGGAGGAATCTGAGGCATTCCGCAAGATGCAAACCATGGCAAGGCAAGAGCAAAGCATCAGCTCTTGGTTGCTGTTAGCTGCCTTCTTGCTTTTATTCTGTGAAATAGCAGTTCGAAGGTTTGGGTGGCACAGAGTCTCGCGCGGATTCGCAGGCATTAGGAAAGAATCAGAAAACATATCATATAAACAGGAAAAAAGGACCAAGAAAAGGAAGAAGTCAAAGCAAATCGTTTTAAAAGAAGAGGAGCCGAAACATATAAAAATCGAGCCCAAAGGGTCAGCGCCAACTCGAAATCCTAAGAATGAACCTGTAAATAAATTGTCCCAATCAGAGCGCGAAGAGCAGATGAAGCGCCTGATTGAAGCGAGAAAACGAAAAAAGTAATGATTTTTAACAAGGTGGTAAGGAGTTTAACTTGACATGAAATATCGGACACTATACAATATAAACTTGTAAAGGGTTTTCACTTAACAGCAGGGAGGCTTGCTAATATGCTTGAAAAGACAACGCGGATTAATTATTTGTATGACTTTTACCAATCGTTGTTAACAGAAAAGCAGCAGAGCTATATGGCCCTCTACTATCTGGATGATTACTCTCTTGGAGAGATTGCCAATGAATACGAAGTCAGTAGGCAGGCAGTCTATGATAATATAAAAAGAACAGAAGCAATGCTCGAAGAATATGAAGCGAAGCTATTGTTATTTCAAAAATTTCAAGAGCGTAACCAATGGATTGCAAATGTGAAGGAACTTTTAGAGAAGGAATCCTTTTCTAAAGAGAAGTTACTTGACGCAATTACAGCGCTTGAGAAGTTGGATTAGGAGGCGGCAATATGGCATTTGAAGGATTGGCCGACCGACTGCAGAACACGATGCAAAAGATCCGTGGTAAAGGAAAGGTCAACGAAGCAGACGTTAAAGAAATGATGCGTGAAGTTCGTTTGGCCCTGCTTGAAGCGGACGTTAACTTTAAAGTCGTGAAGGAATTTGTGAAGCGTGTAAGTGAGCGTTCGGTAGGCCAGGAAGTGCTAAAAAGCTTAACCCCCGGTCAACAGGTAATTAAAGTAGTAAAGGAAGAATTGACTCAGCTGATGGGCGGCGAACAGAGTAAGATCGCCGTTGCCACTAAACCGCCGACCGTCATTATGATGGTAGGTCTTCAAGGGGCAGGTAAAACGACGACCACCGGAAAGCTGGCCAATCTTCTTAGAAAAAAATACAACCGCAAGCCATTGCTCGTTGCGGCTGATATTTACCGTCCGGCGGCGATTAAGCAGCTTGAAACACTTGGCAAACAATTAAGCATGCCTGTTTTTTCCCTAGGCGATCAGGTCAGTCCTGTAGAAATTGCCAAACAGGCGATTGAAAAAGCGAAGGAAGAACATCATGATTATGTGTTGATTGATACCGCAGGTCGCCTCCATGTTGATGAAAATCTAATGGGCGAACTGAAAGATATCAAAGAATTGACCAAACCGGATGAGATCTTCCTGGTTGTCGATGCGATGACAGGTCAGGACGCTGTCAATGTGGCCCAAAGCTTCAACGAACAGCTTGGACTAACTGGAGTCGTATTAACAAAACTAGATGGAGATACCCGTGGTGGTGCGGCACTTTCTATTCGTTCCGTTACGAACACGCCGATTAAATTCGTCGGTATGGGTGAAAAACTGGATGCACTTGAAGCGTTCCATCCAGAAAGAATGGCTTCAAGAATCCTCGGCATGGGTGATGTATTGACCCTTATCGAAAAAGCACAGGCCAATGTTGATGAAGAAAAGGCGAAAGAATTAGAGAAAAAGATGCGTACCGCTACCTTTACTTTTGATGATTTCCTCGAACAGCTTGGTCAAGTGCGCAATATGGGACCGCTTGATGATATTTTGAAGATGATTCCTGGTGCGAATAAAATGAAAGGGATGGATAACCTTCAGATCGATGAGAAACAAATTGGTCATGTTGAGGCTATCATCCGTTCAATGACGACGCTAGAGAAAGAACATCCAGAAACCATGAATGCATCCCGCAAGAAACGGATTGCTAAAGGTAGTGGAAGATCGATTCAAGAAGTGAACCGTCTACTGAAGCAATTTGAAGAAATGAAAAAAATGATGAAACAAGTTACAAGTATGCAAAAAGGAAAGAAAAAGGGATTTAAATTCCCGTTCATGTAAGTTTTTTTCAAGGGGAATGAGCATAAAAATAGGCTAAAATCGCCTATTTAAACACTTTTTTTGCCTGTTAAGAAAAAAACCTTTACAAACATACAAGACATTTGATATTATACTATCTTGTGTGAAACTATTCGGAGGTGCTTATTTAAAATGGCAGTAAAAATTCGCTTAAAACGTATGGGAGCAAAAAAATCTCCTTTCTATCGTATTGTAGTTGCAGATTCTCGTTCACCACGTGACGGACGTTACATTGAAGTAGTGGGAACTTATAACCCGGTGACTCAACCAGCTAAAGTTGACATCAATGAAGAGCTTGCTCTTAAATGGTTACAAGATGGAGCTAAACCATCTGATACAGTTCGTAACTTATTCTCAACTCAAGGCATCATGGAAAAATTCCATGTTGCAAAAAACAGCAAGTAATCGACGCTAGTTGATGAAATCTTTAATTGAAACGATTGTTTCTGCACTTGTGGATCATCCGGAAGAAGTTATTGTGACTTTGAAGGAAGAATCCGATCGGGTTGTATATGTCCTCTCCGTTCATAAGGAGGACATGGGCAAGGTCATCGGTAAACAAGGGCGTGTAGCTAAGGCGATTCGAACTGTGGTATATGCAGCAGGATCTTCACAGCAGAAGAAAATCTATTTGGAGATTTCCGAATAAGGAGGGCTAACCCCCTCCTTTTTTTGTACTTCAAGAAAGGTAAATCCCGGGTCTGTTCGCTATCTAATTGAATCGGGATTTAATTTCACTCTTTTGGAACACATCTTTTACCATTTTACGTTATACTTAAGAGAATGACCCTCATGTTTTCAAAAGGTTACCCTATCATACATATTTTTTGACTCAAATAAGAAATCATAGATAATAGGAGGTGCTGGAATGAAAATTCTCCAAAATGTAATCGTTAACCAAGTATTAACGGAATCCAGCAAGAATCAGCTCCTCGATAAGTACAAATCAAAACGACTACAACTTCAAAAAGAGAGTGAACAGCTTCGTTTTGAATTGAAAAAACTTGAAAAAACCCGTAACCTTCAGCCCGCAAGTCTCCGTGCCCACTTTGAAAAAGAAATTAACCAAAGGCAGGAAAAAATCAAACTGCTAGAATTTCAAATGGAACAGTTGGAGATCCTTCCTATTGGAAGCGAACTGAAGGAGCGGGAAGTCCAAAGCATCATAGATGTAGAAATCGGGGCAGATTGGGACGATCTTATGACAACGAAGACAATCGTCATTAAAGATGGAATCGTCTCGGAAATTCGTTAGAGGTGAAAGAATGGAAAACTGGTTTAATGTAGGTAAAATCGTCAACACACATGGTCTTCTAGGCGAAGTCCGTGTTATTTCATCGACAGATTTCCCTGAAAAACGGTACAAAGTTGGCAATACGTTGTATTTGTTCATGGAAACAGAGAAAAAACCATTGCCGCTTACAATCAGGTCACACCGTACCCATAAAAACTTTAATCTGTTGACATTTGAAAACTACTACAATGTCGGTCAGGTTGAAGCTTTCAAAAACGGGATCCTAAAAATTAAGGAATCACAGCTAGGCAAACTGGATGAAGGAGAATTCTTCTTCCACGAAATTATTGGCTGTAAGGTTTTCACGGATGAAGAAGAGGAAATCGGCGAAATCGTGGAGGTACTGACTCCAGGTGCAAACGATGTTTGGGTCATTAAAAGACCGGTAGGCAAAGATGTCCTTATACCGTATATCGATCAAATCGTAAAAGAAGTCGACATCTCCGCTAAAAAGGTTATCATCACACCTATGGAAGGACTTTTGGACTGATGAAAATCGATGTACTGTCGCTTTTCCCAGAAATGTTTGAAGGAGTACTTGGTTCGTCGATTTTAAAAAAGGCAGCAGAAAAGCAAGCTGTCAGCTACCGGGTGACCAATTTCCGGGATTACTCCGATAATAAGCATTCAACGGTCGACGATTACCCATATGGTGGCGGTGCAGGAATGGTGTTGAAGGCACAGCCCATTTTTGACGCTGTAGAAGCCATTAGGGGTCAGAGTGACCTAAAACCTAGGGTCGTACTTCTTTGCCCTCAGGGAGAGCGTTATACGCAGAAAAAAGCGGAAGAGCTTGCAAAGGAAGAGCATCTCATATTCGTTTGTGGTCATTATGAAGGATATGATGAACGCATTAGGGAGCATATTGTCACGGATGAGATATCAATTGGCGATTATGTGCTTACAGGTGGAGAATTGGGGGCCATGGTCATAATAGATAGCGTTGTCCGTTTGTTACCGGGCGTACTAGGAAATGTCGATTCCCCGATTCTCGATTCATATTCTTCTGGTTTATTAGAGCATCCCCATTACACTAGACCTGCAGATTTTCGGGGCATGAAAGTTCCGGATCCGCTCATTTCCGGAAATCATAAAAAGATAGATGAATGGCGGATGAAAGAGTCACTACGGAGAACATGGCAGAGACGACCCGATTTGCTTGAAAGCTATGAACTCTCGGAACTTGAAAAAAAATTACTTTCAGAGATTCAAAAAGAAGAATGATCTCTATTGCATCCCAGTATATAGTATGGTAGGATAGACCTTGTGACTTGGGCAAAAGTCCGGTCTTATATCGATGTTCCGCTGCAAAACAAATTAGTATTTGCAAGAGCGTCCAGGAGGAGTTGGAATTCATGCAAAATATTATTAACGAAATTACAAAAGAACAACTTCGCTCAGATCTTCCATCATTCAGACCTGGTGACACAGTACGTGTACACGTTAAGGTTATTGAAGGAACACGCGAACGTATTCAGTTGTTTGAAGGCGTTGTAATCAAACGTCGTGGCGGCGGAGTTAGTGAAACTTTCACAGTACGTAAGATTTCTTACGGCGTTGGAGTAGAACGAGCTTTCCCTCTTCACACACCAAAAATTGCAAAATTAGAAGTTATCCGTCACGGTAAAGTACGTCGTGCGAAACTTTATTACCTACGCGAACTTCGTGGTAAAAAAGCACGTATTAAAGAAATTCGTCGTTAATTCTTCGAATATCTCTATGCGGGTTTACCATGATCCACATAAGGTGCAAAACCAAAAAAGGAGCCTGTTTAACAGGCTCCTTTTTTGTAATTGAATGAGTAATATCATTCCCAAAAAGAAGTGAAAAGGACTTTAAACCAGCTCGCTATAGCGTCCGTAACATGTTAAAATGATTGATGATATGCTTTTCTAAAAGGGTGGTAAGGATGGCGAAAAAGAAAAATGAATTGTGGGAATGGACGAAGGCAGCCCTTATCGCGGTGATTTCAGTAATGCTTATTCGTTATTTCCTTTTGGCCCCAATCTATGTGGATGGCTTTTCCATGATGCCGACCTTAAAGGATACAGAGCGCATGCTCGTAAATAAATTCTCTTATTCAGTTGGTGAACCAAAAAGATTCGACATTATTGTCTTTAAAGCTCCGGAAGGCAAGGATTATGTAAAACGGGTCATCGGTCTGCCTGGTGAGAAGGTGGAATATAAAGATGATATACTTTACGTGGATGGAAAAGCTTATGATGAACCATATTTGGAAGAATATAAAAAGCAATTGATCGACGGAGGGCCGTTGACTGAACCTTTTACATTAAGTGATATCATTGAACAAGAAACAGTGCCAGAAGGCCACTTATTTGTTTTGGGGGATAATCGTCGCTTCAGCAAGGACAGCCGTCATATCGGTGTTGTATCGTACCGAGAAGTATTAGGAAAAACTAAATTAGTTTATTGGCCAATCAAAGACTTTAGATTGGTGGAATAGTAGGAAGGTGGATTCCATTGACAATACAGTGGTTCCCTGGCCATATGGCCAAAGCGAGACGGGAAGTAACAGAAAAATTAAAACTAGTCGACATCATATTTGAACTTGTGGATGCACGGATTCCAGCATCTTCAAGGAATCCCATGATAGACGAAATCATACAGCATAAACCAAGGCTCATCTTATTGAATAAAGCTGATATGGCCGATCCGGCTAAAACCAATCAGTGGTTGGAATATTATAAATCACAAGGTAAAACAGCCATTGCCATTAACTCACAGGCAGGAAACGGCTTGCACCAGATTACAACGACTTCTAAGATTCTTTTGAAAGAGAAGTATGATCGGATGGAATCGAGAGGAATTAAGCCACGTGCGATTCGGGCGATGATTGTCGGAATTCCGAACGTGGGGAAATCTACGCTGATCAATCGGCTTGCCAGGAAGAACATTGCCAAAACAGGTAACACACCTGGTGTCACGAAAGCTCAACAATGGATAAAATTTGGTAAGGAACTGGAACTCTTAGATACACCGGGGATTCTTTGGCCTAAATTTGAGGATCAGGAAGTCGGTTTGAGACTTGCCTTAACAGGAGCCATCAAAGATACCATTTTAAACTTACACGAAGTTTCCCTCTACGGTCTTCGTTTCTTGGAAAAAGAATACCCAGATCGCTTGAAATCACGGTATAATCTTGATGTGATTCCGCAAGAAACGCTGGAACTTTTCGACGCAGTTGGCAAATTCAGAGGCTGCATAGCTTCCGGAGGCTATATTGATTACGATAAGACGGCGGAACTAGTGGTACGAGAGATTCGTTCGGAAAAGATGGGTCCCCTCACATTTGAGCTTCCGTCGGAAACTGAACAAGAGGAAAGCACTCCTGAATAATTCCTGTCACGGAACTAAATTCAAAGACGCAGGCCGGCTACTATTTGATTGGCTAGGCTTATGCAACAGAATAAATACGGAGCTGATCTATAGACATCAGTAGGTGGATTTAACCTACTGATGTCTCTTTTCCGCTCCGTATTTTTGATTGAACTATAGAAATGCAGCGTCCCTGCCGATACTTATAATGATGGGTGATAAATGATGAAAACAGCCATGAAAATTAATGAAATTTCTACAAGATTAAAAACCATAAGCAATCCGGAAGATCCCTTTTTACAAGAATGCCGGGAGGATACACGCAAGGGAGTTGCCGATTTACTCAATAAGTGGAACAAGTCCTATGAAAAAGCGAGGCAGGTCAGGAATACCTTTTTAAAAATGTCTGAGTTTGAGAGAGAGCTTCGTAAACAAGGGTTTACAATCCTTGCAGGTATTGATGAAGTAGGGAGAGGTCCTTTGGCAGGACCGGTAGTGACAAGTGCGGTGATTTTACCGGAGACATTTTATCTGCCAGGGCTGAATGATTCCAAGAAAATTTCGGAATCCAAAAGGGAGCTATTTTATGAGGCCATTTATAAAGAAGCGATATCCGTTGGTGTAGGCATCGTACATAGCGATGAAATTGACGAAATAAATATCTATCAGGCTACGAAAAAGGCCATGATGGCAGCAGTGAACAATCTTTCGGAATTGCCGGATCATTTACTGATCGATGCGATGGAATTAGATATGCCCATCCCCCAGCTTTCGTTAATAAAAGGAGACGCCAGAAGCATCACTATATCAGCGGCCTCTATCGTCGCTAAAGTGACACGTGACCGAATGATGATGGAATATGGTGTAAAGTACCCGGAGTATGGATTTGAGAAGCATATGGGCTATGGTACGAGCCAACACCTAGAAGCTCTTGAGAAGCACGGACTTACACCTTGGCATAGAAGAAGTTTTGCACCTGTAAAGGCAATTGCAGCAAGAAAATAAGGATCAAAGGAGGATGATGGGGATGCAATCTATCATAAATAGTCAGTCTGTGTCCACACCTGTCGAGATACAGGGAAGCACTAGCTTGAAAAGCGGGCAAATACTTTTTGGGAAAGTGAATAAGATCTTTCCCAACCAAACAGCTGAAGTGCAGATTGGCCAACAAAAAATGATTGCGCACCTAGACGTCCCGCTGAAGGTAGGAGAAAGATATTGGCTTCAAGTACAGCCAAATGAGGGGCAGCCTGTATTGAAAGTACTCGATTCCCCAAATGTAAACCTTTCGAATGCCAAGGGAGCGGCAGCCCAACTCCTAATCCATCTGGGTGTTCAGTCAGAACCAGCGTCTGCAAAGCTTGCAGAGTTTTTACTGAGGAATCAATTCCCTGTTACCAAAGAGATCTTCTCATCAGCTTTGCAATGGGTAAAAGCTGCAGAGACAACCGAAACAGGGCTTTCCATCATTAAAACAATGTTTACGCAGCAGTTACCTTTTGTTAAGGATGTATTTTTTGCATTGGCTGAGCAAGCAAAAAATGAACCTTTCCATAAGCTACTAAGTGGCCTACAACAGCAAATAATGGCGAACGGAACTGACACAAAGACGGTAGCGCAGCTAAGAGGGGTGTTGGAGTCCTTCCATATTACAAAGCAAAACCAATTGCAACAAACTGGTTTGCAAAGACTTACCGAGATTTGGCTTGATTCCAAATCGACTCCAGATATGAAATTGGGAGCTTTTTCCCTGCTCCAAAAGACTGGATTCGTTCCAAAAGGGTTAAGCGAAGCGGAGTTTTTGAAAAGGACAGTGGCTGAATCGGTGATGATGCCTGAAACCTTGAAGTCCCCAACGGCAAATAAACTACAACAAGGGCTACAATTACTTGCAAATGCAGCCAATGGAACGCCTGAAGAATCAGGGAAAGTAGAATCTAGCCTCTCAAAGTTATGGGGTGGGGCGGATATGGCAATGCCTACATCTTCCGTTTCAAAAGACGATATACTGCAAAAAGGCATTGAACGTGCTTTTGGGGTAGTCTCATCTGATGTGAAACCACGGCTCCTCACTATGCTTCAAACGACTGGAAGTCAAAAGGCTAATGGAGAAATGGAGCGGATTTCAGATACACTACAACTAGGGATGCAACAAATGGTCCAGAAAAAGCCAGTGTTCACAGAAGAAATTATCCATCTTACTTCCCGTTTGCTTGAACGTGCTTTTGCAGAAGTGAGTGTCAGTGGTAAGGTGACTGCGGTCAATCCTGAAGTGGATGAACTATTGATTCAATTAAATAAGAATATAGGGCAGGATGTTGAGACGAAGGGAAAAGTGGGGGATTTTCTACTTCAGGCTTTCAAGCAAACCCAAGTAACCTCTCAAACTAGTAACCCGGAGAAAATTGTGCTATCTCATTTGATGGATGAAGGTTTTCAATTAAATGATTTTACAGATGGTCCCGCTGTGGCTCAACAACTGAAAGAGTGGACGAAGATGCTGGGTCTTCAATTGGAGCATGTTCTCGCCAATCTGTCCGGAGACGGATCGAAAGCATTAACTGAGGATTTGGAGACACTCAAGCCTTTACTTCTTAAACTGTTGAATGAACAGCATCCGACAGCTGTTAAGGACATGGCTGAACAAGTTTTGAATCGGCTCACGGCTCAACAGGTTCTTTCGCAGGATAACGGCCCCGTTCAAAATCTACTATTCACACTTCCTCTCAATTTGGGATCTTCCCAAACGGATTTAACGATGCAATGGAGTGGTAGAAAAACAAAGGATGGCAAGATCGACCCTGATTACTGTAGAATCCTATTTTATTTAGAGTTAGAGACTCTTGATGAAACCGTCATCGATATGCAGATCCAAAACCGGGTCATCAAAGTGACAGTCATCAATGAGCAGAATGAAATGATTGAAGCGGCAGCGAGCAATTATCTGGACGTTTTGAAAAATAAATTGCAAGGAATGAATTACAAATTATCTGGTGTTTTGTTTCAGAATACGACGCGTGGAGAAAATGTGGGTTCGAAGCAGAATTCCATCCCTTTCTCAGGGACAGGAACCTATAGTGGAGTGGATATGCGGATATGAAAAAGGAAAAGCGGAAAGAAGCGATTGCCTTAAAGTATGATGCGAAGTCTTCGCAGGCACCTGTCGTTTTGGCCAAGGGGAAAGGTAAAACGGCGGATAATATCCTGGCAAAGGCCGAGGAGCTGAATATTCCCGTTCAGACGGACGAAACCTTAACAGAGCTTTTAGGTCAGCTAGATATTAATCAGACAATTCCTGAGGAATTATATGGGGCGGTTGCAGAAGTATTTGCATTTGTTTACAAATTAGATCGTGATGCGAAAAATAAATGATAACTTTTTTGTTGGGGTGTGCATGAATCAGTCGAAATATGATGAAAACTATAAAAACTAGTAAAAAAAATTATTATATTAAAAACATACTAAACTCATGATAAAAGGATGGAGCCGACGCTTTGTGCTTTTATTTTTTTTGTCTTAAAAGATAAATAAACGATACTTTTTATTTTAAAAAATCTTAGAGAAAGGCTTTAAATAAGAATATTCTCCCAAAAATTAGTAATATGATATAGGAAAATCCGAGTATGAAAAGTAGAATGTACAACCTGTCATCTTCCATATAATAGGTTGTTATTTAAGTATATTGTAATAATTATTTTTGGTGCTCAGTAAAGAAAATTATGCATGAATAAGAATTTTGTTGTAATATGGTAGAGAAAACACGCACCAAATTTCAGTTTCGTTTTTTAGTAGATAAGGAGGATGGGAAATGAATATCCATGAGTATCAGGGGAAAGAGATTTTGAGACAATACGGGGTATCTGTTCCAAATGGCCGAGTTGCCTTTACTGTTGATGAAGCAGTTGAAGCGGCGAAGGAGTTAGGTACAGATGTTGTTGTCGTCAAAGCTCAAATCCATGCGGGTGGCCGCGGAAAAGCCGGCGGAGTTAAGGTTGCGAAGAATCTTGATGAAGCGCGTACATATGCAAAAGAGATTCTTGGTAAAACGTTGGTGACCCATCAAACAGGGCCTGCGGGTAAAGAAGTGAAGCGTTTACTTATAGAAGAAGGCTGCGATATCACCAAGGAATATTACATTGGGCTGGTCTTGGACCGTGCAACGAACAGTGTAGTATTGATGGCTTCCGAAGAAGGTGGAACGGAAATCGAAGAAGTGGCTGAGAAAACTCCCGAGAAAATCTTCAAGGAAGTAATTGACCCTGTGGTCGGTTTAACGGGTTTCCAGGCACGTAGAATCGCTTTCAACATTAATATTCCAGCTCCATTAATAAATAAAGCATCTAAATTGATGATCAACCTATATACAGCTTTCGTAGAAAAAGATTGTTCGATTGCCGAAATCAATCCGTTAGTCGTGACGGGGGATGGCAATGTTATGGCCTTGGATGCTAAATTGAATTTTGATGACAATGCAATATACCGTCAGAAAGATATTTCAGAGTACCGTGATCTGGATGAAGAAGATGCTAAGGAAATTGAAGCATCAAAACATGGTCTTAGTTACATATCGCTTGACGGAAATATAGGCTGTATGGTTAATGGTGCCGGGCTTGCTATGGCAACGATGGACATCATCAAACACTATATGGGCGACCCGGCCAACTTCCTTGATGTCGGAGGCGGTGCTACAGAGGAGAAAGTGAAAGAGGCTTTCAAAATCATCCTGTCCGATGAAAAAGTAAAAGGCATCTTTGTCAATATCTTCGGGGGAATCATGAAATGTGACATCATCGCGACAGGCGTCGTAGCTGCTGCAAAAGAGCTAGGCCTGGATGTACCACTCGTTGTCCGCTTAGAAGGTACGAATGTCGATTTAGGGAAAAAGATTTTGAAAGAGTCCGGTTTAAATATCACCGCTGCTGAATCCATGGCAGACGGAGCGCAAAAAATAGTATCACTTGTAGGATAATAGGCAGGGGGGAACATTATGAGCGTTTATATTAATAAAGATACGAAAGTGATCGTTCAGGGAATCACTGGTTCAACAGCGTTATTCCATACAAAACAAATGTTAGAATACGGTACGAAAATCGTTGCAGGGGTCACTCCAGGTAAAGGTGGAACAGAAGCGGAAGGGGTACCTGTATATAATACAGTTTCCGAAGCTGTCACTGAAACAGGAGCAAATGCATCGGTCATCTATGTGCCGGCGCCATTTGCAGCAGATGCGATTCTAGAAGCGGTGGACGCGGAGATTGATCTTGTCATCTGTATTACAGAGCACATTCCTGTCATGGATATGGTTAAGGTCAAAAAATATATGCAAGGCAAGAAAACACGTTTAATTGGACCTAACTGTCCAGGTGTGATTAGCCCAGATGAGTGTAAAATTGGGATTATGCCAGGTTATATTCATAAAAAAGGTCATATAGGCGTTGTTTCTCGTTCTGGTACATTGACTTATGAAGCCGTTCATCAATTATCAGAAGAAGGCATCGGACAATCATCTGCAGTCGGCATTGGTGGGGATCCTGTCAATGGTACTGATTTCATTGATGTACTTAAAGAGTTCAATGAAGATCCAGAAACCCATGCAGTAATCATGATTGGGGAAATCGGTGGCACAGCAGAAGAAGAGGCGGCCATTTGGGTGAAGGAAAATATGACGAAACCGGTTGTTGGGTTCATTGGTGGGCGTACGGCTCCAGCTGGTAAACGCATGGGACATGCCGGTGCGATTATTTCTGGAGGCAAGGGAACAGCTGATGAAAAAATCCGCGTCATGAATGAATGTGGCATTAAAGTTGCAGAAACACCTTCGGTCATGGGCGAAACCTTGATTTCGGTCTTAAAAGAAAAAGGTATGTACGAACCATGTAAAACTCATTAATAAAAGATGGACCGACCTGATTTTGGTCGGTCTTATTTCATTCATCTACAATAGTTCTTCGAAAGATAGCAATGACCTCGTTTGACAAGCAATACAACTATCCCTCAATTTAATAAATCCTCAAAAGGAGTGTTTCCATAGTGAACAAAAATGAAAAATTAATACATCTCCATCATTGCCGCGGTGCAGGCTGGAAAACGATCAAAATGATTACGACAGTCGATCCATCTCTCACCTCCCTTTTTAAAATGACATACGCTGAATGGAAAGAAATCCTCCCCATCCCCTCCAATAAGATTCAATTCTTTCTCGAAGATTTGCATTCACACGATACGAGTGAAAAGTTAAAACAATATGACAATAATCAAATCCAATGTATGACGATTTTTGATGAAGACTATCCATATATGCTAAAACAAATATTCAATCCCCCTTGGGTGCTTTATTTAAAAGGTAATAAACAGCTTTTAGCGAAGAGGAATACGATAGGTGTCGTCGGTACACGAAATCCAACCTCGTATGGACTGGAGGCCTTAAAAACGGTTTTAACACCCCTTACAAGGAAAGAATTTGTGATTATTAGCGGGGTGGCATCTGGAATTGATGCAATTGCCCATAAGATTACGTTGAATGAAGGCGGACATACGATAGGTGTTTTAGGTGGGGGATTGATGCAGATTTACCCAAAAACAAACATTCCCCTAGCAAGAGTAATCATTGAAAAGGGTCTACTACTCTCGGAAACTCCTCCGATGAGAAGATCAGAACCCTGGATGTTCCCGCTCCGGAATCGAATCATCAGTGGTTTATCACAGGGGATTTTCGTTGTAGAAGCAAAAGAAAGAAGCGGTTCTCTCATTACGGCACAAGCTGCACTTGAACAAGGAAGAGATGTATTTGCGCTTCCGGGGAATATAACCAGTCCTGAATCAACCGGAACGAACCAATTAATTCAAGATGGAGCTAAATTAATTTTGACATCCGTCGACATTGAGGAAGAATATTAAAACAATATAATATAGAAGATATACGGTGAAGTGTCCATTTTTTAGGTGAAAAAAGGGCTTTTTTAGATGAATAGGATAAAATATTAGACAAAAAGGTTGAAAATATTGTAAAACTGTTATAAGTTTTGCAACAGGCACCTCTTGTCAAAATACCTAATTTCAAATGAAACTGCAGGATTTGAAAAACAAAGAGGTGTTGACAAATGATTTTTGAATGATTAATAATAGTGAAGATTTATATTACCTCTTGAGGAGGATTTATTGGATGTCAGATTACTTAGTGATTGTGGAATCGCCCGCAAAGGCAAAAACGATAGAGCGATACTTAGGAAAGAAATATAAAGTTAAAGCTTCCATGGGACATGTACGCGACCTACCTAAAAGTCAAACGGGTGTCGATGTTGAACATGGCTATGAACCTAAATATATAACTATCCGAGGCAAAGGCCCGGTTTTAAAAGAACTGAAAACAGCAGCAAAAAAAGCGAAGAAAATCTATCTCGCAGCTGACCCCGACAGAGAAGGTGAAGCGATTGCCTGGCATTTAGCGCATAGCCTCGATGTCGACATTAATTCGGATTGCCGCGTCGTATTCAATGAGATTACGAAGGAAGCAATCAAAGAATCATTTAAATCACCAAGACCGATTAATATGAAATTGGTGGATGCACAGCAGGCGAGAAGGATATTGGATCGTTTGGTCGGATACAATATTTCCCCTCTTTTGTGGAAGAAAGTCAAAAAAGGATTGAGTGCCGGACGGGTTCAATCAGTTGCTGTCCGAATGATCATCGATCGTGAGAAAGAGATCAAAGACTTCGTTCCTGAAGAGTATTGGACAATCAAGGCTGATTTTGTAAAAGGAAAAGAACAGTTTGAAGGTTCTTTTTTCAGCCTGGCAGGTGAACGGACTGAGTTGAAAAACGAAGAAGACGTGAAGAAGGTCCTGGATTCCTTGAGCGGTGGTGAATTTACAATCGGTACCGTGACGAAAAAGGAAAGAAGACGTAATCCAGCTGCACCATTCACAACTTCTTCCCTACAACAGGAAGCTGCACGTAAACTGAATTTCAGGGCCAAGAAAACGATGATGCTCGCGCAGCAGCTTTACGAAGGAATTGAGCTAGGAAAAGAAGGAACAGTCGGTCTGATTACTTATATGAGAACGGATTCAACCCGGATTTCCGATGTGGCTAAACTTGAGGCTCAAACATTCATCTCAAAAAGTTACGGTGAAGATTACGTCCAGATTGAACAGCGCAAAGAGAAAAAGCAGACAAATGCCCAGGATGCCCATGAAGCTGTTAGGCCGACTAGCACCTTGCGGGAACCAAGTTTAGTGAAAGAATTTTTATCGAGAGACCAATTCCGTTTATATAAATTAATTTGGGAACGTTTCGTTTCAAGCCAAATGTCTTCTGCAGTCATGGATACAATGAGTATCGACTTGCATAATGGCGATGTGATATTCAGGGCAAATGGATCAAAAGTTAAATTTCCAGGTTTCATGAAGGTATATGTTGAAGGAACGGATGATTCGGTGGAGGAAAAGGAGAATACCCTTCCTGATGTGAAAAAAGGCGATCAATTCTTTTCAAAAGATGTTGAGCCTAAGCAGCATTTTACGCAACCACCACCACGCTATACGGAGGCACGCCTCGTCAAAACTCTAGAAGAATTAGGTATAGGTCGGCCATCCACATATGCCCCTACTCTAGATACTATACAAAAAAGGGGTTATGTTACGCTTGATAACAAACGTTTTATCCCGACCGAACTTGGTGAAATAGTCCTTGAGCTAATTCGAGAATTCTTCCCGTATATCCTGGATGCCGAATTCACAGCCAAGATGGAACAGGAATTTGATGGTGTTGAGGCTGGAAGTGTCGAATGGGCTAATGTTATTGATGATTTCTACAAAGATTTTGCTGTAGATTTGGCCAAGGCTGAAGCCGAGATGGAAAAAATTGAAATTAAAGATGAACCTGCTGGAGAAGATTGTGAAGAATGCGGTCATGGAATGGTCTTCAAAATGGGGAGATACGGAAAATTCATGGCATGCAGCAATTTCCCAGACTGTCGTAACACGAAGCCAATCGTCAAAGAGATTGGCGTGAAATGTCCAAAATGTAAAGAAGGAAACATCATTGAGCGGAAAAGTAAAAAACGCCGCCTGTTTTATGGATGTGATACGTACCCAGGGTGTGACTTTATTTCATGGGATAAGCCATTACCAAGAAGCTGTCCGAAATGTGAAGGAACGCTTGTTGAGAAAAAACTCAAAAAAGGCGTACAAGTACAATGTATGGACTGTGATTTCAAAGAAGTACCTCAAGCTTAAGGGAAGGTGGGCGATTATGCTCACCTTTTTCATGTTCTATTTACTATGTAAGAAGCGAGTTTCTTCATATTTAGTTAGGTATGATATCATGATAAATGAGAAGATTTAATTCACAGAATATATTGGTAAAGTCATGAAACTTTTTTATTTCGGTCAAGTGTTGTAAAATTCAGTGGACAAGTGTATTCATTTAAAGTTATAATTCCTCTTTGTGTCCACTAGCTTTTTTAAAAGAGTCTAACTTTATGGATCTATACAAGGAAACATGAACTTACAGAATGGTCATCAGCAGGAATGAACAATACGGGGTATACATATAAGCACATCGTTAAAATGAAAATTTTATAAAAATATTTTTAATGATAAATCTTCCTGTTTTATCATATCTATACATGGAGGTTCGAAACATGAAAGAAGCAAAAGTAAGTGTAATTGGTGCTGGGCTAGCAGGCAGTGAAGCAGCTTGGCAATTAGCTAAAAGAGGAATAAAAGTTGATTTGTACGAAATGCGTCCGGTTAAGCAAACGCCTGCACACCATACCGATAAATTCGCTGAACTTGTTTGTTCCAATTCACTTCGGGCAAATACGTTAACAAATGCTGTAGGTGTTTTAAAAGAAGAAATGCGTATATTGGATTCTGTAATTATATCCGCAGCAGACGCTTGTGCTGTTCCTGCTGGTGGAGCATTAGCCGTCGATCGACATGAATTTGCGAGTCTTGTAACGGATAGGGTGAAAAACCATCCGAATGTGACAGTCATCAATGAAGAAGTGACAGAAATTCCAGAAGGTCCGACAATTATCGCTACAGGCCCATTAACAAGCCAAGCTTTATCAGACAGCCTAAAGCAAATAATGGAAGAAGAATATTTGTATTTCTATGATGCGGCAGCTCCAATTCTTGAAAAAGAAAGCATCAATATGGATAAAGTTTATTTGAAGTCCCGTTATGACAAAGGGGAAGCGGCTTACCTGAATTGTCCAATGACCGAAGAAGAATTTGATCGTTTTTATGAAGCATTGATTTCTGCAGAAACGGTTCCGCTTAAGGAATTCGAAAAAGAAATCTTTTTTGAAGGATGTATGCCTATAGAAGTGATGGCATCACGTGGGAAGAAGACGATGTTATTCGGACCATTGAAGCCAGTTGGTTTGGAAGATCCAAAAACAGGAAAACGACCATTTGCTGTAGTCCAATTACGTCAAGATGATGCAGCAGGAACGCTATATAACATTGTTGGTTTTCAGACGCATCTAAAATGGGGCCCTCAAAAAGAGGTACTTCAACTGATTCCGGGATTGGAAAATGCCGAAATTGTGCGTTATGGCGTCATGCACCGCAATACGTTCATAAACTCGCCTAATGTGCTAAAGCCAACATATCAATTCAAAAACCGAGATGACTTATTCTTTGCAGGTCAGATGACGGGTGTAGAGGGGTATGTAGAGTCTGCCGCTTCAGGTTTGGTTGCCGGTATCAATGCAGCGAGAATGGTTCAAGAGATGGAGCCAATCGTTTTTCCTGCTGAAACCACAATGGGCAGCATGGCACGGTATATCACGTCAACTAACGGGAAGAGCTTTCAACCCATGAATGCCAACTTCGGTCTCCTTCCAGATTTGGGAGTTAGAATCAAGTCGAAAAAGGAACGATATGAGGCACATGCTAATCGCGCTTTAGACACAATTCAGAACTTTGTGAAAAGTTTGTAAAATTATTTGCCTGCTGTTTTAAAGTATGATACTATTTATAAGCCTTTGCGAGGTGTTTCTATGATCAATCAAAATAAGGCGTTATCTTCTTTCATTGAATATCTACAAATAGAAAAAAATAGTTCACACTACACGATTGAAAATTACAAGCGGGATATTCATGAATTTTTCTTATTCCTGAACGAACAACGGATTGCCGATGTCGCGTCAGTCGAATATATAGATGTCCGGTTATATTTGACGAATTTATATGAGAAAAAACTTTCCAAGCGTACTGTGGCAAGAAAAACATCTTGTTTGCGGAGTTTTTATAAATTTCTATTAAGGGAAGCAGAAGTCAAGGATAATCCCTTTTCTCTTGCATCTTTACCTAAAAAGGAGCAAAGATTGCCTCGCTTTCTTTATGAGGAAGAAGTCAATCAGCTTTTTTCTTCTTTAAAAAAAGATACCCCGATTGGAATAAGAAATGTTGCACTGCTGGAATTACTGTATGCTACAGGCATTCGCGTAAGTGAGTGCTGTGAAATCAAAATGCAGGATATCGATCTCTCTCTTGGAACCGTACTGATTCATGGAAAAGGGAAAAAAGATCGATATGTTCCGGTGGGGAGTTATGCTCAGGAAGCGATAGATTTATACATACGTACAGCCAGGATGGAAATGACATCGTCTGACGCTAAGACGCATGCTTATTTATTTGTTAACTTTCGCGGAGAACCTCTTACACCAAGGGGAGTCCGTTATATATTAAATGAATTGATTAAAAAATCGGCCGCTGATGGAGATCTGCACCCACATATGCTGAGGCATTCATTTGCCACTCATCTCTTAAATAATGGGGCAGATATACGTACGGTTCAGGAACTGCTTGGACATTCAAAAATTTCATCTACGCAAGTGTATACGCATGTAACAAAGGACCAATTAAAAAAAGTCTACAATGCATCACATCCGCGAGCTTAAAAGTTGAAAGGAGACACTTTATGACTACGATATTTGCAGTGCATCATAAAGGTGAATGTGCCATGTCCGGTGATGGGCAGGTTACTTTAGGGAATTCAGTAGTGATGAAACATACGGCAAGAAAAGTGAGGAAAATCTTTAATGGTAATGTCCTGGCAGGGTTTGCAGGGTCCGTTGCGGATGCCTTCACTCTTTTTGAAATGTTCGAAGCAAAGCTAGAGGAGTACAATGGGAATCTCCAACGTGCTGCAGTTGAAATGGCAAAGCAATGGCGGAGTGATAATGTGCTAAGAAAGCTGGAAGCGATGCTAATCGTCATGAATAAAAAAGACTTGCTTCTCGTTTCCGGTACAGGTGAAGTCATCGAGCCGGACGACGGAATTCTGGCCATAGGTTCAGGTGGGAATTATGCACTGGCTGCCGGAAGGGCTTTAAAGCGTTTTTCTAGCGAAAACTTAACGGCAAAGGATATCGCCCAATCATCTTTACAAATTGCAGCGGAAATTTGTGTATTTACAAATACGAATATAATCGTGGAAGAGTTGTAAGGAGGAGCGCACTATGTCAAAAAAAACTAATTTAACACCGAGGCAAATTGTTGAGAAACTGGATCAATATATTGTAGGACAGAGTGAGGCCAAACGAGCAGTAGCAGTAGCATTGCGAAATAGGTACCGCCGTTCTTTATTATCAGAACAACTTCGCGATGAAGTCGTTCCGAAAAACATATTAATGATTGGACCGACGGGTGTTGGGAAAACAGAAATTGCTCGGAGAATGGCTAAATTGGTTGGTGCTCCTTTTGTGAAAGTAGAAGCAACGAAATTTACGGAAGTTGGTTATGTTGGCCGCGATGTAGAATCGATGGTGCGTGATTTGGTGGAAACTTCCGTCCGCCTCGTAAAGGAAGAAAAGATGGTAAGTGTCAGAGAACGGGCAGAGGAAAATGCTAATCGCCGTTTAATTGATTTACTGGTACCATCCAATAAAAAACAGAGTAATTTTAAAAATCCTCTCGAAGCGTTTTTCGGAGGTGGGACCAATCAGTCTGACCAGGATTCGAATGATAATTCCGAGGATTTAAGCCTGCAGCAAAAAAGAAAGCTTGTGGCGAGTCAATTGGCTAAGGGCGAGTTAGAGAATGAAATGATCACGGTTGAAGTGGAAGAGCAGGCGGCATCCATGTTTGACATGCTACAAGGTTCGGGAATGGAACAAATGGGGATGAATATGCAGGACGCATTGGGAAGCTTGATGCCCAAGAAAAATAAAAAGCGTAAATTGAAAGTAAGCGAAGCAAGAGTGGTCTTGACCAATGAGGAAGCTGCTAAATTGATTGACATGGATGAAGTGACATCGGACGCTGTATATGGTGCCGAGCAAAACGGCATTATCTTCATCGATGAAATTGATAAGATTGCTAGCAAGCAGTCTGGAAGCTCTTCAGCGGATGTTTCAAGAGAAGGTGTACAGCGGGATATCTTGCCAATTGTTGAAGGGTCGACAGTTGTCACAAAATATGGTTCAGTTAAAACCGATCATGTACTCTTCATTGCTGCAGGTGCTTTCCATACGGCTAAACCATCAGATCTTATTCCTGAACTGCAGGGACGCTTTCCAATCCGTGTAGAATTAAACAAATTGACCGTCGAAGACTTTGTGAAAATTTTACACGAGCCGGATAATGCACTTTTAAAACAATACGTAGCATTATTAGAAACAGAAGGTATAGAAATTGAATTTTCTGACGAAGCTGTTAGTAAGATAGCGGAAGTGGCTTTCGAGGTAAACCAAAACACAGATAATATTGGGGCAAGGCGTCTTCATACAATCCTTGAGCGTCTTCTGGAGGACTTATCTTTTGAAGCCCCTGACATTACAATGGAAAAGATCACGATCACGCCTCAATATGTGGAAGATAAGCTGGGCTCTATAGCCCGTAATAAAGACTTAAGCCAGTTTATCCTATAGAATGAACCAACGGCAAGAATCATTGCCTAAGCAAACAACATCAAATTACGGAAATACAACTTCATAGTCAATTGTGAACCATGGTATTTTTAGGAGGAACAAGTCAGATGAATTTATTAGCAAAAACAAGAAAAATTAATGCAATGCTCCAAAAAGCAGCAGGTAAAGCAGTTAATTTTAAAGAAATGGCAGAAAGTTTAAGCGAAGTTATCGAAGCAAATGTATTCGTCGTTAGCCGTCGTGGAAAATTACTTGGAATCGCAGTAAGTCAACAAATTGAAAACGAACGTATGTATAAAATGTTAGAAGATAAGCAATTTCCTGAAGTATATACAAAGAACTTATTCAACATTCAAGAAACATCTTCTAACCTTGATATTGAAAGCGAATATACAGCTTTCCCTATTGAGAATAAAGAGCTGTTTTCAAATGGTTTAACAACTATTGTCCCAATCATGGGTGGAGGGGAACGTTTAGGAACATTGATTCTTGCTCGTTTACAAGATAAGTTCCATGATGATGACCTAATCCTTGCTGAATATGGTGCTACAGTGGTTGGAATGGAAATCCTACGTGAAAAATCAGAAGAGATCGAAGAAGAAGCACGTAGTAAAGCGGTCGTACAAATGGCCATTTCTTCACTATCATACAGTGAATTAGAAGCTATTGAACACATTTTTGAAGAGCTTAAAGGGAACGAAGGGTTGCTTGTCGCTTCGAAAATTGCCGATCGTGTCGGTATCACACGTTCAGTTATCGTAAACGCGCTTAGAAAATTAGAAAGTGCAGGAGTTATTGAATCACGTTCTTTAGGTATGAAAGGCACGTACATCAAAGTGTTGAACGATAAATTCCTTAATGAATTAGAAAAACTTAAAAATAGCTAAAAATCTCTAAAAGATAAGGTTATTACAGACAAAAAGGGTACGGAATTTAATTCCGTACCCTTTTTGTCTGTCGATTTGTCTCATGAATGAATATTTCCGCACTCCATCTCTATGAACTTTGTTAAGGAAGGTGAACAGCATAAAGTCCACATCTTATCCCAATAGAAATCATGCTTTGCTGTAATGGTCGTAGGAACGTATAATACTCTACTTTTTTATTAGCACTTTATTTTGACTAATGTAGGCGTATTGTTCTATGTAGATCCAAAAGAAGTATTCATGAGCAGGAAAAATGCTTACCAAGGAAACTACGTTTAGAATCCTAGTTTATAAACCAAATGTAGTAGTAACAAGAACATATAGGCAGGGTAAAAAGAGAAAAAAATTACCATTCAGGGTAATTTGAATCAATTTTTGATAGGTGAAATGAGGATAAAGAAGTGTTTATTCAAAATTCAGTTAACTTATCCTTATATAGGGTAATTATACTGTTATAACTATCTGGATAGTAAATAAAAGATATATTTCTAAAAAATAGAATGAAGTTTATGGGAAATTGATACAATATATCCATTGATATAATTTGGAATTTTTAAGAGTATTATTATGGAGAAAGAAGTCGAATTTAAGGGATATATTATAAAATTTCTGAAAAATAGATAAATATTGAATATAGAAATATGGCAAAGTTTGAAAAAGAGAATCATGAAAACTCTTTGAAATAAGGTGTAAAACTACGTACTGTTAAAAATTACCTTGAATTTTTTGTAGATAATTAGTTCTAAAGTATCAGGTACATTAGTTTGTTATTCTGTATGATAAGCATGTGATATTCAGAAAAAAATGGATAAATTAATAAAAAAATGTAATACCACGTCACAAATGACTAGTAATTTAGTTAACAACCATCTAAATATGAGCAAAATGTGACATTATTCGACTATAATAGGTCTAAAGTCTATATATTGAATGTAGACATCGTTCTTATGTTTCTTTAAAATTAAGGATATTAGACAATGGGTTTATTTATCACATAAGTTATTATTTTCATGGGGGAGAAAGAGGGGAGCGATAACGTGGAATTATTTTCAAATACTTTTCAGTCACTGGAAAACGCTCTGAATTATTCTAGTATGAAACAAAAGGTTACTTCGCAAAATATAGCAAATTCAGATACGCCAAATTACAAAGCGAAAGATGTCTCCAAGACAAAGTCCTTTCACTCAGAACTTGATACAGCCATCCAATCATATCGTACTGACGAAAGGCATTTTAGCTTTAAATCAGGCGGAAAGTCGACTTCCTCCATTGTTACGCAGCAAAATGTGAATTATAACAGTAACGGTAACAGTGTGGATATAGATAAAGAGATGACGGACCTGGCTACGAATCAAATTTATTATAATGCTGTAACCGATAGACTTTCAGGTAAATTCCAGTCGTTGGAATCTGTCATAAGGGGTGGTAAGTAATGGGGATTTTTCAAAGTATTAATACGACGGGTTCAGCTTTAACTGCCCAGAGGCTTCGAATGGATGTTATTTCTGCTAATATGGCCAATGCCGATACGACTAGAGCAGAGTTCGATGCGGATACGGGGGAATGGAAGCCTTATTCAAGGAAATCAGTTGTTTTGCAAAATAAGGAAGGCAGCTTTGCAAGTTTTCTAGATGCAGCGACCGGGAAAACGAGCGGCACGGGTGACGGGGTAAAAGTATCTGGAATCGTGAAAGATCAAACTCCTTTTGAGTTGGATTACAATCCAGATCATCCAGATGCGAATGAAGAGGGTTACGTAGAGATGCCAAACGTGGATCCTCTTAGAGAAATGGTAGATTTAATGAGTGCCACTAGGTCATATGAAGCTAATGTCACTGTCTTAAACGCATCAAAAGGAATGATGATGAAAGCATTGGAAATCGGTAAATAATATTTGAATGGAGTGTGCATTTATGGAGGGGATTTCTCTTTCGAGTGTGACTAATACAGGGAACGTATGGAAAAGTGAACAAAGTAAGACAAGTACACCATACGAAGCACAGCAAGATTTTGCGTCCGTATTAAAAGAATCTATGAATAAAGTTAATGAAGCCCAGGTAGAATCGGACAACCTCACATCGAAGTTAGCCAATGGAGAAGATGTTGAGCTTCATACAGTGATGATTGCTTCGAAAAAAGCCAGTCTTACGATGCAGGCTACATTAGAGGTTCGGAATAAAGTGGTCGAAGCCTACCAGGAAATGATGAGAATGAGTATTTAACATTCATTTTAAAACCTCATATATAGAGAGAAAAAGTGGCTAGGAGGATAAAGTGCCTCCTTTCATAAATTCATAGACTGACCGGGGGATTTAAATGAATGATGCACTAGTGAATTTTAAAAATAAAATAACTGGTTATTGGAGTACACGAACTAAAAAGCAAAAAACAATCATGATTGGTTCAACGGCACTAGTCATCATTATCATCATGGTTGTCTCATTTTTAACATCCCGAACTACACTAGTTCCCTTATATTCAAACCTGAAACCATCTGAAACGGGAAGCATTAAAGAGAATTTAGACAGTCAGGGAATAAAAAATGAAATTGCGGACAACGGAACCACAATCAAAGTTCCACAAGAAAGTGTCGATACGCTAAAAGTGAAACTAGCTGCGGATGGAATACCGGAGTCTGGTAGTATTGATTACTCATTCTTTAGTCAGAATGCAAAAATGGGAATGACTGAAAATCAATTTAATGTTATTAAATTGGATACGATGCAAACGGAATTATCCAATTTAATAAAGAAAATCGATGGGGTTGAGGATGCAAGCGTCATGATCACGCTTCCTGACAAAGGGGTCTTTGTCAGTGAATCAGCCGGTGAGGCTTCCGCTTCCATCGTTTTGAATACGAAACCGAACTATAAATTTGAAGAGAGTCAAGTTAACTCCCTTTACCATCTTGTCTCAAAGAGTGTTCCCAACCTTCCTACAGATAATATCGTCATCATGAACCAAGATTTTGAGTATTATGACCTAAAAAAGGAAAAATCATCATTTGGTTCCGCTTTTGAATCTCAAAATGAGATAAAAAAAGAAATTGAACGCGATATACAACGACAAGTGCAGAACATGCTAGGGACAATAATGGGCAGAGATAAAGTGGCTGTTTCCGTTACGACAGATATTGATTTCACTCAAGAAAATCGTGAAGAAAATTTGGTAGAACCCGTCGATGAAGAAAATATGGCGGGAATCGAAATTTCAGCCCAAAGAATCAATGAAACATATAGCGGGGACGCGGCTGCAAATGGGGGTATTCCACAAAGTGAGGACTCAGCAGATTCGTTAGGTTCCAGTTATGTTGAAGGCACCACAGGTTCGGGTGATTATGAAAAATCAGATGAAACAATAAATAGTGAAGTGAACCGAATCAAGAAGGAAATTGTCGAAAGTCCATATAAAGTAAAGGATCTAGGAATTCAAGTCATGGTAGAGCCGCCTACTGCCGACGATCCAAACTCTTTATCTCAACAGAGCGTGGATGATATCACACAAATCTTAAGCACAATTATAAGAACGACCATTGATAAAAAAACGGAGGGAGAAGAGCTAACGGACGATGAATTAAATCAGAAGATTGCGATATCCGTTCAACCGTTTAATGGAAAAGTGAAGCTTTCAGAAGAAGAGGCTGCTTCTGCCTTACCAATATGGGTTTACATTATTGGGGGAGTATTGTTACTAATCATAATCATTCTATTAGTGTTATTCTTCCGTTCAAGACGTCAACGGGATTTGGAAGAGGAATATTACGAGGAAGTGGAAGAAGAGCTAGAATTAGAAGTTCCGAATCTTAACAATGAGAAAGATACGGAAGCCACTTTAAAAAGGAAGCAACTCGAGAAATTGGCTAAAGAAAAGCCGGATGAATTTGCAAAACTATTAAGAAGCTGGATAGCAGAAGATTAGGAGGCCATAAACGTGACAGATAGAAAGAAAAAGGGTGGATTGACAGGTAAGCAAAAAGCAGCGATCCTCCTTATTTCCTTAGGCCCGGATGTTTCTGCATCTGTATATAAGCATCTTTCAGAAGAAGAAATTGAGAGGCTGACTCTTGAGATTTCAGGGGTACGAAGCGTTGATACACACGACAAGGAAGAGATTTTAGAAGAATTCCACAATATTGCTTTAGCGCAAGATTATATTTCACAAGGTGGAATAGGATACGCGAAACAGGTTCTAGAAAAGGCTTTAGGGACTGATCAGGCTGCTGCCATTATCAACCGTTTAACATCGTCCTTGCAAGTTCGTCCTTTCGACTTTGCTCGTAAAGCAGATCCGGGCCAAATTTTAAACTTTATTCAAAATGAGCATCCTCAAACGATTGCACTGATTTTATCCTATCTAGATCCGACTCAGGCAGGCCAAATTTTGTCTGAACTGCCGCAAGAAGTACAGGCAGATATTGCAAGAAGGATCGCTTTAATGGATAGCACTTCGCCAGAAATCATTAATGAAGTGGAACAGATTTTAGAAAGAAAGCTATCAGCAACCGTTACGCAGGACTATACACAAACGGGTGGAGTCGAAGCTGTTGTGGATGTATTGAATGGTGTGGATCGTGCAACGGAAAGAACCATCTTGGATGCACTTGAGATACAAGATCCTGAACTTGCAGAAGAAATCAAGAAAAGGATGTTTGTCTTTGAAGATATCGTTACTCTTGATGGTAGAGCCATTCAACGCGTGGTTCGGGAATCTGATAATGAAGATCTTAAACTTGCACTTAAAGTGGCAAGTGAAGAAGTGAAAGATATCGTATTCCGTAATATGTCTAAACGAATGGTCGAAACCTTCCAGGAAGAAATGGAATATATGGGACCTGTTCGACTACGTGACGTAGAAGAAGCACAATCAAGAATCGTTGCTGTAATTCGCCGCCTTGAAGAAACTGGTGAGATTGTAATCGCCCGCGGCGGAGGGGATGATATTATTGTCTAGAATTATAAAGTCCCATCAGGCAAAGCAAGAAGAAAGCAAGAAAATTGCGATTAAAATCCGCCAGTTCGACATTCACGACACAGAAAATGATGACGGGCAAATCAACAACCATTACCAGCCTGATGAATCTCTTTATCAAACCAAACAAGAAGCGGATGCCATATTAATAGAAGCAAAGCGACAAGCTGAAGCGATGGTCGAAGAAATTCAACAAGCAAGGGATTATTGGGAGCAACAAGAAAAAAAACTGTACATCGAACAAGCGCAAAAAGAGGGGTACCAGCAGGGAATTGAAGATGGGATTCAAAAAGGTTATAACGAAATTGCAGGGGATATCGCTTTCGCAAAAGAAGTGATTGAGGCATCCAAAAATGATTATCAGCAACATCTTGAATCTTCGGAATCGGTCATTCTTGATTTAGCCTTAACAGTGGCAAAAAAAATCATTGGACTTCAATTGGAAAATGAGGAAGAAACTTTCTTGTCTCTCGTTAAGGGGGCAATTAAAGAGGCCAGGGATTACCGGGAAGTACAGATTCACATTCACCCGGCACGATACCCATCCATTCTTTCCCATAAGGAAGAACTGATTTCAATCTTTCCAAAAGATACGGAATTATATATCTATCCTGATGATGAATTGGAAGAAAGTAGCTGTATCATAGAATCGGAGAATGGAAGAATCGATGCAAGCGTCGATAGCCAACTACAAGAGATAAAGGTGAAACTAACCGAATTGCTGGAAGGGGAATAAAAATGAAAGCGAGAGACCTCATACCCTTTATTGATGAAGTCGATACATTTAAACATTATGGACGAGTCAAGCGTGTCGTAGGGTTAATGATAGAATCTCAAGGACCTGAAAGTTCTGTAGGCGACGTCTGTTATATCTATACTGGTGTTCGAAAAAAGAAAAAACCGATATTGGCTGAAGTCGTCGGTTTTCGCGACGAAATGGTCATTTTAATGCCCTTTACAGCTGTAAGTGATATTGCACCAGGGTGCATTGTCGAAGGAAGTGGGCGTAGCCTTGAAATAAAAGTTGGAAGCGGATTGATTGGCAAGGTTGTCGATCCACTCGGATATCCCATCGACCAATCTCTGCTTCCAAAGGGACTGGCTACCGTACCAGTCGATCAAGATCCTCCAAATCCCATGGAACGGCCGCCCATTGACGAACCAATTGATGTGGGCGTCAGGGTGATTGATAGTTTACTAACAGTTGGGAAAGGACAGCGTGTCGGCATTTTTGCCGGGAGTGGTGTAGGAAAAAGTACCTTGCTCGGTATGGTTGCTAGGAATACGACAGCTGACTTAAATGTGATTGGGCTTGTGGGAGAACGTGGCCGAGAGGTTCGGGAATTTATTGAGAAAGATCTCGGCCCAGAAGGATTAGCTCGTTCCATCGTTGTGGTTGCAACTTCCGATCAACCAGCTTTGATGCGGATTAAAGGAGCGATGACAGCTACTGCCATTGCAGAATATTTCCGTGACAAAGGGTTGAATGTCATGTTGATGATGGACTCTGTTACCAGGGTGGCGATGGCTCAACGAGAAATCGGACTGGCTGTAGGTGAGCCCCCTACGACAAAAGGATATACGCCATCGGTATTTGCGATCCTACCAAGACTATTAGAAAGAACAGGAACGAATCAGCAAGGTTCTATCACCGCCTTTTATACGGTCCTTGTGGATGGGGACGATATGAATGAGCCGATTGCCGACGCAGTACGGGGAATCTTGGATGGACATTTCATCTTAGACCGGAGTTTAGCCAATAAAGGACAGTTTCCCGCACTCAATGTACTAAAGAGCATCAGCCGTGTCATGAATAACATCGTTGGGGAAAGACATAAAAAGTCGGCGGAAGAATTACGGGCGAACTTATCAACCTATATGGAGTCGGAAGATTTAATCAATATAGGAGCTTATAAAAGAGGTTCTTCGAAGGAAATAGATAATTCCATAAAGCGCTACCCGGAAATCATTTCATTTTTGAAGCAGGGTACCCATGAAAAGGCGCCTAAAGACCGGAGTATAGGAAGCCTCGTAGATTTGATGGAAAGAGGTGAGTAGCTATGATTTATCAATATAAATTCGAAAAGATCCTTACTATAAAAGAAAAAGAAAAAAGTGATGCCCTGGCTAAATACAATGCTGCTCTTAAAACGTTCGAAGAAGTGGCCGGTAAATTATATAAATATTTAAAGAAAAAAGAGGATTTGCTTGCATTTCAACAGGAAAAGCTTAGAAACGGTTTGTCCATTCAAGAAATTCGGCACCATCAATTGTTTATGGACAACCTCGAAAAGCTCATAAGCATTAGCCAGGAGGAAGTCATTGAAGCTCGATATAAAATGAATGTACTGCAAGATGTATTGATGGAGAGAAATATTGAGGTCAAGAAGTACGAGAAAATGAAAGAAAATGATTTTCTTAAATTCTTGGATATCATGAAGGAAGCCGAGAATAAACAAATGGATGAAGTATCTATCAGGCAATTTTTAAGCAAAGGGCGTTAGGTGATAGAATGCGTAAAAAAGGTGAACCGACTGAAATGGATGAATTTGAAGAAAATAAAATAAGTAAATTTCAATGGTTTCTTGTCATCTTTATTCCTTTAATTTTTGCGGTAACTGTGGCGTTGATCGTTTTCACTGTTGCTGGCGTTAATGTCATGGGAAAAGCTAAGGAAATTTCCGGGAAAATTCCTTTCACTGAACTATTTCAAAAAGATGATGAAAAAGAAAAACCATCGCAAGAGATCGGTAAGGATTCGAAAAGATTGGCAAAATTAGAAACTGAAATAAAGAGTAAGGAAAAAGAGATAGAGAAGCTTGAAACCATAATTGATACCCGTGACAAGGCTGTCGAAAAGGCTGAAGTAGAAAAACAACAGCTACAAACACAATTGAATCAGCTAAAAGAAAGCCAGGATGAAAGTAAACGGGCATTCAAGGATATTATCCGCACATATGAAACGATGGCTCCCAAAAAATCAGCGCCAATCATTACAGCGATGAATGATGAAGATGCCGTGAAAATCTTGGCAAGTATGAAAGCTGATACATTAGCGAAGGTATTGGAGCAGATGTCTACGGCAGATGCTGCCAGGTTAACGAAGAAACTAACAGAACAAAGTACGTAAGACAGATGAAAGGGGGTGATTTCAAAAGTGAATTCAGCCATTAATTCAATGCTAGCGTTGACATCGGTTACTCCAAAATTACAAACCAATCAAAGCCAAGGGACAAATGCCCAATTCGGATCCGCTCTTCAATCGGCTTTAACTTTGGAAACAAATTCATCCAAGGTTATGGATGCAGAATCACTTACTCTTTCCGATGAGAAACTCTCCACTCTTAAGGATTTGGTGGATTTCTTGAAGCAAACCAGCTTAAGTGATTTGGAAGAAGGAGTAGCGGAGGAAGATTCGTTAATAAATGATTCGTCAAGTTCAGGAGCATTACTTTTACAGTTATTGAAAGGTCTTACCAGTGATGACGAAACAGGTCTTGAGGGATTTTTTAATAGTATCGAAGAACTCGATTTAGAACAAGATCATGAAGAGGAGATCGCACTCGATTCTCAAAGTCTTCTCGGTGCGAATGTCATGGAACTATACACAATCCTAAAACAGGTTGCATCTTTGAACGAAGAAGAGTGGCATGAGCTCCCGTTAGATGGGACGGCAAACCTTTTAAAACTGGTGAAAATACAGGAACTTCTATCAGAGAATAAAGATATGACACAGGATGAGGCATCCCTTCAGAAGCAAGTGAAAAACGTGCTTGAAGGAATAACCGGAAAGCTTGAAAAGTGGATGTCTAATGAGCAACAGAAACAAAACGGGGACCTTGATTTTTCAGTTCTTATGGACAAAGGACAGAATAAATCTCTCGAAACGGTGAGAAATGCATTTTCTAGAATGGAAGAGGCTGATAAAAAAGGTTTGGGGTTACCATTTCAAATTGTAAAGCCAGCTCAGTTTAAGTTCACTCTCAGTAATGATGGACAGGCGGATGGACCCGCGATTCTAAATACAGAGGGCAATACCGATTTTAATCCAAATGTTCCCGGTCAAATGAGTAAAATAGAGCAATTAGTTTTGACAGCTTCCAAAGGTGGACAGACTGTCAGTCAAGAAGAATTCGTCAAGCAATTTGAATCTATCTTGAACAAATCTAATTTCTCCGGAGCTAATGGTGTCAACAAGCTATTAATCAGATTGAATCCTGAACATCTAGGGTCGCTCAGAATAGAGTTGATTCAAAAAGATGGCATGATGACAGCGAGGATCTTGGCCACTACAGCACAAGCAAAGGATATGCTGGACAATCAGGTTCAAGGCTTAAAGCACGCTTTTAGCGTTCAGAACATCCAAATTGAAAAAATTGAAATAGCACAAACCTTAAACTCTTTCAACTCAGAGAAATTCAACCAGAAAGAGTCAGAGGGTCAAAGTAGACAGCAACAAGAAAGTAAGCAAGAAAGCAATGAAGAATCGGATAGTGAATTTACAGGTACTTTTGCGGAAGCTCTGTTAAATATGGAAGTGTAGGTGAAGAAATGACAACCATTGACACATCATTAATGTTATCAAACTATCAAACCGAAACAAGAAAAACGGGTGACGCATTAGGGAAAGATGATTTCCTGAAACTATTGCTTACCCAGTTGCAAAACCAAGATCCTTCAAGCCCGATGGACAACTCAGAGTTTATTGCTCAAATGGCCACTTTTTCATCATTAGAACAGATGGTGAATATCGGGACCAAAATGGACCAATTGATAGGAGCCAATCAACAAACTAGCTTGATGAATTATAACTCCTTTGTTGGTAAAGAAGTGACTTGGCATAAACTCGATGAGGGCGATGAAAACCTTGCTATTGAGGAAGGGACAGGAATTGTGGATTCTATTCAATTTAAGGGAGACAAAGTTTATTTCCTTTTAGAAGATGGAACGAAACTAGAACCGGCGAATATTTCAGCCATGAAGCAGACTGGAACAGGATCAAACAGCCTGACGACGGCAAGCGAACTGATTGGTAAGAAGGTCAGTTGGAATGATGAAACAAACGGGGAACAGTCGGCCATCGTCACTTCAGTATCGATGAATAATGGTAAGTTGCAAATCGAAGTGAATGATGAAACCGGCACAAAATTAACTAGAGAGCAATTGATCAAAATAGCTGGCGCTTAAGGAGCGGACGAATGAATAAACTAGGCTTTCAAGTGAATTCCGCTCAAGCGACACCACTGATGAAATCACCCTTGAGACAAAGGCAAGCGACCCAGCAAGGATTTCAACAGCATTTTCAAACAGCTGTAACGACCGTCGAGAAAATGACAATCAGTAAACATGCCCAAATGCGGATAGATCAAAGAAAAATAGAAATAAACCCGCAAATGTGGAGCCGAATTGCCGATAAAGCAAATGAGGCCAAAAAAATGGGGGTGACCGAGTCGCTCATCATCACAGATAATGCGGCGCTCGTGGTCAGCACAAAAAATAACAAAGTCATTACAGTCATGGACCGAGATGAAGCAACGTCTCAAATTTTCACGAACATCAATGGAACCATATTGTTGGATTAATGGGCCGGCCCTAGTATAGGAAGCCTTGACTGTGGAATGACAGAAGCAGTCGCTAAAATGAAAGGGGAACGTTTAATATGCTTCGTTCAATGTACTCAGGAATCAGTGGGTTGAAAAACTTACAAACGAAATTAGATGTCATCGGGAATAATGTCGCCAATGTAAATACGTATGGTTTTAAGAAAAGCCGGGTTACTTTCAGTGATACGATGAACCAAACAATATCCGGAGCTAGTGCGGCAACAGAAAATAGGGGCGGAACCAACTCTAAACAAGTTGGTTTAGGTTCAACCATCGCGACAATAGACACGATCCATAGTCAATCAAGCTTGCAAACTACTGGACGTGATCTTGACTTGGCTGTTTCTGGTGATGGTTATTTCGTCGTCAAGCAAGGAGATGCCTTATCATATACACGTGCCGGAAACTTCTATTTAGATGACAATGGTACGCTCGTAAACTCAAGCGGGTCAAAAGTACAAGCTTACAAAGTTGATGCAAATGGAAAATTATCGAAAACTATCAATGATGTGGCAGTAAATGTAAATGCAGTTTTACCAGCTATTTCCACGACTAAAGTGACTGTTAGTGAAAATCTGGCTGCAGATGCTATTATTGGTTCTGTATTTAGTCAGCAGATAAAAGTCATTGATGCCAATGGAGAAGAACAAGCAAAAACTGTTTATTTCAAGAAGTCAGGAACAGATACTTGGCAGGCTTACTTTGATTTGGATCCAACTGATAATAATACTGTCCCTCCATTCACTACTCTTACTTTTAATGCAGGAGTTGGTACATTAAACAATTCAACTTCTAATTCAACTAATAGCTTGAATTTTGATTTCACATCACTCACTCAAGTTAAAGGAACAACTACCGCCCTCGTTAATCCGGATGGTAATAAAGAAGGGAAACTAGAAAGCTTTAACTTTGGAGCATCAGGTGAAATTAACGGGATATACTCAAATGGGAAAATCGTAACATTAGGTCAGTTAGCCATTGCAAAGTTCTCGAATGCTTCTGGTTTAACTAAATCAGGAGGTAGCACATTCCAAGAGTCGATTAACTCAGGAACCGCGAACATTGGTGTAGCTGGGGATGGCCGCGGAACGCTTGCATCCGGGTCACTGGAAATGTCCAATGTCGATTTATCCGAAGAGTTCACGGAGATGATTGTTGCTCAGCGTGGTTTCCAATCTAATTCACGTATCATCACCACGTCTGATGAAATTCTGCAAGAACTGGTTAACTTAAAACGATAGGTTAAGGGAGGGAGGAGCCAGGTGCTGATTTGCTCTGGCTCCTACATATTATTATTAAAGTCACGAGGCTGAATGGCAAAAACTTTCATATCAATGCATTGTACATAGATACGGTCGAGTCGTTGCCGGATACGACCATCACTTTTACAAATGGCAAGAAAATTGTGGTGCTCGAGAAGGAAGAGGAAATGATTCAAGCCATCATTCAATTTTATCGTACGGTGAATGTTCTCGGATTTCACAAAGATGGGGAGGAAAGAGTATGAAAAAAAAGCTATTGACGATTATTCTAATTATGTTGGTGGCGATTACCCTAGTTGGCGTCATAGCGGTCGTGGTTGTTACGAAGTTATCTGAACCCGCATCTACTGAGGGCAAGCCAAGCATAGATGAGATTGTCGAATCTTCTGTTGAAATTCCTGAGATCACAACGAATCTAGCTGGCAATGATTATATTAAAATTTCATTTATGGTCCAGACAGATAATAAAAAGGCTAAGGAAGAGCTAGAAAAAAGGAACTTTCAGGTGAAAAACATCATCATTACCGAATTGTCCGAAATGAAAGCCCAGGAGTTAACAGGTAAAAAGGGCAAGGAAAAACTTCAGAATACGTTAAAAACTAAAATTAATGAATTAATGGAAGAAGGAAAAGTTGAAAAGGTTTATATAACCTCCTCGATTCTTCAATAAGAACACCCTGACTTCATTAAATTAAGAAGGGGAAGTTTTGGAGGTGAATACAAATGTCTGGGGAAATATTATCTCAAAATGAAATTGATGCATTACTCTCAGCCATTTCTACTGGAGAAATGGATGCAGACGATTTAAAGAAAGAAGAAATAGAAAAAAGGGTGAAAGTGTACGACTTCAAAAGGGCGCTTCGGTTCTCAAAAGACCAAATCAGGAGCTTAACAAGGATCCATGATAATTTTGCACGTCTCTTGACAACATATTTTTCAGCACAGCTAAGGACCTATGTTCAAATATCTGTTGCTTCGGCTGATCAAATCCCATATGAAGAGTTTATACGGTCGATACCAAAAATGACAATTTTGAATGTGTTCGAGGTCCCCCCGTTGGATGGCCGAATCATACTTGAGGTCAATCCAAATATTGCGTATTCCATGATGGATCGTGTTTTGGGTGGTAGGGGTGTCAGTGCCAATAAAGTCGATAGTCTAACGGAAATTGAAACGAAAATCATGTCGAATCTCTTTGAGAAAGCTTTTGAAAATTTACAAGAGGCATGGGAAACGATTGTCGAAATCGAACCCGTGATGACGGAATTCGAAGTGAATCCTCAATTTTTACAGCTAGTTTCACCCAATGATACAGTTGTCGTCATTTCGCTGAATACCCAAATAGGTGAAACAAGCGGGATGATCAATATATGTATACCGCACGTCGTATTAGAACCGATTATACCGAAGTTATCTGCTCACTACTGGATGGAAACTTCCCAAAAAGAAAGACTGCCTGAAGAAATCAAGGTTTTGGAAACGCGTATTAGGAATTCAGACCTGCCGATTATATCCGAGCTTGGAACCACTGATATTACCATTCAGGATTTTCTGTTACTCGATGTAGGCGATGTTATCGATTTAAATCAGGCAATCGATGAACCTTTACTAATTAAAGTTGGAGGAATTCCAAAATATAGTGGACAACCAGGCAAGATAGGTAAAAAACACGCCATCCAGATTCTTGATATTTTGAAAGGGGGAGACGAAGATGGTAAGTGATGAAATGCTTTCACAAGACGAAATAGATGCCCTCTTAAAAGGAACAGAAGATATAGAAGAAGGGGGGAGCTCAATTTCGATTGACGATTATTTATCAGCAATGGAACTGGATGCATTAGGTGAAATTGGTAATATCTCTTTCGGAAGTTCAGCTACGGCATTATCCACCTTATTGAATCAAAAGGTGGATATCACGACCCCAACCGTTACCATAATTGAAAAGGGTAAGATAGCGGAGGAGTTTCCACAGCCGTATGTGGCCATACAAGTAAGGTACACTGAGGGCTTTTCGGGAATCAATATGTTGGTCATCAAGCAAAGTGATGCAGCAATCATCGCTGATTTAATGCTTGGTGGTGATGGATTGAGTCCTTCAGATATGTTAGGGGAAATCCAATTAAGTGCAGTCCAGGAAGCGATGAATCAAATGATGGGCTCCGCTGCGACTTCCATGTCAACCATTTTCAGCAAAAAGGTTGATATTTCACCGCCAAGTGTCGATTTACTCAATTTCTTGAACGGTGAGGGCGAAGATGCAATCCCGAACGAAGATTTATTTGCAAAGATATCATTCCGTTTGCGAGTAGGTGATTTGATTGATTCAAGTATTATGCAGTTATTGCCCTTAGAGTTTGCAAAAGGATTGGTCGATGAATTATTGAATGGGGCAGGTGAAAGTGAACCTGCCGAACTACAAAAGGAAATGGAACAGGTGGCTAATAGTCAACCACAGAGTATTCCTACACAAGAGATGGCTCAATCACAGAATCCCATTTCAAATCAGCCGACCCAAGATCCATTTGGACAAGCTCCTTATCAGGAGCAACAGACGTATCAGATGCCAAATGAACCGCAGCATTTTGGCGCACCAACCGTAACCAACGGAAAACCCGTAAATGTACAACCAGCTAGTTTCACAAGTTTTCAGCCTTACCAGCTTCAAGAATCGGAAACGAAGAATCTTAGCATGCTGATGGACATTCCTCTTCAAGTAACAGTAGAGCTTGGAAGGACCAAACGTTCAGTCAAGGAAATCCTGGAATTGTCATCCGGTTCAATCATCGAATTGGATAAACTGGCCGGGGAACCTGTTGATATACTTGTAAACAGCCGGTTAATCGCCAAAGGTGAAGTTGTTGTCATTGATGAAAACTTTGGTGTTCGAGTTACAGATATTATGAGTCAGAGCGACCGATTAAAAAAAATTAGATAAATTTGGGGGAAGAAAAAATGGCAAATAGAATTTTAATTGTAGACGATGCAGCATTTATGAGAATGATGATCAAGGATATCCTTTCTAAAAATGGTTTTGAGATTGTTGGGGAAGCAGCAGACGGCGCCCAAGCCGTTGAAAAATATAAAGAAACGCACCCGGATCTTGTAACGATGGATATCACCATGCCAGAAATGGATGGGATTACTGCATTAAAGGAAATTAAAAAGGTGAACCCTCAAGCTAAGGTCATCATGTGCTCCGCAATGGGACAACAAGCAATGGTCATCGACGCAATTCAAGCGGGAGCTAAAGATTTCATTGTTAAACCTTTCCAGGCAGATCGTGTATTGGAAGCCATAAATAAAGCACTAAGCTAACTAAGAGGGTGTCTTCATATTGTTTGCTTTTAAAAAGTGGCTTCAAGTCTCACTAGTGCTCACCTTGTTTTTTGGCGGGGCCATTCAGGCCAGTGCCGAAAATCTGGATGACACAGTAAAGAATTTTTATGAGCCAGTAAATTCAAAAACGGATAAAACCGATAAATCAAAAGACTCTCAATCTAGCAATTCCCCATCTACCGATCAAGCAACAAATCCTGAAAAAGTGGGGATAACGGTTTGGGAATTCCTTAGAATGATTCTCGCTACCATATTTGTAGTTGCGCTTCTCTATATCGTATTGAGGTTTGTAGGAAAGAAAGGTAAAACGTATCAAAAAGCTAATTCGGTAGAGAATTTGGGAGGAACGAGCCTCGGGGCAAATCGATCTGTTCAACTTGTGAAGGTTGGCGGAAGAATTTTAGTTGTAGGTGTTGGCGAAAACATCCAACTGTTAAAGGAAATAGATGACCCGAAAGAATATGAACGGTTGATAGAAGATTACAATGAAAAAATGGACCAGATGATCCAACCAAGAGACCTTATGGCAAAGCTGAAAAGTAAATGGTCGAAAAAAAATGAAACCGAGACTACTAATTTTTCCTCTGAGTTCAAGAGTCAGCTCGATAAAATGTCTAAAAGCAGGAAGAAGCTGTTGAACGAGCTTGATAGGAAAGGAAGAGACAAAGAATGAATGAGTTCATGGAGTTTTTTAACAACAGTGATCCCTCTAGTGTCTCTACTTCCGTCAAGTTAGTCCTTCTTTTAACGGTTCTATCACTTGCACCGAGCATACTGATTTTAATGACATGTTTTACGAGAATCATCATTGTACTCAGTTTTGTCAGGACGGCACTAGCGACGCAGCAAATGCCGCCGAACCAGGTACTGGTCGGATTGGCCCTTTTCATGACTTTTTTCATCATGGCTCCCACTTTCCAGGAAGTGAATGAGAAAGCACTAACTCCTTTATTTAATGAAGAAATCGATTTAGAAGAGGCGTATGAACAAGCAGCGATGCCATTTAAGGAGTTTATGAGTGCTCATACGAGGCAGAAAGATCTGGCTTTATTTCTAGACTATGCCAAGGTCAAACAGCCTGAAACGATACAGGATGTCCCATTGACTGCCTTTGTACCAGCATTTGCAATCAGTGAGATTAAAACGGCTTTTCAGATAGGATTCATGATTTTCATCCCTTTTCTAGTGATTGATATGGTCGTTGCAAGTGTCCTGATGTCCATGGGGATGATGATGTTACCGCCGGTCATGATTTCCCTTCCATTCAAGATCCTTCTCTTCATTCTTGTTGATGGTTGGTATTTAGTAGTGAAGTCGTTATTACAGAGTTTTTAAGCAGGTGAGAAAAGATGAGTGCAGATTATGTTATTGATGTAGCCGAAAAAGGTATTTATATGGTGTTGATTATAGCTGGACCGCTGATGGTGATCGCTCTTGTCGTCGGTTTGTTGGTAAGTATCTTTCAGGCCACAACCCAGATTCAGGAGCAGACATTGGCCTTCGTTCCAAAAATAGTGGCAGTTCTATTGGCCCTTATTTTACTCGCTCCATGGATGCTTAGCCATCTATTATCCTATGCCAATGATATATTCGGTAATTTGAATCGATTTGTAGGTTAGAGTATGGATGAAATATTCCCTTACTTTCCTGCATTTCTATTAATGGTGGTTAGAGTCACAACCTTTTTCGTGGCCATGCCAATTTTTTCGTATCGGTCTATCCCAATACAACATAGAGTTGGGTTGGGAGTTTTCCTGGCTTGGATTATGTACTATACCATCGATGCACCGGTTCTGGCTTTGGATGTCACCTTTTATTTATTGATCATAAAGGAAGCGCTCGTAGGACTTTTCATCGGGTTTGCAGCTTATATGATATTATCCGCAGTCCAGATTGCCGGTGGGTTGATCGATTTTCAACTGGGATTTTCGATAGCGAATGTTATTGACCCTCAAACAGGAGCTCAAAGTCCCTTGATGGGACAATATTTATATACGATTGCCTTATTGTTTCTTCTAAGTACAAATGGTCATCATTTGCTATTGGATGGGATTTTCTATAGCTATCAATTCATCCCAATTGACCAGTTATACGTGCCATTCGGCGATCAATCAATAATAGAGTACTTAGCCAAAGCATTCAGTAAAGCATTTATGATTGCTTTTCAAATGGCCATCCCGGTAGTGGGAAGCATATTTTTAGTGGACGTCACGCTCGGCATCCTAGCAAGGACGGTTCCTCAACTAAACGTATTTGTTGTCGGTATACCTGTGAAAATCATCGTGGGTTTATCCGTAGTTATCATTGTCATGGGAATGATGATGACGGTCGTGACACAACTATTTAATTTCATTCTCCTGACGATGCGTCAGTTAATGCAGCTGATCGGGGGCTTATGAAAATGGAATGGATACATCTGGATTTACAGTTTTTCGCCGGTGAAAAAACCGAAAAGGCGACCCCGAAAAAACGTCAGGATTCAAAGAAAAAAGGACAAGTTGCCAAAAGTCAGGATGTTAATACAGCAATTAATCTGATTACAGTATTTTCGGTTCTGCTTATGATGGGACCGTTCATGTACAATCATTTGTTTACCCTTGTTAGGAAATACCTACAGGACTTCACGATTACCGACTTTAGTGAAGAAAACATGCAAGTTATCTTGATTGAGATCCTTATGGAGATGGGACTTATTTTAGGTCCTGTTTTTGTGGCAGCGGTGGTAGCTGGGGTGTTAGCCAACGTAATGCAGGTTGGTTTTATGTTTTCTACGGAATCGATTCAGTTCAAGCTTGAAAAATTGGACCCCATTAAAGGATTTAAGCGGATTTTTTCCATGAGAGCCATTGTTGAGTTATTGAAATCCATACTTAAGATATCATTTGTTGGTTTTGTTGCTTTTTATGTACTCTGGAACCGTATGGAAGAGATTATGATTTTATCACAGATATCTGTGGCAGATGCAATGGCAACATTGGCGGATATTACGATTAAAGTAGGCTATTATGCCGCCGTGGCTTTATTGTTCATTGCACTATTGGACTATATGTATCAAAAATATGACTTTGAAAAAAATATCCGCATGTCTAAGCAGGATATTAAGGATGAATATAAAAATTCTGAAGGCGATCCGCTCATTAAATCAAAGATTAAGCAAAAGCAACGCCAGATGGCTGCTCAGCGAATGATGCAGGAAGTGCCGAATGCGGACGTCGTCATTACAAACCCGACGCATTTTGCCATTGCTTTAAAATATGATGAAAATAAAGCGGAAGCTCCTTTTGTCGTGGCAAAGGGTGTAGACTTCGTTGCTCAGAAGATTAAATATATCGCAAAAGAAAACGATGTCGTCATGGTGGAAAATCGACCGTTGGCAAGATCATTATATGATCTTGCCGACGTTGGGCAGGCGATACCGGAAGAATTTTTTAAGGCAGTCGCAGAAATACTGGCCTTTGTTTATAAAACGAAAGGCAAGCTTTAAAAGGTAGATTGTTACCTGTTAGTTAGGAGAGAAAAACATGCGAGCAAGAGATTTAGTTGTCATATCAAGTGTCATCATGATTGTTGCCATGCTGGTCATTCCATTACCGACTTGGCTGTTAAGTATTTTACTTCTTTTAAATATATCTCTTGCGCTGTTAGTTCTATTGACTACGATGAATATGAAAGAGCCACTTGAGTTCTCTATCTTTCCATCCCTGCTCTTATTATTAACATTATTCAGGCTCGGATTGAATGTGTCCACGACTCGCGCCATTCTGACTTATGGGGATGCTGGTGGTGTAGTGGAAACCTTTGGCTCTTTTGTGGTCGGAGGGAATGTGCTTGTAGGGTTAGTAGTGTTTATCATCTTGGTTATTATCAACTTTATTGTCATCACGAAAGGTTCCGAAAGGGTATCGGAAGTAGCAGCAAGATTCACGCTGGATGCGATGCCTGGGAAACAGATGGCGATTGATGCTGATTTAAATGCTGGAATGATTTCCGAAGGCGAAGCACGTACAAGACGTGAAAAAATCAGCAACGAGGCTGATTTTTATGGATCCATGGACGGGGCGAGCAAGTTTGTAAAAGGTGATGCCATCGCCGGAATCATCATCGTCATCATCAACTTGATTTTTGGGATGATTATCGGTGTCATGCAACTGGACATGAGCTTTGGTGAGTCAGCTATCCATTTCTCCATGTTATCGGTGGGCGATGGAATTGTCAGTCAAGTTCCGGCATTACTGATTTCAACTGCAACAGGGATTGTCGTGACACGTGCAGCCTCGAATGGTAATTTAGGGGCGGATATCGTTGGGCAGTTATTCCAATTTCCTAAAATGCTGTACTTGACAGCAGCAACGATATTCCTATTGGGAATATTCACTCCGATTTCGGATGTATTCACGATACCGATTGCAGCTTTATTGGTATTGGGAGGGTATGTCATTTCCAAAACACCACAGCCTGATGAAAATGAAATTCAGGAAATGGAAGAAGTACTGGAAACGGACGAGATGAAAAGTCCTGAAAGCGTCGTAAACCTATTGAGTGTCGATCCTATCGAATTTGAGTTTGGTTACGGACTTATTCCTCTGGCCGATACGAATCAGGGAGGAGACCTTCTCGATAGGGTGGTGATGATCCGTAGGCAGCTTGCGATTGAAATGGGGCTCATCATCCCGGTCGTCAGGATTCGGGATAATATCCAATTGAACCCTAATGAGTATCGTTTGAAAATCAAGGGTAATGAAATTGCTAATGGAGAATTGCTTTTGAATCACTATTTAGCCATGAGTCCAGGCATAGAAGACGATACAATAGAAGGAATTGATACGGTTGAACCTTCATTTGGGCTACCGGCAAAATGGATTACGGAAGACATGAAAGAACATGCCGAGATGATGGGCTATACCGTGGTCGATCCTCCGAGCGTGGTATCCACGCATTTAACGGAAGTCATCAAAGCTAATGCTCATGAACTTTTGGGCAGGCAGGAGACGAAACAATTAATTGATCATCTTAGAGAAACGTCGCCAATTCTTGTCGAGGAAGTCACTCCTAATCCATTGTCGATAGGGGATGTCCAAAAGGTATTGGCAAAGCTATTGAAAGAAAAAATTTCGATAAGGAACTTACCAATCATATTTGAAACACTTGCAGATTACGGTAAGTTATCTACAGATACGGATTTGCTTACTGAATACGTACGCCAGAATTTAGCGAGACAAATTACAAATTCCTTTATCTCAGGAGAAAATCAGATAAAAGTCATTACTCTATCGGGAAAAGTGGAGAAGGCGATTGCAGATGCGGTACAACAAACTGAACATGGTAACTTTTTGTCGCTCGATCCTACCATATCACAATCGATACTGGAGGCAATCGCTGCTAAATTGGAAGAGCTGACGTTAATGGATCATCAACCGATCTTGCTTTGCTCTCCGGCTGTGCGGATGTATGCTCGGCAATTGACAGAACGTTATTTTCCTAATGTACCGATACTTTCTTACAATGAACTTGAATCGAATATAGAAGTACAAAGTGTAGGGGTGGTGAATATTGATTGAGGGTAAAAAAATATATGGCGCCTTCCATGTCTGAAGCCATGAAGCAAATACGGGAAGAATTAGGCAATGATGCGGTTATCTTAAGCTCGAAAGCGGTATATACCGGTGGTTTTCTAGGTTTATTCAAGAAAAGGAATATAGAAGTCATGGCAGCCATCGATCCGGTATCACAGCCCACTCAACCCGTAACTAAACAAAAAGAGAAGAAGCTGCCTACTAAAACGATACTTGAGAACTCGGTAGCAGATATCCGTGAGCCGTCTGTACCAAAACAAGTCAACCGGGCAGAGGATGAGCTCTTAAAAGAAATTGAAGGATTAAAAGGGATGATACGAAACATACAAATTCCTTCTGTTACCCATTATCCGGATAAATTACAACAGATTTATGAGTATCTCACCGAACAGGAAGTGGAAACGGTAATCCGTTCGCAAATCATGAATGAGTTGCTTGATAAATGGTTTGCTACTAAAGAGGAAACCACTGATCAAGAAATTAGAAGCTGGTTAGAAGCATCTTTGCGTAAACTAATAGAGCAAGTGCCAAACGGCCAGCCTGGTCTGCAAAAGAAATATATTAATATTGTGGGACCGACAGGCGTAGGTAAGACAACAACCTTAGCCAAAGTAGCGGCAGAGACCATGCTGAAGCATGAAAAGAAAGTGGCATTCATTACGACTGATACGTATAGGATTGCAGCCATTGATCAATTGAAGACATATGCAAAGATTTTAAATGTTCCAATTGAGGTGGCTTATAACCTAGAAGACTTTAAAAGGGCGACGGAACGCTTTTCGCATTATGATTATGTATTTATAGATACAGCTGGGAGGAACTTTCGCAATCCACAGTATGTTAAAGACCTCGGAGAAATCATCCACTTCACAGATGAAATGGAAACGTATTTGGTGCTGTCGTTGACCTCGAAGCAAAAGGATATGGAAGATATTTATCGACAATTTACTACGATTCCCATTAAGCAGGTCATTTTTACGAAAGCGGACGAAACGTCAACTTTTGGTTCGATCTTTAATTTTATCCATGCTCATAAATTGGGGGCCGCTTATATAACTAATGGACAAAACGTACCAGATGATATTGAAAAAGCGACATCGTCCAATTTATTGAAGATGGTTTTTGGAGCTAAAGATTATGAAAGATCAAGCTGAAAACCTGAGAAGGAGACTCGAAATGCAAAAAAAACATTCATTGGCCAAGACACTTGCCATTTTGAGTGGGAAGGGTGGAGTTGGTAAATCCAACTTCTCTTTGAACTTTGCAATCTCCTTATCGAAACTTGGAAAAAGGGTCCTGTTGTTTGATATGGATATCGGAATGGGGAATATAGATATTTTGACCGGACAGCATTCTCCATACAGCATTGTTGATTTTTTTGAAAATGGTTTAAGCTTGCAAGATATCATGACTCCAGGTCCGGAACGAATTTCTATCATTACAGGTGGCACTGGACTCACTAATCTTTTTTCTCTAGATGAAGATAAATTTGCACGTTTTAATGAAGAATTTGGTTCGCTGATTGAGAACTATGATTATATATTATTTGATATGGGGGCGGGTATCACACAGGACTCGGTGAAATTCCTTTTATGTGTAGATGAATTAATTATCATCACAACTCCAGAACCGACTTCCATAATGGATGCCTATTCCACGATGAAATACATTCGTTCTGTAAATAATAGGATCCCATTTTTTCTCGTTTGCAATAGAGTATTCACCAAAAAGGAAGGCAAAGAAACAATAGATAGGATTCGAAATGCTCTACGAAAATTCTTAGGCACAGAGCTGGTTGCACTGGGGTATCTACCGGATGATCGATCAGTTTCCAAAGCGGTTTCAAGGCAAATTCCTTTTATTCTTTCTTATCCTGAAGGTGATGTTTCTAAGTCTCTATCCGAAATCACATCTAGATATGTAAATCATACATCCGGTGAAGATCCGGTTATACAAAAAAGCAATTTCCTACAAAATATGAAACGATATTTTCTTAGAAAGTAGGTTTCCTTATATGGACAAAGTTAAAGTGCTGATAGTGGACGATTCCGCATTTATGAGGAAGCTGATTTCAGAACTTTTATCAGAAGATAACAGAATTGAAATCATTGGGACGGCTAGAAACGGTAAAGATGCTTTAATGAAAATAAAATCATTGAATCCTGATGTTGTTACCTTGGATGTGGAAATGCCGGTTATGGACGGATTGGAAGCATTGAATCGAATTATGGAAGAATGTCCGACTGCGGTTGTGATGCTATCGAGCACGACGAAGAAAGGGAAGGACAATACATGTATTGCCATGCATAGCGGTGCCGTCGATTTTATAGCTAAACCATCGGGTGCTATTTCGTTGGATATGTACAAAATTAAGGAAGAGCTGTGTGAGAAAGTTATGGCAGCTAGTTTTGCAAATGTTCACAAACTACAAAATAATGCTAGAAATGTTGAAAGAAGTCCTTTAGAATGGAAAAAATATAGTAAAATAGAAGCAAAAGAAAATAATATTATCGAAAAAAACATAAATCACTGGTTCCATGGGAATAAAAAGATAGTAGTTATTGGTACATCAACGGGAGGACCAAGAGCTTTGCAGACAGTATTGACAGGACTTCCTGGAAATCTAGATGCTCCTATCTTGATTGTTCAGCATATGCCGCCCAGCTTTACAAAGTCTTTAGCAGATAGGCTCAACTCATTATGCAGGATTCAAGTAAAGGAAGCGGAAGATGGGGAATTGATTCAAAAAGGAATAGCATATATCGCTCCTGGTGGATACCATTTCAAAGTTAAACAAATCGGGAAGAGCCTCGCGGTTGAATTGGACCAATCCGAGCTCCGAAATGGGCACCGACCATCGGTGGACGTGCTATTTGAATCAGTAAGTGAAATTTCGGATTTAGCAAAAATAGCCGTTGTCATGACCGGGATGGGAATGGATGGTTCAAGCGGACTTGCTAAATTGAAAGCAAATGGTCCCCTGAAGGCAATAGCTGAGTCACAGGAGACATCCATTGTTTTTGGTATGCCAAAAGCGGCGATAGCTACCAATTTAATAGATAGTATAGAGGATGTAGATAAAATAGCTAAAGCAATTATCGGCTATTGCTAACAAATGGAGGTGGAGATCGTATGGATATGAATCAGTATTTAGAAGTATTTATTGAAGAAAGCAAAGAACATCTTCAAACGTGTAGTGAACAGCTGTTGGTACTTGAGAAAAACCCGAATGATCTTTCGATAGTTAATGAGATTTTCCGCTCAGCCCATACTTTAAAAGGAATGTCGGCGACGATGGGATATGAGGATTTAGCGAATTTAACTCATAAAATGGAAAATGTTTTGGATGCGATTCGGAATAGTAAAATCATCCTCACTCCTGAATTGTTCGACGTAATATTCTTAGCGGTGGATGATCTAGAAGCGATTGTCATGTCGATTGCTGAAGGTGGAGATGGAAAACGTGATGTGACGAACGTGGTACAAAAACTGCAACAAATTGAAAAAGGTGAATCGTTGGATATTTCTGCAGTCAATGAAACTGCCGCTGCCACCTCTTCCAGCGAAAAAATGGAAGAAGCGATGATGGGCGAATATGATGAATTCGAAATGACTGTGCTGCAACAATCCAAGGAACAAGGCTTCAAAAGCTATGAAATTTCAATCAGCTTGCGTGATGATTGTCTTTTGAAAGCAGCTAGAGTTTTTATGGTGTTTGAGGTTCTTGAAAAGTCCGGTGAGGTGATAAAATCTAATCCACCTGCTGAACTTTTGGAGGAAGAACAGTTTGACCAGAAGTTTACTGTTACCTTGGTTACAAATGAATCAATCGAAGAGACCAAGAAAAAAATCATGAAGGTTTCGGAAGTGGAAGTCGTTGATATAAAGGCCCTTAATCTTGATGAACTCCGTCATGCCGCAAATGTTAAAGAAGAAAAAAAGGCCGCCGATAAAAAGCCAAAGGAAGCCACGGATAATCCACCTTCAACTGATATTAAAGAAGAAAAAAAATTGGTTAAGCATGCCCCAAGTAAGACCATCCGAGTAAATATCGAGCGACTTGATATCTTAATGAACTTATTTGAAGAACTTGTTATCGATAGAGGTAGACTCGATCAAATATCGAGTGATTTGGATAACCAGGAATTGCATGAAACAGTGGAAAGAATGTCGCGTGTAACAAGTGATTTGCAGACGATTGTGTTGAACATGCGCATGGTCCCGGTGGAAACAGTATTCAATCGTTTCCCTAAAATGGTACGCCAATTAGCCAGAGACCTAAATAAAAAAGTGGATTTAGAAATTATCGGGGCTGAAACGGAATTGGACCGTACGGTTATTGATGAAATCGGTGATCCACTTGTCCATTTATTAAGAAATGCCATGGATCATGGAGTGGAGACGCCTGAAGTACGTCGGGCTAAGGGGAAAAAAGAAGAAGGAAAAATCCTTTTAAAGGCTTATCATAGCGGCAACCATGTGTTTATTGAAATCGAGGATGATGGAGCCGGTATTAATAAAGAACGTGTTTTAAACAAAGCCCTTTCCAATGGGATACTAACAAAGGAAACGGCTGTAACATTAACGGATAAGCAAATTTATGAATTGATTTTCGCATCAGGGTTCTCAACAGCGGATACCATCTCGGATGTATCTGGTCGTGGTGTAGGGTTGGATGTGGTGAAGAACACGATTGAATCGTTGGGTGGATCGGTAACAATCGACTCTAAGGAAAATGAAGGATCCATATTCCTCATTCAGCTTCCGTTGACGCTATCTATCATTTCCGTCATGCTAGTTGAAATTCAACAAGAAAAATATGCAATCCCTCTTTCTTCTATTATAGAAACCGCCATTATTAAAAAAGAAGATATCATGAATGCCCATAATCAACAGGTAATTGACTTTAGGGGAAAAGTGCTGCCACTTCTGTTCTTGAAAGATATTTTCGAAGTGCCTGTACAAAATGAAGAAGAAGAGTTTCTGTCAATCGTGATTGTCAGGAAAGGTGATAAGATGGCCGGACTCGTAGTAGATTCCTTTATTGGACAACTTGAAATCGTATTAAAATCACTAGGTAATTATTTATCAACTGCTTTTGCCATTTCTGGAGCAACGATTTTGGGTGATGGCCAGGTAGCCTTGATTGTTGATTGCAATGCATTGATTCACTAACCATTTCGGAATATAGATATGAACTACATTCCTTCCTACCAATAGGCTTGCTTCATAGAGATTCTACCATCTGGGAAAAGTTCTGATGGATGGAGCAGCAATGTGGTTGAGAGGTAAAAAGAGGAGGGTACTTGAATGTCGACAACAAGTCCTGTTCAAGATATAAAAGTAATTGTGTTTCAAATCAAAGACAAAGAATATGCCATTCCGGTGGAAAAAGTAAGTGGGATTGAAAAGCTTTTGCATATAACAAGAGTGCCCAAGGCTGTTCCATTTGTTAAAGGAGTAATCAATTTAAGGGGTGTGATTACGCCTATTATCGATTTACGGATCCGTTTTGGTTTTGAAGAGGTGGAATATAATGATTCCACAAGAATCATCATTGTCGTCCTAGATGACATGGAAGTAGGCTTAATTGTCGATTCTGCCAATGATGTGCTCGATATTCCAGTGGAGAGCATAGAGCCTCAACCGGAAGTAGTCGGCCACTTAGCTTCAGAATATATTAGTGGTGTTGCTAAAATTCAAAAACGTTTGCTTGTATTAATTAATCTGGAGAAGGCTCTAAGTCTCGAAGAAAATGAAATCGTGAGAAAAGAAGGATAAAGAGATGTCATTTATTGATAAAATCAACCCTATCCACCTTGATATTTTAAAAGAAATCGGAAATATTGGGGCTGGACATGCCGCTACTGCTCTCTCTGCCATTCTTAATAGAAAAATAGATATGAATGTTCCTAATGTCCGGGTAGTTTCCTTTGATGAAATGATGGAATTGGCGGGAGGCGCAGAGCACGTTGTGGCGAGTGTCTTCTTGAGAATTGAAGGAGATGCCACTGGAAGCATGATTTTTATCCTTTCGTTACCTGTGGCAGAGTACTTCATTCGACAGATGATTGGGGATGAGACCTTTTCCATAGATTCACCACCCCATTCTGAATTGGAGCTTTCTTGCCTTCAGGAATTAGGGAATATCCTATCGGGATCCTATCTTTCTTCCTTGTCGGACTTTACCAGATTAAACTTATATCCTTCCGTTCCATCCTTGAACATCGATATGGTGGGAGCGACAATCAGTTATGGGTTACTGGAATTATCTCAAGTAAGTGATTCTGCCATTGTGATCGATACCGTCCTTGCACAGGATGAAAGGTTTGCTGAGACTATAAACGGTCATTTCTTTTTACTGCCTGATCCCGATTCCTTTGATACTATTTTTGCAGCTTTAGGAGTGACAATAAATGGCTGATCTATTGCAAATCCAAGTTGTTAAAGTGGGGATAGCAGACATGAATATTGTGAAACCTCCCTATTCCATTCGTACTTCGGGACTTGGTTCATGTGTAGGGGTCGTCATTTATGACGAGAAAAAAGAGATTGCAGGTCTGGCGCATGTCATGTTGCCCGATTCTTCACTCGCTAAGTCCGGACAAATTAATATTGCAAAGTTTGCGGATACAGCAGTGAAGGAGCTGGTCGAACGCCTCGTTAAACAAGGAGCAAGGCCGAATTTCCTAAAAGCCAAGATGGCTGGCGGTGCTCAAATGTTTCAATTTGCATCTGGAGGGGATTTAATGAGAATAGGGCCCCGAAATGTGGAAGCTGTGAAGAAGGAATTGGAAGAATTACGTATACAAGTCGTTTCGGAAGATGTCGGCGGTAATAGTGGTAGGACAATTGAATTCAATTTGACGGAGTGCATGCTTAATATCCGGACCGTAAATAAAGGAACAAGAAATATTTAATAGGGTATAGGGAATGGCACAGCTGGAAAGTGACGGGAACACTGCAATCAAATATTGTTGCACCTAGAGCCTTCAAGGACCGTTTTGACTACAAAACGTAAACAATGTTAGGAGGAAGTCCCATGTCTCAACTGACTATCGAAGAAGAACAGTTATGCTGGAAAAATTGGGTCGACTGCAGGGACCCGCAAGCAGGGGACGTATTGGTGAAGAAATATGTGCCACTTGTGTCTTACCATGTCCAACGTATATCAGTCAGCCTTCCTAGGAATGTCAGTCGTGATGACATTAGGAGCTTAGGGATGATGGGCTTATTTGATGCCTTGGAACGCTTTGATCCAAATCGTGATTTGAAATTCGACACATATGCTTCATTCCGAATTCGTGGTGCCATTTTGGATGGTTTAAGGAAAGAGGATTGGTTGCCCCGGAGTGCGAGAGATAAAGCAAAAAAAATCGATTCAGCTATTGAAAAATTGGAACAGAAATATATGCGAAACCTTACACCCAAAGAAATTGCATCTGAATTGAATATTCCAGAAGATGAAGTATATGTTGCAATGAATGAGCACTTCTTCGCAAATGTTTTATCTATGGATGAAAATCCACAAGAGCAGGATGACAAAGAAGGAACGAATTACCATATAAAAGATGAAAAAGCAGATTTACCTGAAGAAAATGTTTTAAAACAAGAATTGTACGCAGAGCTAGCGAAAGGTATAGAAACACTAAACGAGAAAGAACAGTTGGTATTACAACTTTTTTATAAAGAAGAACTTACGCTGACAGAAATCGGACAAGTGATGAGCCTTTCTACATCCAGGATATCGCAGATTCATTCAAGGGCGATATTTAAACTTAGAAATGCCATGCAGGATAAAAAAAACTAAGCTGGCTCTCATCTTTCATACAGCTTTTTTTCTGGAACTTGTGTGCAAGGCTAAAATATTTGTGGGCAAACCTTTCCAAACATATGGTGTCATCAGGAGAAACAGGATAACCCATCAGTAACACTTACAGATGATTAGTGAAAGTTGAAAGGATATATGGGGGTGGGTGGCTGTTGAGTTTAAAAGCGATTGAAATGCAAATTGCCCTTCCTAGAACCCAAGATGCTGGAAAAATCCAAGAGCAACTTCTACAAAAAAATCTAATACAACAGGATCATGACACCACTCAGGGCCGAAAGGAAGACGAACGAAAACAAACTACTGTTATGGCTGAAGAACAAAAACTTCCTGCTCATTTTTATGAAAAAGAAGGAAGTGCGGACAAAGGTCCTTTTCTCCAACAGCAGAGGAAGAAAGAAAATAAGAAAAAAACAACAGTGAATATAGATCCCCATCCCTATAAAGGTAAGAGTATCGACTATTCCGGTTAAGAGGAGGCACCATGTCAGGAATTTTTATGTTTCTCCTTTTTAGTCTAAACATATTCACGATTTTCGCCGTTATTGTTTTATATCTTAGACAAAATCGATTAAGCAAGCTAGAAAAGGAACAAAAAGCAGTCATAATGGAGATGGAAGAACTACTAACAGGCTATTTAATGGAAATGAAGGAAGATAACGAAGCGTTGATAAAGGCAGTTACACAAGCTGGTGCGAAAACAAATCAGAATAGAATCAAAGAGCAGGTAATTGTAAAAAGTCGATCTGTAGTGAAAGAGGCAGCACCATCAGAGGAATTGATGCCCCTCTTAAAAGAACCAAGTCTTACCGGGGCGAAAAAGCAGGCAGCGAATGCTTATAAGAACCAGAGTGAAACTGATGGAGAGTTTAAGCCTGCTGACGGAGTGAAAGACAAGCTTGAGCTTTCATCGGATGCTTCCGGTTTATTATCCAAAGAAATAGCCCAGGTAGTTGAAAAAGATTTCTCAGCCATGTTGCAGGATTCTTTAGAGGAATTATCACTAAATGAACAAGTTGACTATCTAAGGGAGCAAGGTCTTTCTATTGAAGAAATTGCAAAAAAATTGAATAGAGGCCAAACGGAAATAGAGCTTTTATTAAAGTTCAAAATGAATAGATAAATATTGCTTGATTGTATTCCTTGAGTATGATATATTATGAAATGGTGTTAATACACACGCCCGTGATTCTAGCAGATGGTGCTGTTTATACAGTTTCTGTAGGAAAATGATCGGAGCGGAGGAAAAACAAAACCATTTAGGAGGAACTAAAATGTCAGTCATTTCTATGAAACAATTGCTTGAAGCTGGTGTGCATTTCGGACACCAAACACGTCGCTGGAACCCTAAGATGAAGAAATATATCTTCACTGAGCGTAACGGCATCTACATCATCGACCTTCAAAAAACAGTTAAAAAGGTTGAAGAAGCTTATAACTTCGTTAAAGAACTAGCTGCTAACGGTGGAACTGTTCTTTTCGTAGGTACTAAAAAACAAGCTCAAGAATCAGTTAAAGAAGAAGCTATCCGTTCTGGTATGTACTATGTAAACCAACGCTGGTTAGGTGGAACTTTAACAAACTTTGAAACAATCCAAAAACGTATTAATCGTCTTAAAGATATCGAAAAAATGGACGCTAACGGAACTTTCGAAGTGCTTCCTAAAAAAGAAGTTATCCAACTTAAAAAAGAATGGGATCGCTTAGAGAAATTCTTAGGCGGTATTAAAGATATGAAGACTCTTCCAGATGCGATCTTCGTTATCGACCCTCGCAAAGAGCGTATTGCTGTTGCGGAAGCACACAAATTAAACATTCCACTTGTTGGTATCGTTGATACAAACTGTGATCCGGATGAAATCGACGTAGTTATTCCTGCGAATGACGATGCAATCCGTGCTGTTAAATTATTAACAGGTAAAATGGCAGATGCTATCTTAGAAGCTAAACAAGGCGAAGAAACAGCAACTGAAACAACTACTGCTTAATAGTGGACAGAGTTGCTTAACTAAGTGAGAAAAAAAGGTGATAAGAGGATAATGCCTTTTATCCCTTTTTTTTGCACTAAAGTAAGCATACATAAATCCCGTGCTTTTCAATTCACGGTTGATTTTGAAACTGGTGATAATCAAGTTGATTGGTCAGTACCATGACTAATGGATGTTTTTTTGTAAAAAAATGCTGCGATTTGTTGTTTTTGATGTTAAAAACAAGTATTATCTGGCAAAATGGGTAAAGACTGAATAAACCGCATTTAATTTGAGGAGGATTTATATTATGGCAATCACTGCACAATTAGTTAAAGAATTGCGTGAGAAAACTGGCGCTGGAATGATGGACTGTAAAAAAGCTCTTGTACAAACTGATGGAGATATGGATAAAGCAATTGACTTCCTTCGTGAAAAAGGAATTGCAAAAGCTGCTAATAAAGGCGACCGTATCGCTGCTGAAGGTTTAACTTCTATCGTTGTAGACGGAAACCAAGCAGTAATTCTTGAAGTGAACTCTGAAACTGACTTCGTTGCTAAAAATGAAGGGTTCCAAGTTCTTGTTAAAGAACTAGCTGCATTCTTATTGGCTAACAAGCCTGAAAGCGTTGAAGCTGCTCTTGAGCAAACAATGGAAAATGGTGCAAAAGTTGCTGATCATATCAATGCAGCAGTAGCAAAAATCGGTGAGAAATTAACTCTACGTCGTTTCCAAGTTGTTTCAAAAACCGACAGTGATGCATTTGGCGCATACCTTCACATGGGTGGACGTATCAGCGTACTTACTGTTCTTGAAGGCACAACTGATGCTGAAGCAGCTAAAGGTGTTTCTATGCACATCGCAGCTATTAATCCAAAATATGTTTCTCGTGACCAAGTAGACGCTACTGAGCTAGAGCACGAACGTGAAGTTCTTACTCAACAAGCCCTAAACGAAGGCAAACCAGAAAAAATCGTTGCTAAAATGGTTGAAGGACGTATTAACAAATTCTACGAAGAAATCTGTGTGAACGAACAAGCATTCGTTAAAAACCCAGATCAAAAAGTAGGTCAATTCGTTGAAGCTCTAGGCGGAAAAATCCTTTCATTCGTACGTTACGAAGTAGGAGAAGGTCTTGAAAAACGTCAAGAAAACTTTGCCGAAGAAGTAATGAACCAAGTTAAAAAAGACTAATTGATTGTAAGAAAATGATTAAATAGGGAACACTATGGTGTTCCCTTTTTTTTGAAAAATCATGGATTTTTGGTTTATAAGCAAGAATGAGCATGATGGACGAACAAATAGATTACATAGTTGGAGGTTCTCATGGCTAAATATAAACGTGTCGTATTAAAACTCAGTGGTGAAGCTTTGGCTGGTGAAGATGGTTTTGGAATTAACCCAGCCGTTATAAAATCAATTGCTGAGCAAGTTAAAGAAGTAGCTGAATTGGATGTAGAAGTAGCTGTAGTTGTCGGCGGTGGGAACATATGGCGTGGAAAAATCGGTAGTGAAATGGGCATGGATCGTGCAAATGCTGACTATATGGGCATGCTGGCTACAGTCATGAACTCATTGGCGTTGCAAGATAGCCTGGATCAACTTGGCATTGAAACACGCGTACAAACTTCCATCGAGATGAGACAAGTAGCAGAACCATATATTAGACGACGTGCTATCAGACACCTAGAGAAGAAAAGAGTCGTGATTTTTGCAGCAGGAACAGGTAATCCATATTTTTCAACGGATACTACTGCCGCATTACGTGCAGCGGAAATTGAAGCTGATGTCATCTTGATGGCGAAGAATAATGTGGATGGCGTTTACAATGCTGATCCGGTTAAAGATAAAAATGCCGTGAAGTATGATGAGCTTTCATATCTTGATGTGATTAAAGACGGATTAGAAGTAATGGATTCTACTGCGTCATCGCTATGCATGGACAATGATATTCCATTGATTGTCTTCTCTATTATGGAAAAAGGTAATATCAAGCGTGCTGTATTAGGTGAAACGCTTGGAACTATTGTAAGGGGGAAATAAAAGATGCCGAAACAAGTTATTTCGAATGCGAAAACGAAAATGGAAAAAGCCATTGGAGCTTACACACGTGAATTAGCCAGCATCCGTGCCGGAAGGGCAAACGCCTCATTGCTTGATAGAATCTCTATTGATTACTACGGTTCTCAAACACCGATTAACCAAATGGCAGGTATTTCAGTACCTGAAGCAAGACTTTTAGTCATCCAACCTTATGATAAAACAATATTGGGTGAGATTGAAAAAGCTATTCTGAAATCAGATTTAGGATTGAATCCTTCTAATGATGGTTCAATAATCAGAATTGCCATTCCTGCCTTAACGGAAGAACGTAGAAAAGATCTTGTGAAGGTCGTTAAGAAAGAAGCGGAAGAAGCGAAAATTGCAGTCCGTAATGTACGTCGTGATGCTAACGATGAATTGAAAAAGCTTGAGAAAAATGGTGAAATCACAGAAGATGATTTGCGTGGCTATGTAGATGATATTCAAAAGATGACAGATGGCAACATCTCGAAAATCGATGATATTACAAAAGATAAAGAAAAAGAAATTTTGGAAGTCTAACCACTTTTAAAAATTTATAAAAAAAAGGGCCGAATCCATTGTGGTCATGTCTTGTACTAACATATAGGTGTGTTAAAAAGAGAAAACTGTTATAATAAGGTTTCTCCGATTATGATTACGCCTGAGTTAGTAAGAGCTTGAAAACGATGGAGGAGGTCCTTTTTTGTCCTTTCGCTATATAAACCTTGAAAGGCATCCAATAATAATTTCTTTCCAACTTCTAATGAAGAAAATATTTTCATAATAATAATAATATGATAACAAGTTTTTTTTTGATATTATAATATAGATTCTGTTCTTTTTTAGAATCCATAAATATACATAGTGCACGTAAATTTTGCATTTGTAGAGAGATAAGTACAACCTAATGGGGGACTAACATATGTATTCACTATGGAAGCGTTTCGTTAAAAAAGATGCTTCTTCCGATGTAGCAAGTAGGATCCAGCATATTAAAAAGTCTAATGTTCCTCAACATATTGCCATTATTATGGATGGAAACGGTCGGTGGGCTAAAAAACGTGCATTGCCACGTGTAGCAGGCCATCATGAAGGAATGAAAACTGTTCGTAAGATTACGAAAATATCCAATGAGCTAGGAATAAAGACATTGACCGTTTATGCGTTCTCCACGGAAAACTGGAAGCGCCCAAAAAGCGAAGTCGATTTTTTAATGAAGCTACCACAGGAGTTTCTTGGTACATTTCTGCCTGAACTTATAGCTGAAAATGTAAGGGTGGAGATGATGGGGGATTTATCATTAATTCCGTCCCATACTCAAAAAGCAGTTAAACAAGCGATGGAGGATACGAAAAATAATGACGGTATGATTTTGAACTTTGCTCTTAATTATGGAAGCCGAGGGGAAATAGTCACGGCAGTTAATAGCATCATTCACGATTCGAAAAATGGTATAATCAAGGAAGATGTTTCTGAGGAAATGGTATCCAGCTACTTAATGACCAAACATTTGCCGGACCCAGATTTATTGATCCGCACAAGCGGTGAAAAAAGGTTGAGCAATTTCATGCTTTGGCAGTCGGCATATACAGAGCTGTGGTTTACGGATGTATTATGGCCGGACTTTAGTGGAGAGCACTTACTGCAGGCTGTCGAGGAGTACCAAAAACGTTCACGCAGGTTCGGTGGCGTTTAATGTAGAAGGCGAGGAAATTGGAATAATGAAACAGAGAATTATTACGGCAATCATTGCTGCCGCTATCTTCATCCCGATTGTAATGGTAGGGAAAGTTCCCTTTTTACTGATGGTCTACTTGTTAGCATCCATCGGTTTGTATGAATTGATGAAAATGAAAAAAATGCGTGTGTTCTCCTTTGAGGCTATTCTTTCACATGTTTTGCTGTGGATATTATTATTGCCGAATGATTATAGCACGTTTTTAACTGAAAATAATTATGATAAAGTACAGATTTTCTTAATCGGCGTTTTAGTGCTGTTACTTTATACGGTTCTTTCAAAAAATAGGTTCACCTTTGATGATGCAGGCTTTTTAGTCATTACGATTCTGTATTTAGGCATCGGTTTTTATTACCTCTTTGAAACGCGTGATAATGAATCTTTAGGCCTGGTCTATATCCTTCTTACTTTATTTACGATTTGGGCAACTGACTCAGGGGCATATTTCATCGGAAAAGCATTGGGTAAAAGGAAGTTATGGCCTGAAATCAGTCCTAATAAAACAATTGAAGGGTTCTTTGGAGGGGTATTTTCCGCATTGATTGTGGGTGTGCTTTTCTACGCATTCTCTTCTTTGGATTATTCTTTATGGCAATTACTATTGATTTCTTTAATCATAGCAATCTTTGGCCAACTCGGCGATCTTGTTCAATCGGCTTATAAACGTCACTATGGCGTAAAGGATTCGGGAAAGATTCTTCCTGGTCATGGCGGAATTTTAGACAGGCTGGATAGTTTAATATTTATTTTACCAATTTTACATTTATTGCATGTTTTATAATAAAATATAGGCAAGGTTATATAGAATTAGGAGATGAACGGATTTGAAGTATATCAGCCTTCTGGGTGCAACAGGTTCGATTGGGAAACAGACAGCGGATGTAGTCAGGGCCCACCCCGATCAATTCAAGATAGTGGCACTTTCGGCCGGAAAGAATATTGATTTGGTCAGGATGTATATAAAAGAGTTTGAACCGGAGCTAGTTTCCGTACAGACAAAAGAAGATTATGAACTTTTGAAAAGTGAATACCCTAACCGGAAAAATTTAGAGTTCATGTATGGCGATGAGGGGATAACAGCTGTTGCGGTATATGATCAAGCGACAGTTTTAGTCAATGCCGTCATTGGGAGCGTGGGCCTTTATCCGACCCTGCAAGCGATTAAAGCCGGAAAGGATATTGCCATAGCCAATAAGGAGACATTGGTGACCGCTGGGCATCTGGTCATCGATGAAGCGAAAAAGGCTGGTGTGAGCCTACTTCCTGTCGATAGTGAGCATTCTGCGATATTTCAAGCACTACAAGGTGAAAAAGAAAAGAACATCGAACGATTAGTCATAACCGCCTCAGGTGGAAGTTTCCGTGATCGGACCCGTGAAGAGTTACAGGGAGTCACGGTGGAAGAGGCTTTGAACCATCCAAACTGGTCAATGGGAGCAAAAATAACCATTGATTCAGCTTCCATGATGAATAAGGGGTTGGAAGTTATCGAGGCCCACTGGCTGTTCGATCTTCCCTACGAAAAGATTGATGTAGTGTTGCACAGGGAGAGCATAATCCACTCGATGGTGGAATTTCACGACTCCAGTGTGATGGCACAATTGGGTACCCCAGATATGCGCGTACCCATCCAATACGCCCTTACATATCCAGATCGTCTGCCTCTTGTCGGGCGCAAGCGTCTGAACCTGGCGGAAGCAGGAAAACTGCACTTTAGTGAAATGGATTTCACTAGATATCCCTGTTTGCAATTCGCATATAAAGCAGGTAAAATGGGCGGCACGATGACAACCGTGTTGAATGCTGCCAATGAAGCTGCGGTAGCTGCATTTTTATCCGGAAAAGTTTCTTTCCTTGAAATCGAGAACTTGATAGAAAGAGCGCTTAACAAACATACTGTCATTGCGAGTCCTGATTTAGAAACAATCCAGGAAGTCGATATAATGACAAGGAAGTTTATAGAATCTATAGTGAAAGATAGGTGACCAGAATATGCAGACTCTAGAAACGCTTATAGCGTTCATTATCATTTTTGGCGCTCTTGTATTTTTCCATGAGTTGGGACACTTAGTATTGGCGAAGCGTGCGGGAATTTTGTGCCGCGAATTCGCAATCGGTTTCGGACCAAAAGTATTCACATATAAAAAGAAGGAAACGGTCTATACGATTCGCCTTCTTCCTTTAGGTGGATACGTTCGAATGGCTGGGGAAGATGCAGAAAATATCGAATTGAAACCTGGATATCGTGTTGGATTGATGTTTGATGAAGAAGAAAATGTCACTAAGATTATCTTGAACAACAAAGATAAATACCCGGATATTCGGCTTGTTGAAGTGGAAGTGATAGATCTAGACCATAAACTGATACTTACGGGTTACGAAGAGGGAGAAGAAGATACATTAAAAACCTTTACCATCGATAAAGAAGCTGTAATCGTTGAAAATGGAGTCGAAAACCAAATTGCCCCTTATGATCGTCAGTTTGCGTCAAAATCTCTTGGACATCGCTTCTTGACAATTCTGGCTGGTCCAGCGATGAACTTTGTTCTTGCTTTTGTTATTTTTACATTGATTGGTTTGTTTCAAGGGGTCGTTGTCGACGAAGCAAAACTGGGTGAACTAACTAAAGATGGTGCGGCTCTTACTTCGGGATTAAAATCCGGGGACGCCATTCAATCGATAGAAGGTACGGAAGTTACAACCTGGGAAGATGTGCAGGCAAGCATTCAAAAACATCCTGGAAAAGAAATCGAATTCGTTGTTTATAGAGATGGAAAAACGTTGGAAGTTCCAGTGACCCCTCAGGAAGTGGAGAGGGAAGGCGAGAAAATTGGAATTATCGGCGTATATCCACCGGTTGAAAAAGCTCCGCTAAAAGCAATTGAATATGGAGCGACAGAGACCTATTTTTGGACGAAACAGATTTTCATCATTTTGGGTGACCTAGTAACGGGAGGATTTACGATTGATAGTTTATCTGGTCCTGTAGGTATTTATAAATCCACTGAAGAAGTGGCGAAACAAGGGTTGTTCACGTTAATGAAGTGGGCTGGATTGCTCAGCATTAACTTAGGAATCATGAACCTTCTTCCGTTACCTGCTTTAGATGGAGGACGATTGTTATTCTTCGTGGTCGAATTCCTAAGAGGAAAACCAATTGACCGACAAAAAGAAGGAATGGTCCATTTTATCGGATTCGCATTGCTGATGTTATTAATGATAGTCGTAACATGGAATGACATCCAGCGATTTTTCCTTTAAGCCTGAAGTGTACGAATGAATTTAAACAGCCAGCAGAACTATCTGTTGGCTGTTTGTAATCGTTCCTATGTTTTTAAAGAGTTTGGGCAAAATAGTTTGTTTTATCGGTAATTCGTAAGTATAATCGAAAATGAGCATATGAAATCAACAACTTAATTAAATTAAAAAGCATTTTGTAGTAGATAACCGTAAATTTTCGTATGGAAGTTTAAAGGAAATATTGAAGAGGTGTAGATATGAAACAAAGTATGACGTTAATCCCTACATTAAGGGAAGTACCTGCGGATGCAGAAATTAAAAGCCATCAGCTTTTATTGCGTGCAGGGTTCATGAGACAAAATTCAAGCGGAGTATACAGTTTTATGCCGCTTGGTAAAAAAGTGCTTCAGAAGGTCGAAGCGATTGTTCGGGAAGAGATGGATAATGCGGGTGCCGTCGAATTATTGATGCCGGCCCTTCAGCAAGCAGAATTCTGGCAGGAATCGGGTCGTTGGTATACATATGGACCTGAACTAATGCGATTGAAAGACCGTAATAACCGTGAATTTGCCCTTGGTGCAACACACGAAGAAGTCGTTACTAGCTTAGTTCGTGATGAAGTGAAATCTTACAAACGTTTACCGTTGACAGTATATCAAATCCAAACGAAATTCCGTGACGAACAAAGACCACGTTTTGGTTTGTTGCGCGGACGCGAATTCATCATGAAGGATGCTTATTCATTCCATGCTAATCAAGAAAGTCTTGATGCTGTATATGAAAATCTATATAAGGCCTATTCAAATGTATTTAGCCGTTGTGGTCTTGATTTCCGAGCTGTCATTGCAGATTCAGGAGCGATGGGTGGTAAAGATACACACGAGTTCATGGTGCTTTCTGAAATAGGAGAAGATACAATTGCTTATTCGGATACATCAGATTATGCGGCAAATATTGAAATGGCACCTGTAACTGTTAAATATGAAAAGAGTTCCGAAGAGCTAGGTTCACTTGAAAAAGTTCATACTCCTGGGCAGAAATCGATTGATGATGTTGCGTCATTCTTGAAAACGGATGCTTCTAATTTGATAAAATCCTTGTTGTTTAAAGTGGATGAAAAATATGTACTTGTCTTGGTACGTGGTGATCATGAAGTCAATGACATCAAAGTGAAAAACTTCTATAATGCTGAAATCGTCGAATTAGTAGATCCAAACGAAACGAAAGAGGTATTAGGTTGTGCGGTAGGCTCTCTTGGACCAATCAATATTGCCTCCTATGTGGAAGTTATTGCTGATTTGGCTGTTGAATCAATGGTTAATGGGATTTCTGGTGCAAATGAGGAAGACTATCATTACGTGAATGTGAATCCTGACCGTGATTTTAACGTAGCAAACTATATCGACCTTCGTTTTATTCAAGAGGGTGATCCTTCACCGGATGGAAACGGACATATTAAATTTGCTAAAGGGATTGAAGTGGGCCACGTATTCAAGCTTGGAACAAAGTATTCCGAAGCGATGAACGCGACTTTCCTAGATGAAAATGGCCGTTCACAACCGATGATCATGGGTTGTTACGGTATTGGTGTGTCCCGGACACTTGCGGCAGTAGCTGAGCAATTCAATGATGAAAAAGGTCTAGTGTGGCCTACCAATTTAGCACCATACCAGGTTCATTTGATTCCAGTTAACATGAAGGATGAGTCTCAAGCTGAGCTTGCAGAAAAATTATATGGTGAACTTAAAAAACAAGGCATGGATGTATTGATGGATGACCGTCATGAGCGTGCAGGCGTCAAATTTGCCGATTCTGACTTGATTGGCCTTCCGGTCCGCGTAACGGTCGGTAAAAAAGCTTCTGATGGTATCGTTGAAGTGAAGATACGTAAAACGGGTGAAGTACTTGAAATGGAAACAGTGGAACTCGTACAAAAGCTGAAAGAATTATTAGGATAAGCGAATACAAATATAGGTGGGTTTGGCATCATTCAATTGGATGGTGCCTTTCCTTTTCTTTGTATGAAGAGACTCTTAAAAATTTATGTAGTGTGTTATAATAACCACTGTTGTTATCGAATGGATACGACGATTATTAATTAGATAGTAGATAAAGGGGAGAGAGGAAATGGATCAAAATCCAAACAGCGGTAGAGAGAGATTTCAACTCTTGCTCCAACAATTGGACTTGACAGAGGATGCCTTTGTGAATTTTTTCATTGGTGCCGAGATTGAAAAACTGTCGATTGAGAGAGAGTCACAAAAATGGCATTTCGCCTTTAATATACCTGCTTTAATACCATGCAGTGTCCATACAAGATTCGCTAACCATTTAACTAGTACATTTGCTCATATTGCCAAAGTAACCTTTACTTTGAATGTTGCTAATCCGTTGGTGACGGAAGAATTGGTCAAAGAGTACTGGAAAAATTGTATAAGCGAGCTACAAGGCATTTCACCAGCTCTTTTAACCCTATTAAATGAGCAGGAGCCGAAAGTAACAGGATATAAGCTTGTTGTCAATGCACGAAATGGCGCTGAAGCTGGGCAGTTAAAACAGAAATACTCCGGCCTTATTTCGAATATTTATCAGAGCTACGGTTTCCCTCCATTATCGCTTGAAGCGGAAGTGAACGAAAATGTCTCGAATTCGGATTACAAGAAGTTTTTAGCTGAGAAACAAAAAGAAGACGAGGAAAAGGGACTCGCCGCTTTACTAGAGATGCAGAAGAAAGAATCGGAAAAAGGAGACGATGGCGTCTACGAAGGTCCGGTTAAAATTGGGTATACCATTAAAGAAGATGCAGATTTCCGTAGCATAGAGCAAATTATCGATGAAGAGCGCAGAATAGCAATCGAAGGTTTCGTGTTTGACGCGGAAGTGCGTGAGCTCCGTAGTGGTCGCAGTTTATTAACGTTTAAAGTTACGGATTACACGAGCTCTATCCTGGTCAAAATGTTTTCACGTGATAAAGAGGATGCAGCCATTCTTGCCCGGGTAAAAAAAGGAATGTGGGTCCGTGCACAGGGAAGCATTCAAAATGATACGTTTGTCCGTGATTTGGTTATGATTGCCAATGACATTAACGAAATCTCTAAACAAGGTCGGCAGGATAAGGCCCCTGAAGGTGAAAAACGTGTCGAACTCCATATGCATACACCAATGAGCCAAATGGATGCTGTGACGCCGACATCTGCTCTCGTTGCCCAGGCAGCGAAGTGGGGACATAAGGCAGTGGCGATTACCGATCATGCAGGAGCTCAATCTTTTCCTGAGGCCTATAGCGCCGGTCAAAAAAATGACATAAAGATTCTTTATGGCGTAGAGGTTAATCTTGTGAACGATGGCGTGCCGATTGCCTATAACGAAGCGCATGTGCCGCTTTCTGATGCCACGTATATCGTTTTCGACGTAGAGACGACAGGCTTGTCTGCCGTTTATGATACAATCATTGAATTAGCTGCCGTGAAAATTCATGATGGCGATATTATTGATAAATTTGAGTCATTCGCTAATCCCCATCGACCGTTATCCAATACGATTATCGACTTGACCCATATCACCGATGATATGCTGGTGGATGCACCGGAAGTTTCAGATGTATTGGAAAGATTTAAGGAATGGGCTGGAGATGCCGTTCTTGTGGCCCATAATGCAAGTTTCGACATGGGCTTTTTGAATATGGGTTACAAAAATATAGGATATCCCAAAGCAGCCAATCCCGTTTTGGATACGCTGGAATTAGGAAGATTCTTATATCCAGAGTTCAAAAATCACCGCTTGAATACATTGTGTAAAAAGTTGGATATTGATTTGACCCAGCATCATAGAGCCATATACGATGCAGAGGCTACGGGTTACCTGTTATTGAAAATGTTGAAGGAAACGATAGGGAAAGGCATAACGTATCATGATCAGCTAAATGACAATATGGGTAATGGAAATGCTTATCAACGCTCTCGACCGTCTCACTGTACTTTGATTGCGCAAACGCAGGAAGGTTTGAAAAATCTCTTTAAATTAGTTTCGTTATCCCATATCAATTATTTTTACCGTGTGCCTCGTATTCCACGTTCACAACTGAAAAAATATCGTGAAGGAATCCTTGTGGGTTCTGGTTGTGATAAAGGGGAAGTATTCGAAGGGATGATGCAAAAGGGCTTTGAGGATGTTGTCGAAATTGCCGAGTTTTACGATTATCTTGAGATCCATCCTAAGGATGTCTATCAACATTTGATTGAGCTTGAATTTGTCCGAGATGAAAAATCATTAGAGACAATCATTTCCAACATCGTCAAGCTTGGAGAGAAACTGGACAAACCTGTTGTAGCGACAGGGAATGTTCATTACCTCGATCAAAATGACAAGATATACCGTAAAATCCTTGTGAATTCGCAAGGCGGGGCAAATATGCTGAATCGCCATAAGCTGCCGGATGTCCATTTCCGGACAACGGATGAAATGTTAAGAGATTTTGCCTTCCTTGGTGCCGAAAAGGCAAAAGAAGTCGTGGTCACAAATACGAATAAAATCGCGGATATGATTGAAAACATCAAGCCGATCAAGGACGATCTGTATACCCCTAAAATCGAAGGTGCAGAAGAAGAAATGCGCGCGATGAGTTACGGTATGGCCAGGAAGATATATGGAGAAAACCTTCCGGAAATCGTCGAAGCCCGCCTTGAAAAAGAATTAAAAAGCATTATCGGTCATGGATTTGCCGTTATCTATTTAATTTCTCACAAACTGGTTAAAAAATCATTGAATGATGGATATCTTGTCGGTTCACGTGGATCGGTCGGATCGTCATTCGTAGCGACGATGACAGAAATTACGGAAGTGAATCCACTTCCGCCACATTATGTGTGCCCAACATGTAAAAAATCGGAATTCTTCAATGATGGTTCCGTTGGTTCTGGTTTTGACTTGCCAGATAAAGATTGTCCTGATTGTGGCATTGCCTACACGAAAGATGGCCATGATATCCCTTTTGAAACGTTCCTTGGATTTAAAGGGGATAAAGTCCCCGATATTGACTTGAACTTCTCTGGTGAATATCAGCCGAAGGCCCATGATTATACGAAGGTTCTGTTTGGGGAAGATTATGTGTACCGTGCCGGAACGATCGGTACAGTGGCCGAAAAGACGGCATATGGGTATGTTAAAGGGTACTCAGCCGATAACAATATCCACATGCGCGGAGCCGAAACAGATCGACTTGTGGCCGGATGTACAGGTGTGAAGCGGACAACCGGACAACATCCGGGGGGGATCATCGTTGTTCCGGATTATATGGATATCTATGATTTCTCACCAATACAATTCCCAGCGGATGACCGGAATTCAGAGTGGAAAACGACTCACTTTGATTTCCACTCGATTCACGATAATATTTTGAAACTCGATATTCTTGGTCATGATGATCCAACAGTGATCAGGATGCTTCAGGATTTGAGTGGGATCGATCCTAAAACGATTCCGACAGATGATCCAGAAGTCATGAAGATATTCAGCAGCACGGAATCACTAGGAGTGACTGAAGACCAGATTATGTGTAAAACAGGTACCCTCGGTATACCTGAATTTGGAACGCGCTTCGTTCGGCAAATGCTTGAAGATACAAAACCGACGACTTTTTCCGAGCTTGTCCAAATTTCCGGATTGTCACATGGTACCGATGTATGGCTGAGCAATGCCCAAGAATTGATCCATAATAAGATTTGTACACTAAGCGAAGTAATTGGTTGTCGTGATGACATTATGGTTTATCTCATTTATCAAGGGCTAGATCCTTCCTTGGCATTTAAGATTATGGAATCTGTTCGTAAAGGGAAAGGTTTGTCGGATGAATTTGAAGAGGAAATGCGAAAGAATGAAGTGCCGGAATGGTATATAGATTCCTGTAAGAAGATTAAATATATGTTCCCTAAAGCACATGCTGCCGCATATGTGTTAATGGCTGTTCGAATTGCCTATTTCAAAGTGCATTTACCATTATTGTATTATGCAGCTTATTTCACGGTTCGTGCCGATGACTTCGAAATAGACGCTATGACACGGGGTTCACAAGCAATCAAGACCAAGATTGAAGAAATAAGCGTGAAAGGGTTGGAAGCTTCAACTAAAGAGAAGAACACGTTGACAGTACTTGAACTTGCCTTGGAAATGTGTGAACGCGGATACTCTTTTGCTAAGGTAGATTTGTACAAATCCAGTGCAGATCAATTCATTATTGAAGGCAATACGTTGATTCCGCCTTTCAATTCAATTCCAGGTCTTGGTACGAATGCGGCGATCAATATCGTCAATGCACGTAAAAATGGTGAGTTCCTTTCCAAAGAGGACTTGCAGCAACGCGGGAAGGTTTCCAAGACAATCCTTGAATATCTTGATAAACAAGGCTGCCTTGAGTCTCTTCCAGAACAAAATCAGCTTTCCTTATTTTAATAGGAGGGCTGGCCATAAAAAGGAAGAAACAGACATGATATTTGCAAAAATATCTTGATTATGGTATATTTTTATTGGAAATACTAAGAGGAACCAATGGCAAGAGTGGGGAAACCCACTCTTTCGTGTTGTATTGACCATTTAATTTTGAATCCGAAACCAAGCGCACACAACGCACGTATGGAGGAAACAAATGAGTAAAAAGGTAACGGAAGTTGTAGAAGAATTAGCTTTACCTATTCTTGAAGAATTACAGCTTGAATTAGTTGAAGTGGAGTATGTGAAGGAAGGCAAGAACTGGTTCCTTCGAGTGTACATTGATAAAGAAACAGGCGTAGATCTTGAAGATTGCGGGAACATGAGTGAAAAGCTCAGTGAAAAGCTTGATGAAGTCGATCCAATTCCACAAATTTATTTTCTCGAAGTTTCATCTCCCGGAGCGGAAAGGCCTCTGAAAAAAGAGAAGGATTTCCTTAATGCTATCGGTAAAAATGTTTACATAAAAACATACGAGCCCATTTTAAATGAAAAAGAATTCGAAGGAATCATGACCAGTTATGATGGGAATGAAGTGACGCTTGAAGTCAAGATCAAGACTAGAAAGAAAACGATTGTCATTCCATTTGAAAAAGTGGCAAAAGCAAGACTTGCCATTACCTTCTCTTAATCAAGCAAATCATTAATTAAATATCCGTAAGGGGGATCACCATGGGCAATGAGTTATTGGATGCTCTCTATATTTTAGAACACGACAAAGGAATTTCGAGAGAAGTTTTGATCGACGCGATTGAGGCTGCACTTATATCGGCATATCGCCGTAACTTTAACCAAGCACAAAATGTACGTATCGACTTAAATTTAGGCAAAGGAACAATGCGTGTATTTGCCAGAAAAGATGTGGTCGAAGAAGTATTCGATTCTCGTCTGGAAATTTCCGTCGAAGAAGCAAGAGCAATAGATCCTAACTACCAGTTGGAGGATATTGTGGAAATGGAAGTAACTCCGAAGGATTTCGGCCGCATTGCTGCACAAACAGCGAAACAGGTCGTTACTCAAAGAGTGCGTGAAGCAGAACGTGGCATTATCTATGCGGAATTCATCGATCGTGAAGAAGATATCATGACTGGGATTGTACAACGTCAGGATTCACGTTTTATTTATGTGAGTTTGGGTAAAATTGAAGCATTACTTCCTGTCAACGAACAAATGCCAAATGAACAGTACAAACCACATGACCGCATTAAGGTTTTCATCACAAAAGTTGAGAAGACTTCGAAGGGGCCACAAATTTTTGTATCCCGTTCGCATCCAGGTCTTTTAAAACGTTTATTTGAAATAGAAGTTCCTGAAATCTTTGATGGAACAGTAGAAATCAAGTCAGTTGCCCGTGAAGCAGGCGACCGCTCGAAAATCTCTGTACACTCAGATAATGAGGAAGTCGATCCGGTTGGTTCATGTGTTGGCCAAAAAGGACAACGTGTCCAGGCTATCGTAAATGAATTAAAAGGCGAGAAAATCGATATCGTTAAATGGTCAGAAGATCCGGTTATCTTTGTTGCGAATGCTTTAAGTCCTTCAAAGGTTCTTGAAGTTATCGTTAAAGAAGAAGATAAGGCAACTACTGTCATTGTTCCTGACTACCAACTTTCGCTTGCAATTGGTAAGCGTGGACAAAATGCACGCTTGGCAGCCAAACTGACTGGCTGGAAAATTGACATCAAGAGTGAAACGGAAGCCCGCGAAGCTGGCATTTATCCTGTTGAAGAACAGGAATTCCTGTTAAGCCGGGATAGTTATGTGAATGAAGAGGAAGAAGATTTCGAAGAGGATAACGAGTAAGGTAGAGGTGAAAATAGATGAATAGCCGAAAAAAAATCCCGATGCGAAAATGTGTAGCCACTGGCGTTATGAAGCCAAAGAAAGAACTCATTCGTATCGTTCGATCTAAAGAAGGGGAAGTCAGCCTTGATCCGACCGGAAAAAAATCGGGAAGGGGAGCTTATTTAACCCTTGATCGGGATATTATCGAGCTGGCCAAAAAGAAAAATGTGCTGGCAAATCACCTTAGTACTCGAATTGACTCTTCCCTTTACGAAGAACTGCTTGAATTAGTGGATAAGGAGAAAGACTAACACCATGACCCAACAACAACAATGGATGTCTCTATTAGGTTTGGCCAATCGAGCACGCAAGCTAATTTCGGGTGAAGAATTAGTGGTTAAAGAGATTAGAAGCGGTAATGCCAAAGTTGTTATTTTAGCCGCGGACGCTTCAAAAAACACTGAAAAAAAAATCTCTGATAAGTGCGCATTTTATCAGGTTCCTTTAAAGAGAGTCGAAGACAGATCCATGCTTGGCCATGCCATTGGCAAGGATGCTAGGGTTGCCGTCGCCGTTCTCGATGAAGGTTTTGCACAAAAACTCCGAATGCTGCTCGATTAAATTTACCGGGGGTGAACGTATGACAAAATTGCGTGTATATGAATATGCAAAACAAAAAAACGTTTCAAGTAAAGACGTAATAACTAAACTTAAAGAAATGAATATAGAGGTAACAAACCATATGACAGCATTAGACGATTCAACTGTAAACAAATTAAATGACTCACTTAAACCAAAAAGTGAAGAACCAGCCCAAGCTGCTGAACCGAAAGCAAATGCAACGGTTGCTAAATACGAAGCTGAAGCAGATGAGAAGAGCACGGTCAATAAAGAAAAGCTAAAGAAAAAACCGCCAGTTAAACCGCTGGGCACTAAAAAGCCAACAGGACAGTTTAACAGAGGAAGAAATAACCGTAACAAAAATAACAAACAAAGACAATCAGCGCCACAGGCACCTGTTACAAAGCGTAAAGAAAGAGAACTTCCAGAAAAAATTACGTTTTATGAGTCTTTGACAGTTATGGAACTCGGTAAAAAACTTCACCGTGAACCTTCTGAAATCATTAAAAAACTTTTCATGCTTGGTGTAATGGCAACAATCAACCAAACATTGGACAAAGACGCTATCGAATTAATCTGTACAGAGTACGGAGTATTGGCTGAAGAAGAGATTCGTGTCGACTTGACAGATCTTGAGTCATTAGTGACTGAAGATGCTTCTGAAGATCTAATCGAACGTCCGGCAGTCGTAACAATCATGGGTCACGTCGATCATGGTAAAACGACATTGCTTGATTCCATTCGTCATACGAAAGTTACAGAAGGCGAAGCGGGCGGAATCACTCAACATATCGGTGCTTACCAAGTCAAAGTCAATGACAAGAAAATCACATTCCTTGATACACCAGGACATGCTGCGTTTACGACAATGCGTGCTCGTGGAGCATTAATCACGGATATTACGATTCTCGTTGTAGCAGCTGATGATGGTGTTATGCCTCAAACGATTGAAGCAATTAACCATGCTAAAGCAGCGGAAGTTCCAATCATTGTCGCTGTTAATAAAATGGATAAAGAAGCAGCTAATCCTGACCGCGTTATGCAAGAGTTAACTGAGCACGGTTTAGTTTCTGAAGCTTGGGGTGGAGAAACAATCTTCGTACCAATTTCAGCTAAAACGGGTGAAGGAATCGATAGCTTGCTTGAAATGATTCTACTAGTAAGTGAAGTAGAAGAATACAAAGCAAACCCAACGCGTAAAGCGAACGGAACGGTTATCGAAGCACGTTTGGATAAAGGCCGTGGCTCTGTAGCGACGTTGCTTGTCCAAAACGGAACATTGAAAGTCGGAGACCCTATCGTAATCGGTAATACATTCGGTCGTGTACGTGCAATGGTCAGTGACCTTGGACGCCGTGTTAAGGATGCTGGTCCATCCACACCAGTTGAAATCACTGGATTAAATGAAGTTCCACAAGCAGGCGATCGTTTCATCGTCTTTGAAGACGAGAAAACTGCCCGCCAAGTTGGGGAAGTACGTGCACAAAGACAACTTGCTTCACAACGTAATGAAAAATCACGTGTTACACTTGATACATTGTTCGAACAAATGAAAGAAGGGGAAATCAAAGAATTGAACATCATCTTAAAAGCGGATGTTCAAGGTTCTGCAGAAGCAGTAGCCGCTTCCCTGAATAAAATAGAAGTTGAAGGCGCAAAAGTGAAAATCATTCACATTGGCGTTGGAGCCATCACAGAGTCTGATATCATCCTTGCTACCGCTTCTAATGCGATCGTCATCGGATTTAACGTCCGTCCTGATGCAAATGCGAAGCGTGCGGCTGAATCAGAAAAAGTTGATGTCCGCCTTCACCGCATCATTTACAAAGCGATTGAAGAAATTGAATCGGCTATGAAAGGGATGCTTGATCCTGAGTTCGAAGAAAAAATCATAGGTCAAGCTGAAGTTCGTACAACGTTCAAAGTATCAAAAGTTGGTACAATTGCGGGTTCATATGTTACAGAAGGAAAACTTACGCGTGACAGCGGAATTCGCTTAATTCGTGAAGGTGTCGTCATTTATGAAGGTGAAATTGACGCATTGAAACGCTTTAAAGATGACGTTAAAGAAGTTGCAACAAATTACGAGTGCGGTATTACCATTAAGAATTACAATGACCTTAAAGAGGGCGACGTAATTGAGGCTTATGTAATGGAAGAAATCGAACGTAAATGATCGTTGGATCCGTCCAATGTGAGTGCATTATCTATGACACCCATTCCTTGAAAGAAAAAAGAGCCGTGTTGCAACGTGTCATGACACGGCTCAAACAGAAGTTTAATATCTCGGTAGCCGAAACGGATTTCCAGGATCTTTGGCAACGTACTAAGATCTCCATCGTGACCGTTTCTTCCTCAAGGAAAGCTACTGAGAGAGAACTTCAAAATGCCCTTAAATTTCTAGATTCTTTTCCGGAAATTGAGCGTACAATAACAGATATAGACTGGCTATAAGCTAGCGAGGTGATATTATGAGCCTTCGAGCAAATCGTGTGGGCGAACAAATGAAAAAAGAGCTGAGTGAGATTATCGGCCGTAAGATCAAAGATCCAAGAATTGGATTTGTCACAGTAACGGATGTTGATGTGACAGGAGATTTACAACAAGCAACCGTTTATATTTCCGTCTTGGGAGACCAGGAACAACGGGAAAAAACATTGCAGGGTCTTGAAAAGGCAAAAGGATTCATGCGTTCAGAGATTGGACAACGAATTCGTTTGCGTAAAACTCCAGAGTTGTTTTTTGAATTTGATGAATCTGTCGATTACGGTAACCGTATCGAATCATTAATTTCTCAAATCAAAAAAGAGGAAAAACCTTCCGTGAAAGACGAAGAATAGGCAAGCAGTAAATGGAGGCTGACTCAATAAGTGCTTTGCACTTCTTGTTGTCGGCCTCTTTTTTTTGAAATGAGAATAATGAGGTGAAGGTATGGACGGAATACTTCCATTATGGAAACCAAAAGGAATGACATCCCATGATTGCGTCTTTAAATTAAGGAAGATTTTAAAAACCAAAAAGGTTGGACATACGGGTACTTTGGATCCTGAAGTCACTGGTGTTTTACCAATTTGTATCGGTAGAGCAACGAAGATTGCTGAATACTTAACAGAGGCAGGGAAGGCATATGAGGGGGAAGTGACCCTTGGTTTCTCAACGTCTACCGAAGACGCAAGTGGTGAAAAGGTAGCAGAGCAAAAGGTTACTGAACCAATTCAGCGTGACAAAATCCTTGAGGTATTGAAATCTCTAACGGGAACGATTGAACAAACTCCCCCAATGTTCTCAGCTGTCAAGGTAAATGGTAAAAAACTATATGAATATGCGCGTGCTGGAATTGAAGTGGAGCGCCCAACAAGGGAAATCACTATTTATGATATTACTTTGCTCGATGACCGTTTAGAATTTACAGGCGAAAACATTTCTTTCCGTTTTCGTGTCCATTGCAGTAAAGGGACCTATATTCGTACACTGGCTGTGATGATGGGGGAAAGATTGGGCTATCCTGCCCATATGTCTGACTTGACTCGGATTGAAGCCGCCGGGTTTTCGCTGGAAGATTGTTTGACATTCGCTGAAGTGGAAGCATTCATGGAATCGGAGCAAACAGAGGAATTTCTATTGCCCTTAGAACGGGGATTATTACATTTGCCGAAATTTCAGATTAGTGATAAAGTAGCAAAGAAAGTACTTAACGGTGCTGTATTGGACCAAACGGAGGATGTAGTTTTTGAAAAGGGGCAGCCATTTGTAATGGTAGATCCCGCTGATAAGGCCATTGCCATATATCAGATACATCCGACAAAAGATGGGTTAATTAAACCTGTAAAAGTTTTAGCACAAGAATCATAGACCGTTTTTGCCGTCGGAAAGAGGAGATTGAAAGGTGAAAGTGATTGCATTAGAGCATCCTCATCAATTTAAACCGGATGACTTCCCGGAGCTCGTCATGGCCCTTGGGTTTTTTGATGGCATTCATAAAGGGCATCAAACTGTCATCCAAACCGCCAAGCAAAAAGCCCATGAAATGAATCTTCTGTCAGCTGTCATGACATTTGATCCGCATCCTTCCGTAGTATTAGGGAAGAAAACGGGAAGTATCCGTTATATCACGCCACTTGAAGATAAGATAAAGATTATAGAAAAGATGGAGCTCGATTATTTATTTGTCGTACACTTCAGTAAGGAATTTGCTTCAATGCTACCTGAGGAGTTCGTCAACGACTATATAGTGGGTCTTAATGTCCGCCATGTTGTTGCTGGTTTTGACTATTCATATGGTCGATACGGTAAAGGCACCATGGAAGAACTGCCTGCATACGCCCAAGGACGATTTAGCCAAACTATCGTTGCAAAGCAGACATTTGAGGACGGTAAGGTGAGTTCTACAAGAATCAGGGAGACACTCCGCAAAGGTGACTTTTTTGATTTCTATCATTTGGCCGGCCGACGCTATTCAACGAAGGGACATGTGGTCCATGGTGAAAAGCGGGGGAGAAAATTAGGGTTCCCGACTGCCAATATTGAAGTGAGTGATGATTACATATTCCCCGCTCCAGGTGTATATGCAGTCAGGATTAAAATAAATGGCTTCTGGTATGATGGTGTGTGCAATGTTGGTTTTAAACCGACGTTCCATGAAGAAAAACCCCAATATCCCACCGTCGAAGTCCATGCTTTAGGTTTTACAGGGGATATTTACGGACAACAGGTCTCCGTGGAGTGGCATATTAGGTTAAGAAGCGAGCAGAAATTTTCTGGGCTTGAAGAATTGGTCAACCAGATTGAAATGGACAAACAAAATGCGCAAGCCTATTTTTTAGAAATGAACGCGAGAAAAAAGTAAGAAAGCTAAAGAATACAATAGAATACTTGCTTTTTTAACGGAAAGCATGTATTCTATTGTATGTATGAAAATAACCATTGCTTGGCTAGTCGAGACTCCGACGCTGGCTCGGTAATAGGTGATTTTACAGAATTTTAGGAGGAATAATAACATGGCTATTACACAAGAACGCAAAAACGAACTTATCGCTGAGTTCAGAACTCACGACACTGACACTGGATCTCCAGAAGTTCAAATCGCAGTATTAACAGAAGAAATCAACAACTTGAACGGTCACTTACGCACACACAAAAAAGATCACCATTCACGTCGCGGTCTTCTTAAAATGGTAGGTAAACGTCGTAATCTTTTAACTTACCTACGTAATAAAGACGTTACGCGTTACCGTACACTTATCAACACATTAGGTCTACGTAGATAATTTTTTCAAAAAAAGCGGGAAATTTCCCGCTTTTTTGATGTTATTCAAATGATTTGGACGCTTTCTGTTTTTAGGCTAAGCCATCGTCCTTTGGACTCGGCAACCGCCGGGTTTTTTTCTACTCATAAATGATTAAGATATATACATAATTGAATGAATAAATTTTTATTCATATTACTGTTAACACATGTTTTTTTCGTGCATAATAGTGATAGTTTGGTTTTAACTTGAGTTCAATTACTTTCACATAAATGATTTAAATTAATACGGGTTTAGGTAAACTAAGCCTCTAAAAGCGAAGATTCAGAGAGGGGTTTAATAAATGGGACAGGAAAAACATACGTATTCATTTGACTGGGCCGGCCGTAATGTAACGGTAGAAATCGGTCAGTTGGCCAAACAAGCGAACGGAGCCGTTTTAGTCCGTTATGGTGAAACAGCTGTCTTAAGTACAGCAACCGCTTCTAAAGAACCTAGAAATGTCGACTTCTTCCCGTTGACAGTCAATTACGAGGAAAGACTTTATGCAGTCGGTAAAATTCCAGGAGGCTTCATTAAACGTGAAGGCAGACCAAGTGAACGTGCAATCTTGGCAAGCCGTCTAATTGACCGCCCAATCCGCCCACTATTTGCGGATGGTTTCAGGAACGACGTCCAAATTATCAGCATGGTTATGAGTGTTGATCAAGATTGTTCTACAGAAATGGCAGCTATGCTAGGTTCATCTCTTGCACTTTCCGTTTCCGATATTCCTTTTGAAGGACCAATCGCGGGTGTAGTAGTGGGAAGAATCAATAATGAATTCATCATTAACCCTACTGTTGACCAACTGGCGAAAAGTGACATCAACTTAACGGTTGCCGGAACGAAAGATGCAATCAACATGGTTGAAGCTGGAGCGAATGAAGTACCTGAAGAAACAATGCTTGAAGCAATCATGTTTGGTCATGATGAAATCAAGAAGGTTATTGCATTCCAAGAAAAAATCGTAGCTGAAATTGGTAAGGAAAAATTACAAATCACGTTGTATAAAGTCGATGCAGAACTTGAAGCAGAAGTGAAAGGCCTATGTGAAGCAGACCTTAACAAAGCCGTACAAGTTCAGGAAAAACATGCACGCGAAGCCGCTATCAAAGAAGTTAAAGATGGTGTGTTGGCTAAGTATGAAGAAGAAACTGATGAAGAAAAACTAAAACAAATTAAAGAAATTTTAAATAAATTGGTTAAATCCGAAGTTCGCCGTTTAATCACGGAAGAAAAAGTTCGTCCGGATGGCCGTAATCCAGATGAGATCAGACCATTATCATCTGAAGTAACGATCTTGCCACGTACTCATGGCTCTGGATTGTTCACACGTGGACAAACTCAAGCATTATCCATTTGTACATTGGGTGCACTAGGAGATGTACAGATTTTGGACGGGCTCGGAACCGAAGAGTCTAAACGATTTATGCATCATTATAATTTCCCGCATTTCAGTGTTGGGGAAACAGGTCCGATCCGCGGAGCTGGACGTCGTGAAATCGGTCACGGTGCACTTGGTGAAAGAGCATTGGAACCAGTTATTCCAAATGATAAAGACTTCCCTTATACAATCAGACTTGTATCTGAAGTACTTGAATCAAATGGATCAACTTCACAAGCAAGTATCTGTGCTAGTACGCTAGCTATGATGGATGCAGGTGTTCCTTTGAAAGCTCCAGTAGCAGGTATCGCAATGGGTCTTGTAAAAACAGGAGAGCATTATACAATCTTAACGGATATTCAAGGTATGGAAGATCACCTAGGCGATATGGACTTTAAAGTGGCTGGAACGTCTAAAGGTGTTACTGCCCTTCAAATGGATATCAAAATTGATGGTCTTTCAAGAGAAATACTAGAAGAAGCATTGCTTCAAGCTAAAAAAGGCCGGATGCATATCTTGGAATCGATGATTGCAACAATCAATCAACCGCGTGAGAAGTTGTCTAAATATGCTCCAAAAATCGTTACAATGACTATCAATCCGGATAAAATCCGTGATGTTATTGGACCGAGTGGTAAACATATCAATAAAATCATTGAAGAGACCGGCGTGAAAATCGATATCGAACAAGATGGTACGGTATTCATATCTTCTACGGACGAGCCAATGATCGAAAAAGCTAAAAAAATCATTGAAGATATCGTACGGGAAGTCGTAGTGGGCGAACTATACTTAGGTAAAGTTAAACGCATAGAAAAATTCGGTTGCTTCGTAGAGATTTTCAATGGTAAAGATGGTTTAGTCCATATTTCTGAATTGGCTGAAGAAAGAGTCGGCAAAGTGGAAGATGTCGTTTCACTTGGCGATGAATTATTAGTTAAGGTTACTGAGATTGACAAACAAGGTAGGGTTAACCTTTCTCGTAAAGCTGTACTTAAAGAACAAAAAGAGGCAGCTAATCCTTCTCAATCATAAGAAAAAAAGAATAATCGGCATGCGGTTCCTTCGTGGACCTGCATGCTTTTTTTGTTTTAAAAGTTCGCCCTATGAATAAGGGTTTTTAGCAATTAAAAGTTGTCATGTTCTACCTTGTCCATTTTCTTCATACATTTCTGTATGAAGGGGGCGTAAAAAATGAATAATAAATGGAAGCAGATAGTTGCGATAAGTGCCATAGCAGGTATATCATGGTTATTAGTGCAAAATCCATATACACAAATTTATTTGACCCAATTAACAGATCGTTCAGTGGCTACCATGAAGCAGGAAGATGAACTTCTTATTCAAATAAAAGAATCAGCCAAAAAATATGAGATTGCACCACAGGATGCCCGAATAGATTCGGTTTGGAAGACCGTTCCTGGATACAATGGCCTGAAGGTGAATATCCAGGATTCGTATAAAGCAATGAAGAAGGAGGACCAATTCGATAAGGATAAGCTTGTATTTGATCAAGTTCCCCCAAAGGTCCACTTAAAGGATCTTGAGCCTGCGCCCATTTACCGGGCCCATCCCGAAAAGCAGGTTGTGTCATTTTTAATCAATGTAGCTTGGGGGAATGAATACTTACAAGATATGTTGGCTGTATTAAAAAAACATAACGTCAAGGCAACATTTTTTCTTGAAGGCAGATGGACTAAAAACAATCCTGAATTTGCAAAAATGATTGTGGATGGCGGTCATGAAATCGGAAATCATTCCTATACACATCCTAACATGCAAAATATCTCTGCACAGGCTACACGTGAGGAAATCAACAAGACGAATGAAGTAGTGGAGGCCGTGACGGGCGTGAAGATGAAGTGGTTCGCTCCACCAAGCGGAAGCTACCGAGATGAGACGGTCACCATAGCTAATTCTTTAGGGATGGGCACTGTGATGTGGAGTGTAGATACGATTGACTGGCAAAAACCAAGTCCTGAGGTCCTTCAACAAAGGGTTCTTTCTAAGGTTCACCCAGGAGCCTTTATTTTAATGCATCCGACAGAGTCTACAGCCAAATCCTTGGAGACGTTAATTATTAACATAGAAAAGAAAGACTTAGAAGTTGTTAAAGTTTCAGAAGCAGTTAGTGAAGAACGTTTGAATCCGTAACGCATTGGTTACGATAGCAGCATAGATGATTGGGAGGAATGTTAGTTGATTAAGAAATATACGTGTCAAAATGGAGTAAGAATAGTATTGGAGAATATTCCAACAGTACGTTCCGCAGCAATTGGGGTATGGATTAAGACTGGTTCCCGGAATGAAACACCGGAACTGAATGGTGTTTCCCATTTTCTGGAGCACATGTTTTTCAAAGGGACGACTACGAGGAATGCGCGAGAAATTGCCGAGTCATTCGATAGCATTGGCGGACAAGTAAATGCATTCACATCAAAAGAATATACATGTTATTATGCAAAAGTAATGGATAACCATGCGAGCTATGCACTTGAAATCCTTTCTGATATGTTCTTCAACTCCACGTTCGATGAAGAAGAATTGAAAAAAGAGAAGAATGTCGTCTATGAAGAAATCAAAATGTATGAGGATACACCGGATGATATTGTACATGACCTTTTAAGCAAGGCGGTTTATGAGAACCATCCTCTTGGCTATCCAATCCTTGGTACGGAAACTACGTTGGAAACATTCAATAGTGAAACACTAAAGAAATATGTTCATGATATGTACACGCCTGATAAAGTCGTCATCTCCATTGCAGGGAATGTGGACGAGAAGTTGATTCAGGAAGTGGAAAGTTACTTTGGTTCATATCAAGGTGGAGAAGACCGTCTGGAATTGGTGAAGCCTGCATTCCACGAAAATAGAATCACACGTAAAAAAGAGACTGAACAAGCCCATCTATGTCTTGGTTTCAAAGGACTGGAAATCGGAAATGACAAAACTTACAGCTTAGTCACATTGAATAATATCCTTGGAGGCAGCATGAGCAGCCGTCTCTTCCAAGAGGTCCGGGAACAACGTGGGTTGGCATATTCCGTATATTCCTATCATTCAAGCTACCAGGACACCGGTTTAGTAACGGTTTATGGTGGGACGGGTACAAGCCAGCTTGACAGTTTGTATGAAACGATTCAGGAGACACTGGATACGCTGAAAAGGGACGGTATTACAGAAAAAGAATTGCGGAATAGTAAGGAACAACTGAAAGGTAGCTTAATGTTGAGCCTTGAAAGCACAAACAGCCGCATGAGCCGTAATGGTAAAAATGAGTTAATGTTAGGTGAACATCGTTCACTTGATGATATTATCGTAAAAATTGATGAAGTGACGGAAGATAGTGTTAATGAATTAGCAAACCAAATCTTTACTGAACATTCATTGTCCTTAGTAAGCCCTTTAGAAAAATGGGATAAATAAATATCACTGACCTGTTCTTCTGTTTACCAATGGGAGAGCAGGTTTTTTTGTAGAAAGGAAAGGACGACTATTTTTAATATGGCCTTCTAAGTTCTCTTGATTTCGGATATAGATGGGATTAAGGAGAAAAAAGGGGGAGTAGGATTTGAGGTTGAGTGAATTAAGTGGAAAAGAGATTGTCGATGTAAACAGGGCAGAACGATTAGGGGTACTCGGACAGACGGATTTGGAGTTTGACGAAACGGGACAAATTACCACTTTGATTATCCCTTCAGTGAAATGGTTTGGACTCTTTAGAAATGGAAGTGAAGTCCGGGTCCCGTGGAATCATATTAAAAAAGTGGGAACGGATATGCTTATCATCGACTTTAGGGAAGAACTTGAAGTAGAAGCGATTAAAGATGGAGAACAGATGGACGGATAATGATATTAATGTAATAAACCTAATGAACGCCTGAGCAGGGAAAGCTCTAGGCGTTTTTTATTTTCTAAGTCACCGTTCTTATTTTCAACACATAAGATGGAGTGAGCTGAATGAATATCGGATAACGAATCGCTTTCAAGTGAATCATCGGCGAGGCGTGGTTTGGATTTTTATAAAGAAGGTGACGATTTAATGCTCACAGACATGCAAATCGCTGTAATTGGTGGGGATGCACGTCAGCTGGAAGTTGTTCGTAAACTGACTGAGCTGGATGCGAAGCTGTTTTTAGTAGGGTTTGAACAGCTTGACCATGCGTTTACAGGTGCGGTTAAGGAGAAATTAGAAGATATAAATTTTACGGAACTAGATGCAGTTATATTGCCAGTCAGAGGGACTGATTCAACGGGAAAAGTGGAAACCATCTTTTCCAGTGAAGATGTCTTCTTGACCGAAGCCATGATTAAAGACACCCCAGCTGATTGTGTATTTTATTCAGGGATCAGTAATGATTATCTAGATCGACTGTTTAAAGAAGCGAATCGTAAACTTGTTCTTTTATTTGAACGAGATGATGTAGCGATATACAATTCGATCCCCACTGTTGAAGGCGCAATCATGATGGCCATACAGCATACGGATTTTACCATCCATGGTTCGAATGTTGCCGTTCTAGGCCTTGGAAGAGTTGGGATGAGTGTAGCGCGTTCATTCCAAGCACTTGGTGCCAAGGTAAAGGTAGGGGCCAGAAAAAGTGAAGATATTGCCAGAATTACTGAAATGGCAATCACCCCTTTCCATTTGAATGATCTTTCATCCGAAATGAAAAACGTTGATATATGTGTTAATACCATCCCTTTTCCAATTATAACAGCAGACGTCCTTGCAAGTATGCCTGTTCATACATTGATTATTGACCTTGCTTCAAAACCAGGGGGGACGGATTTTCGTTATGCAGAAAAAAGGGGCATAAAGGCATTGTTGGCACCAAGCTTGCCGGGGATAGTAGCCCCAAAAACTGCCGGTCAAATATTAGCGAATGCGCTTGGAGTTTTGATTCAAGGCGAGTTCATCAAAAGAAAGGGGAAAAAAATATGAGTTTGAAAGGTAAACGGATTGGTTTTGGATTGACAGGGTCGCATTGCACATACGATAGTGTGTTTCCAGAAATAGAAAAGCTAATAAATGAAGGAGCAGAAGTGATTCCGGTTGTGACATCTACTGTTCAAAATACGGAAACGCGTTTTGGAAATGGGGAGGACTGGGTTGCACGAATCGAACAATTGACTGGAAATCAAGCCGTTGATACAATCGTCAAAGCAGAGCCATTAGGACCCAAATTGCCGCTTGACTGTATGGTCATTGCGCCAATGACCGGAAATTCGATGAGTAAGATGGCAAACGCCCTCACAGATTCGCCTGTACTTATGGCTGCAAAAGCGACGATGAGGAATCACCGTCCGGTTGTGGTTGCAATTTCAACAAACGATGCCCTTGGTTTGAATGGCATTAATTTAATGAGGTTGATGGCCGCAAAGGATATCTATTTTGTTCCATACGGTCAAGATAATCCAGAAGGCAAACCGAGTTCGATGGTAGCCAGAATGAGTTTGATCCGGGATACCATAGTGGCGGCCATTGATGGAGAACAAATCCAGCCAGTCATTATTGAACGGTTCAAAGATGAATTAACCTGATTGCCCCATAGCCTTCCGCTTCCCGGTAATTTGTTCAGGCTTTACAACCATGTACACTCTGTTATTCGTTAAAATCAATCTATACTGCCAGAATATTTTGTTGAAGTGCATTCTTTCGAATGTTAATGTGATAAAATATATGATATTCTGAGCAAGTAGAAGTATACCAGACAAATATTAATTAACTAGAGATAGAAAAGGAGCATGTACAAATGACCGGGACACAGGGATTGCATATTGCTGTAGTAGGAGCGACTGGAGCGGTAGGACAACAAATGATTTCAACGCTCGAAGAACGGGATCTTCCGATTAAAAAAATCATCTTTTTATCATCAGCTCGTTCCGCAGGGACTAAACTGTCATTTAAGGGCGAAGAAATCGAAGTTCAAGAAGCAAAACCTGAAAGCTTTGAAGGCATAGATATCGCTTTATTCAGTGCGGGTGGAAGTGTTTCTAAGGAATTGGCTCCAGAAGCAGTAAAAAGAGGAGCGATAGTAGTAGATAATACAAGCGCATTCCGCATGGATGAAAATGTTCCGCTTGTCGTACCGGAAGTGAATGAAGAGGATCTTAAAAATCATAATGGAATCATTGCCAATCCGAATTGTTCAACGATACAGATGGTTGTAGCGTTAGAACCGATTCGCCAGGAGTTTGGTTTATCGAAAGTGGTCGTTTCCACATATCAAGCGGTATCTGGAGCAGGGGTTGCAGCGATAAACGAACTGAAGGAACAGGCTCGTGATTTGCTGGATGAGAAAGAAATCGAACCAAAAATATTACCGGTAAAAGGGGATGCCAAGCATTATCAAATTGCTTTCAATGTCATTCCTCAAATCGATAAGTTCCAAGACAATGGGTTCACGTTTGAAGAAATGAAAATGATCAATGAAACAAAGAAAATCATGCATATGGAAAAGCTGCCTGTAGCTGCAACTTGTGTTAGGCTTCCCGTTGTAACAGGGCATTCGGAATCTGTTTACATTGAAGTTGAAAAAAATGGCGTTTCCGCGACTGAAATCAAGAATTTGATGAAAAAGGCACCAGGAGTCGTATTAGAGGATGAGCCAGAACAACAGGTTTATCCAACCCCTGCATCTTCTGTCGGAAAGAATGATGTTTTCGTAGGCCGGATCCGTAAAGATTTAGACGAAGATAAAGGCTTCCATTTATGGATCGTTTCCGATAATCTATTAAAAGGGGCAGCATGGAATTCTGTTCAAATTGCTGAAAGCCTTTTAAAACTAGACTTAGTGAGTGTTAAGTAAGAACGGATAATTAAATCTCAAGCAGCTAAGAACGTTCCAACATGATAAAGAGTTTATGTCAGCTTCCTTATTGGGAGGCTGGCTTATATTTGGGGTGAGAATATTGAAAATAGTCGTCCAGAAATTCGGTGGGACATCAGTCCGGGACGAAGATAGCCGGGCCCATGCCAAGGGCCATATTGAGAGGGCTCTAAAGGAAGGCTACAAAGTGGTGGTCGTTGTTTCTGCCATGGGAAGAAAAGGTGATCCATATGCTACAGATACATTACTTTCACTAGTAAATGGATCAAATGCCTTTCTTTCTAAACGGGAACAGGATTTACTTATGTCAGTAGGTGAAACAATATCTTCTGTCGTATTTACGAATATGTTATTGGAACATGGAATAGAGGCTACTGCTTACACAGGAGCCCAAGCAGGATTCCAGACGAATTATGATTTCTCCAGTGCAAGAATCGTTGAAATGAAATGTGATCGTCTATTGAAGGAACTTGAAATGAAGGATGTCGTTGTTGTTGCAGGCTTCCAAGGAGCCGCCAAAAATGGGGACATCACAACGATTGGACGAGGTGGGAGCGACACTTCTGCTGCTGCATTGGGAGCCGCTTTACAAGCTGATCGTGTTGATATTTTCACGGATGTGGAAGGAATCATGACTGCTGATCCGCGGATTGCCGAGCATGCACGCCCATTATCCATCGTTTCCTATACCGAGGTATGTAATATGGCATATCAAGGTGCAAAAGTCATTCATCCCCGTGCAGTCGAAATTGCGATGCAGGCCAAAGTGCCGATCCGAATCCGTTCCACATACAGTGAAGGATTAGGGACCCTAGTTACAAGCGTCAACAAGGGAAGCCAAGGCAGTGATATTAGGGAAAGACTTGTCACTGGAATTGCTCATGTCTCGAAAATTACTCAAATTAAGGTGAATGCAAAAAAAGGACAATATAATTTACAGGCTGAAGTGTTTAAAGCGATGGCCAATGCGTCTATTTCCGTCGACTTTATTAATATTTCACCGAATGGTGTCGTCTATACGGTCACGGAAGAGATGACGGAACTTGCCCTTTCTATTCTCGCTGAAATGGGGCATGACCCCCTTGTTGAACAGAATTGTGCTAAAGTATCTGTCGTTGGAGCAGGCATCAATGGAGTGCCTGGTGTGGCATCGAAGATAGTTACAGCACTTTCGGAAAAAGAAATATCGATTCTTCAATCTGCGGATAGTCATACGACAATTTGGGTATTGGTGAAGGAAGAAGATTTAATTGAGGCGGTTAATTCGCTTCATGATGCATTCCATTTACATGAAATAGAATTAGAATAACCGTTTTTATATTGAGGTTTTATAAATTAAAGAGGTGTAAAAACATGATATTTGGTAGAGTATCAACCGCAATGGTCACTCCTTTCGATAGTAAGGGGAACGTTGATTTTCAAAAAACGACTAAATTAGTCAATTACTTATTATCCAATGGAACGGATTCCCTTGTACTTGCAGGAACAACAGGGGAATCTCCTACATTATCTTCGGAAGAGAAGATAGCGCTTCTTCGTCATGTTACAAAGGTCGTAGAAAAACGAGTGCCCATCATCATGGGAACAGGAAGCAATAACACATATGCTTCCATCGAGTTGACTAAAAAAGCGGAAAAGAACGGTGCAGATGCTATCATGATTGTGGCACCCTATTATAGTAAAACGAACCAGGAAGGACTTTTCCAACATTTTAAAGCGATTGCCGAGAGTACAACACTGCCGGTGATGGTTTATAACATCCCTGGGCGTGCTGCTGTCAATATAGAACCGGAGACCATCATTCGTCTTGCGGAAATCCCAAACATCGTAGCCGTGAAAGAAGCGAGCGGCGATTTAAATGCTATGACGCAAATCATTGCTGAAACCGGTGAGGATTTCGCTTTATATAGCGGGGACGATGCTTTAACCCTCCCTGTATTAGCGATAGGTGGAGTAGGTGTCGTGTCAGTTGCCTCCCATGTAGCTGGCAATGAAATGCAGAAAATCATCGAAGCTTTTATCAGCGGGAACTTAGCAGAAGCTGCGAGACTTCATCAGGAACTGCTACCCCTCATTAAAGGTTTATTTGCAGCTCCAAGCCCAGCCCCTGTCAAAACGGCTCTTCAGTTGCAGGGCATAGATGTAGGCTCAGTCAGGTTGCCTATCGTACCACTGACGGAGCAAGAACGATTAATGTTGATTTCAGTATTAAAAAAATAAGTCATTACCACACAAGCTGATCGATTAATGATTGGCTTGTTTTCACATATAGATACATTAGTTTGAAAATTACGTATTATTTTCTTTCCAGTTATAGGATAAGGGCTTATACTTCTAATAGTCTTTTGTTTTAAAAGGGATATATTGGAGAGTTTAGCTCCTATACATAGACGCAGGCCAAAGGGAAAAATCTTTCTAAAAATGGTATGTGTTGTCATGTTTTTTGAACTTGAGTTATAATGAAATCAATGGAAATTATGAACGGCTATTTCTTAAGGAGGATATTCGATTGGGTAAAGATAAAAATAATGGAATTAAAGTGATTTCTCTTGGGGGACAAGGGGAACTTGGTAAAAATATGTATGTGGTTGAGGTAAACGAGGACCTTTATCTTTTAGATGCAGGTTTGATGTTGCCAGAAGAAGAAATGCTTGGTATCGATGCTGTTATACCGGATATATCATATTTGATGGACAATAAGGAACGAATTCAAGGGATCTTCATTACGCATGGTCATGAAGATCATATGGGTGCCCTGGCGTACGTACTGAAATATTTACCTGTTCCTGTATATGGTACAAAGCTTACACTTGCGTTAATTAAAACCAAACTAAAGGAAGATGGCTTTAATGGAAGGGCGATTTTTACAGAGATTGATTCAGATTCTCTTTTGAGTTTTCCGGAGGCTGCTGTTTCCTTCTTCCGTACGAACCACAGTATCCCTGATTCTGTGGGAGTCGTCATTCATACCCGTGAAGGCGCTATCGTCTATACTGGCGATTTCAAGTTTGATCAAGCGGCGACAGAGCTTTATAAACCGGAAATAGGTAAGATGGCAAGTATTGGAGAAGAGGGGGTCCTGTGTCTCCTATCTGATAGCACGGGGGCGGAGAGACCAGGTTATACCCCTTCTGAAGCAGTTGTTGCCAGAGATATTACCGAAGCCTTCCGTTCCACATCTGGAAGAATAATCGTTGCCTGCTTTGCTTCTAATGTAAACAGAATTCAGCATGTTTTCAATGCGGCTGCAGCAAACAAAAGAAAAGTGGCAGTAGTTGGAAAAAGTTTGAAGCGGGTATACGAAGCAGCATTAAATCTGGGTTACTTAAAAGTTGAGGAAGACCTAATTATCCCAGTTAGCGAGATCAATCAATACGAAGATCGTGAAATTGTGGTGTTATCTACCGGCCATCAAGGAGAACCGATAGCAGCCCTTCAAAAAATGGCGAAGCAGACCCATAAACAAGTTACGATAAAAAAAGGCGACACGGTCCTAATCAGTGCCTCCCCTCTACAGGGCGGAGAGCTTATTCTATCAAAGACCGTAGACTTGCTTTACCGGGTAGGCGCTGAGGTTGTTTCTTCAAATAAATATAAAGTACATGTGACGGGTCATGGTAGTCAGGAAGAATTGAAGATGATGATCAACCTGATGAACCCTAAATACTTTATCCCTGTACACGGGGAATACCGTCATCTATATTCTCACCAAAAAGTAGGTATCTCTGCAGGGATTAAACCGGAAAATATCGTGATTGCTGAAAAAGGTGACGTCATTGAAATGAATGGCGATAAGATTGCCCTTTCCGGAAAAGTAACTGCAGGTAATATTTTAATTGATGGCAGTGGTGTGGGAGATGTGGGGAATATCGTTCTCCGTGATCGCCGTTTATTATCACAAGATGGTATATTGATCGTCGTCGTCACATTGAATCGACAAGATAAGAGCATTGCCGCAGGTCCGGAAATCATCTCTCGTGGATTCGTATATGTGCGTGAATCCGAAAAGATGATGGCGGAAGCAACGGGTATTGTCAGTGAAATCGTGAAGAAGAACGGTTCGCGTCAGCCTTTCGATTGGTCTACGCTAAAACAGGAAATGCGTGATGCTTTAAATCAATTCTTCTATGAAAAAACAAAGCGCCGCCCGATGATTTTACCTATCATCATGGAATACTAAAAAAGGAAATTTTATAAAAAAGGCAGACATGTTGTTGAATCAACCTGTCTGCCTTTTTTGTCATTCATTCGAATTCGACTTAAGTACCCTGTATGGATCCTTCCCTTCTTTTCTTAAGTGCGCCTGTCTTGAAGAATGAAGTTTAAGACTCGAGACATAATAAAGGCATAGGCTTTAGAGAAAGGGGTTGCCCATAAATGGATACACCATTACCAAATGAAAATGAAGGCCGTCAGGAAGCTAAAAATTCAACCTTAATCGAGAAAATTCAGCAATTGGGAACTACAAATGTCCCACAACTTTCAAAAGACTCAAAAATTCATTGTTTGACAATTATTGGTCAAATCGAAGGACATATGCAACTTCCTCCCCAAAATAAAACGACCAAGTATGAGCATGTGATTCCTCAAATAGTAGCGATTGAACAAAATCCTAATATTGAAGGGTTGCTTGTCATTCTAAATACTGTCGGAGGAGACGTGGAAGCGGGCCTAGCCATTGCCGAGATGTTAGCTTCCCTATCTAAACCCTCCGTCTCCATAGTATTAGGAGGAGGGCATTCCATTGGGGTGCCAATTGCCGTATCTTGCGATTATTCGTTTATAGCCGAGACAGCGACCATGACGATACATCCAATCAGGTTGACAGGAATGGTCATCGGGGTACCTCAAACCTTTGAATACTTAGATAAAATGCAGGAGAGGGTAATTAAATTTGTCACAAGGCATTCCAATGTTACCGAAGACAGCTTTAAAGACTTAATGTTCGCTAAAGGAAACCTAACACGGGACATCGGAACGAATGTAATTGGGGTGGAAGCGGTGGATGTCGGCATGATTGATGGTGTTGGAGGAGTAGGGCAGGCTATGAGGAAATTGAATGAATTCATGGAAGAAAGAAGTACTAATAAAGGTGAAGAGGGGCTACTGCAATGACTCTTTATACCATCGTCCCTGATGAAATCATTTTCCCACACCATCATGACAAAATCGCACATATGATCGAAATGAAGGTGAATGGGGTCCATGTCATGGTAGAACATGAGGGTGGAAGTTCGTTTCGTATTGACCGGATTGTAAGTACGAATCCTGAAGATTACATGAAGGCCAATGTACAGCCTGGTGAGGTTGTCAATGTTTTTGAGTCGCTGAGCAACTAGAAAATAGGACCAAGAGAGATAAATTATGATATACTAATGAAAAAATCAGCAGCCCTTTTGGCTGCTTTATTCATTGGTTGGATTTTGAATACGCATAGTGGAGAAATGATCAAAAGACATCATCCTATTTTTTTGGTATAATCGCTTAGCGAACATTTGTTTTGTCTGGGCGTAACTAGGAATTGGCAATTAAGTTTCAAGAAGAATCAGGTGATTTTATGGTGAAAAAGAAAAAAAGGAAGAAGAAAAGCACTGAAAAACTAAAGATATCGCTTAAATATGAATTGATTGGCCTAACTATTATAAGTCTGGCAGTCATTGCCATTGCCAAATTAGGTGCAGTGGGGAGCGGTACAGTCCTGTTAGTTCGTTTCTTTATGGGAGAATGGTATATCCTCTTTTTGTTAGGGGCCATCGCAACTGGCTTTTATTTGATGATTAAACGAGAGATTCCTTATTTGTTGAAGCGACAATTAATTGGCTTGTATTTTATTGTAGCGAGTATGTTACTGCTTAGTCATGTTACCCTGTTTAATTTATTGGCCGAAGGTGGTCCATTTACAAAACCCAGTGTCATATCGAACACGTGGGAACTATTTTGGATGGAAGTGACCGGTAAGACTAGTACCAAGGATCTTGGCGGAGGAATGATAGGCGCTGTCTTATTTGCATCCTCTTATTTTTTATTTGACGAAACGGGATCAAAAATCGTGTCGTTCGTATTTATCATTATCGGAATCGTCTTATTGACAGGAAAGACATTAGGCGAGACACTTGGAAAATTTATCGTTACCCTTGGAAGCTTTACGAAAAAGCAGTGGTCGGCCTTTACCGATGATATGAAAACATGGAATGACGATAAGAAACAAAAGAAAAAAAATCCGGCGAAGAAGAAAAAACGTGAAAATGAACCTGTGGGAGAAATTCCTGCTGTACAGCAGGAAGAAGAGACACAAGAGATGGCGACGGAGCGGATCATTTCAAGCTTTGCTGATAAAGCATATGGTGATGAAATGGAAGAGCAGCCTGCTACTACTGAGAGGATTCCTCCAGTTGAAGCGGATGAAGAACAGGATGAAGTCGTACCGCCCATCAATTTTACTGAAGTGGAAAATAAGGAGTATACCTTACCACCCCTATCTTTGTTATTGCAACCCAAGAAAACGGATCAAAGTGGAGAATATCAGTTAATTCATGAAAATGCGGCAAAGCTTGAACGAACGTTTCAGAGCTTTGGGGTTAAAGCGAGAGTCACTCAGGTTTATTTGGGGCCTGCTGTGACCAAATATGAAGTGCACCCAGATGTAGGTGTAAAGGTCAGTAAAATAGTGAGTCTTTCCGATGACTTAGCATTGGCACTTGCAGCCAAAGATATCCGAATGGAAGCACCCATTCCAGGGAAATCGGCAATAGGAATTGAAGTGCCGAATTCTGAGGTGGCCATGGTTTCTCTTCGGGAAGTATTGGATGCTAAAGAAGTTGATAAACCAGATGCTAAACTGCAAATTGGTCTAGGGCGGAATATTTCAGGTGAAGCGGTTAAAGCCGAACTCAATAAAATGCCGCATTTACTTGTGGCAGGAGCAACAGGCAGTGGTAAATCTGTCTGTATCAACGGCATTATCACAAGTATCCTGATGCGGGCAAAACCACATGAAGTGAAGATGATGATGATTGACCCAAAAATGGTAGAGCTCAATGTCTATAATGGAATTCCCCATTTACTTGCACCAGTCGTGACTAATCCTAAAAAAGCGGCCCAAGCCCTGCAAAAAGTGGTGAGTGAAATGGAACGTCGCTATGAGCTCTTTTCGCACACGGGGACGCGAAATATTGAAGGCTACAATGATTACGTTAACCGTTTTAATAGTGAGGAAGATTCCAAACAGCCGCTCTTGCCCTATATTGTGGTCATTGTCGATGAGCTGGCAGATTTGATGATGGTGGCTTCAAATGATGTGGAGGATGCCATCACACGTCTTGCGCAGATGGCAAGGGCAGCAGGCATTCACTTAATCATTGCCACTCAGCGACCGTCTGTAGATGTAATTACGGGTGTCATCAAGGCAAATATTCCCTCCAGAATTGCTTTTAGTGTATCATCATCGACTGATTCAAGGACGATATTGGATATGGGAGGCGCAGAAAAACTGCTAGGCCGTGGAGACATGCTGTTTTTACCTGTAGGATCTTCCAAACCGATTCGAGTTCAAGGAGCTTTCTTATCCGATCATGAAGTTGAGGAAGTAGTCAATTACGTTATTTCACAACAGAAGGCTCAGTATAATGAAGAAATGATACCTGATGAAATACCGGAGACTTCAAGCGGTGAAGTCGAGGATAGTTTATATGGGGAAGCTGTATCCTTAATTACCGAAATGCAGACGGCTTCAGTTTCGATGCTGCAGCGCCGTTTCAGGATTGGATATACCCGCGCCGCGAGGTTAATCGATGAAATGGAAGCAAGGGGTATCGTCGGTCCCTATGAAGGAAGCAAGCCACGTAATGTGTTGGTAACAAAAGATGATCACGATGAAGCACATCTATCATAGAATTAAAAAATACCGGGCATTTGCCCGGTATTTTTTAATTGACTGTCGCTTCATCTAAATGTTCTAGGCAGAAGGCAGTAATCATAGCTACTTCTTCATCCTCTAACTCAAAGTCCAACAGCTGGTCACTGCCTTTTTCTAAAATATCATACTTAACTAGTCTGCCATTTTGTTCTTCAGATACAAATAAAACACGGATATATAAACCGTTCTCTGTAAAGAGTTCGTCCTCTTCCGGTACTTCAATATCTAAAAAATATTCAAAGCGGTCTCCGGATAAGATTCCGAATGGGTCGGTCAATTTTTCAACTGTATATTCTGTAATGTTTAACATAATTCAATCATCCCTTCAAAGAAGATAATGTCTATTATACATGAAAACAGATTCTTGGAAAGAAAGCTAGATCATTTTCCCGATAAGAATTTTGCAGATGAAAATTTATTTGATTAAGTCGAATAATCGCAAGATTTGCAACGTTTTTACTATGTGAAAAGAATTTCGGGGGTATATTATCCTAAATTATTTTCAGTTAATTAGAAAAACACTATATATTTATAATTGAAAAAATGTTATATTATTTTCGATTAGTAGGAATGATTCAACATCAGATGTCTGATGTCTTAAGAAACAAGCTGGGGGAGACTGTATGTCTATTAAATCAGATAGTCGACATTTATATTTGCAGGTTATTGATTACCTGAAGCAAGATATTGAGTCTGGAGTGTATAAGGAGAATGAAAAATTCCCTTCCGAATTCATCCTTGCAAAAAAGCTAGGAGTGAGTAGAGCTACGCTTCGTGAAGCACTGCGAATTTTAGAAGAAGAAAACATCATTATTCGCCGCCATGGAGTCGGAACCTTTGTTAATCCTAAGCCGCGGTTCACTTCAGGTATCGAGCAGCTAAAAAGTGTCACGAACATGATTGAGGAGGCAGGGATGAAGCCGGGGACGATTTTCTTAAGTTCGACGACACAAGAACCAACAGAAGAGGATATTTCGAGGTTTTCATGTACATCGGATGAACGTATCGTAGTCATTGAACGGGTAAGAACAGCGAATGGTGATCCTGTCATTTACTGCGTGGACAAAATTCCTGAATCGATTCTCTCGGTTAATTTCGACCGTAAAGATGAGTCCCTTTTTGATATATTGGAAAAGGATGCCGATAGGAAAATTACACATGCCGTAGCTGAAATTGAGCCAATCGGATACCATGATAAGGTTTCTCCTATCCTTAAATGCACGCCTGAAGCTGCGCTACTCGTTCTAAAGCAGATGCATCTCGATGACTGGGACCAGCCTATCTTGTATTCTGTTAACTACTTTAAAGCCAATATGTTTAGTTTTCATGTCCTTCGGAAACGTGTTTAGGCCTTCTTCCTTACATACGGATGAATGCAAGCGATTGTTCCAATTTTGAGGAATCGTTAAATCGTAATTTTTTACCGATTATTGAAAACGTAAACATGAATGACTTTTCAGAACATTTCTGCTGAACCATCTATCTTAGGAGGAAAAAAAATGAAAAAGCGTAAATTGGGTCTAGCTCTTTCGCTTGTTCTTGCTGCTGGTACATTATTGGGGGCTTGTGGTAATTCAGAGGATGATAATAAAGAATCTTCTACTGGAAAAGAAAAGAAAGATAATTTTACAGTAGCAATGGTTACCGATACTGGTGGGGTTGATGATGAATCATTCAACCAATCCGCTTGGGTAGGACTTCAGGAGTTCGGAAAAGAAAATAGTTTGGAAAAAGGTAAGGACGGCTATAATTACCTTCAATCAAAATCGGATGCTGACTATGCAAAGAACTTGAACACGCTTGTCCGTGAAGATTACAGTCTTATCTATGCGATTGGTTTCCTTTTGGCTGAGTCCGTTGAGGAAGTAGCTGACCAACGTCCAGATTCACAATTTGCTATCGTTGACACGATTGTAAATAAACCGAATGTAGCGAGCATTAATTTCAAAGAGCAGCAAGGTTCCTTCCTAGTTGGGGTAATTGCTGGACTTCAAACGAAAACAAACAAAGTAGGTTTTATCGGCGGAGTTGAATCTGAATTAATCAAAAAATTCGAAATAGGCTTTAAAGCTGGTGTATTGGCAGTAAATCCGAAAGCAAAAGTGGAAGCCAAGTATGCTGGGGATTTCAATAAGGCTGATATTGGTAAATCTACTGCAGGATCTATGTATGCTTCAGGCGCTGATATCATTTATCATGCTGCTGGCGGTACAGGTAAAGGTGTATTCACTGAAGCCGTGGAACAAAAGCAAAAAGATCCTAAGAGAGAAATTTATGTAATTGGTGTAGATAGTGATCAAGTTAAGTTGGGCAACGTTCCAGGAACGGACGAAAATATCACATTAACATCCATGATCAAACGTGTTGATATCGCTGTTAAAGACCTTTCCACAAAAGCTAAGGAAGGAAAATTCCCTGGCGGAAAAGTCATTGAATATGGTATTGAAGAGAATGGTGTAGGTATTTCTGACTCAAAAGATAACGTAACTGAAGAATCTTTAAAAGCAGTTGAAGAATGGACTGCAAAAATCAAGTCAGGTGACCTAGTGGTTCCAGGCACAGATGAAGAGTTCAAAAAATTCAAAGAAGAATTATAATCTCTAAGATTGAGAGGGAGTGGGAAAAAATCTTTCCATTCCTTCTTTTCCCCCAAAAAAGGCTGACTGATAAAAAAATCGAATGAAAGATTATGAAAAAATCATAGTTTCTCATTTGGTTTTTTCTAAGTAGGTCAAGTAAAAGGGATGAACCAATCTTCTAGTTAAGTATCATATACACTCATTTTAGGGGTTGATTATACGTGGAATATGTAATTGAGATGCTGAATATCCGAAAGGAGTTTCCTGGAATTGTCGCAAATGATAATGTAACCCTACAAGTGAAAAAAGGGGAAATCCATGCATTATTAGGTGAAAATGGTGCCGGGAAATCAACATTGATGAACGTTTTGTTTGGTCTTTACCAGCCAGAACAAGGGGAAATCAGGGTGAATGGAGAACCTCATAAGATTACTAGTCCGAATATTGCAAACGATTTAGGAATTGGGATGGTTCATCAACATTTCATGCTTGTAGATCCCTTTACTGTCACTGAAAATATCATTTTGGGAAAAGAGCCTTCCAAGGCTGGGAAAATCGATTTAAAAGAAGCGAGTGAGGAAGTTAGGAAACTATCGGAGCAATATCAGCTTCGGGTTGACCCTCATGCGAAAATTGCCGATATTTCGATAGGTATGCAACAACGTGTCGAAATATTAAAGACACTATATCGTGGAGCAGAAATTCTAATATTCGATGAACCGACTGCCGTGTTGACGCCTCAAGAGATTAAAGAGCTCATAACCATCATGAAGGCCCTTGTTAAAGAAGGAAAGTCGATCATTTTAATTACCCACAAACTTAAAGAAATCATGGAAGTTTGTGATCGGGTCACGGTCATCCGAAAAGGTCAGGGAATTGGGACAGTTACGGTCAGTGAAACAAACCCTAATGAACTAGCTAGTTTAATGGTTGGTCGGGAAGTCCTTTTTAAAACGGAAAAAACGGAGGGGGTCCCTACTGATATCGTTCTAGATGTAAAAGGACTTGAAGTTAAGGATGCCAGGGGAGTTTCAGCCGTCAAGAACCTGGATTTAACCGTGCGAGCGGGAGAAATTGTCGGTATCGCTGGTGTAGATGGAAACGGACAATCCGAACTAATTGAGGCATTGGCCGGTTTAAGGAAAGCGACAGCAGGTAGCATTCAATTGAACGGCAAGGAAATTCGGAACCTTAAGCCACGCAAGATTACCGAATCAGGAGTTGGCCATATCCCGGAAGACCGGCATAAACATGGACTGGTCCTTGATTATAGCATTGGAGAAAACATTGTCCTGCAAACGTACTATCAACAACCTTTATCCAAAGGTGGTATCTTGAATTCAAAGAAAATATTCGAGAAAGCCCGTTCTTTGATTAAGTCCTATGATGTTCGTACCCCAAGTGAGTATACCCCTGCAAGGGCGCTTTCCGGAGGAAATCAGCAAAAAGCAATCATTGGTAGGGAGGTTGATAGAAATCCAGATTTATTGATTGCCGCTCAGCCAACTCGTGGCCTCGATGTCGGAGCGATTGAATTTATTCATAAACGCCTTATAGAACAGCGAGATTCAGGCAAAGCGGTACTTCTCATATCATTCGAATTGGATGAGATCATGAATGTGAGTGATAAAATTGCCGTTATATACGAGGGAGAAATCGTTGCCATTGTCAGTCCTAAAGAAACGACAGAACAGGAACTAGGTCTTCTAATGGCGGGTAGTAAACGGACGGAAGCAGGTGTAAAAACAACATGACGAAGGACAAGATTAAGGAATATATATCTAAATACTTATCTAAATTACTAAACCCTGTGATAGCGGTCATCCTTGGTTTAATTGTAGGGGCTATCATCATGCTTGCCAGTGGATACGATCCTGTTGCCGGTTATGGGTCCATGATCGGTGGCATTGTAGGTGATTCATACTATGTGGGTGAATCGGTCAGGACGATCATTCCTTATATTCTGACCGGTTTAGCGGTCGCTTTTGCTTTTCGTACCGGTCTATTCAATATCGGTGTGGAAGGACAATTAATCGTAGGCTGGCTGGCTGCAGTTTGGGTTGGTATTGCGTTTGAACTTCCTAGGATCATCCATTTGCCCTTAGCGATTTTGGCTGGGGCTGTTGCAGGAGCTCTATGGGCATTCATCCCAGGTTATTTAAAAGCGAAGTTTCGCGTACACGAAGTAATCGTTTCTATCATGCTAAATTATACAGCCTTATATATGACAAATTATTTAATCCGGAACGTATTGACGGACAAGCTGGATAAAACAGAGAGAATTGCTGATTCTGCATCACTTCGTTCACCATTCTTTGAAAGCATTACCGATTATTCCCGGATGCACTGGGGAATTGTCCTGGCCATTATATGTGTATTCATCATGTGGTTCATCCTAGAAAAAACCAAAACGGGTTTTGAGCTGAAAGCGGTTGGATTTAATCAGCATGCATCCGAATATGCTGGGATGAGCGTCAATAAGAATATCATTCTTTCCATGGTCATTTCAGGTGCGTTTGCTGGACTTGCTGGAGCTATGGAAGGATTGGGAACGTTTGGATATGCCGCCGTCAAGGGCGGTTTCACAGGCATGGGCTTTGATGGAATCGCAGTCGCGTTACTCGGAGCAAATACAGCCATTGGTGTCGTTCTTGCAGCCTTATTATTTGGTGGGCTAAAGGCCGGGGCTTTGAACATGCCGCTCGAAACAGGCATACCTAGTGAAATTGTTGACATCGTCATTGCATTGATCATTTTCTTCGTAGCATCCAGTTATTTTATTCGTTGGATTGTCAATCGGTTTAAGAAAGGGGTGAAATAAGTGGACTTTTATCAAATACTACAAATTATCGTGCCATCTATGATTGCTTTAGCTGCTCCGCTTATATTCACGGCACTCGGCGGAGTATTTTCTGAACGGGCTGGCGTCGTTAATATTGGATTGGAAGGCCTAATGGTCATTGGTGCTTTTACCGGGATTGTATTTAATTTAACTTTTGCCGATGTGTTTGGAGGTTGGACACCTTGGCTAGCTGTTTTAGCAGCTATGGTGGCTGGTTTGTTATTCTCGATTCTCCATGCAGTTGCGTCGATCACCTTCAGGGCTGACCAAACGGTAAGTGGAGTCGCCATAAATTTATTAGCGGTCGGGCTGACGATGTTTTTAGTCAAGCTGATTTATGATAAAGGGCAAACAGATCGGATTACGGAAACGTTTCCGAGGATTGATGTCCCGTTATTAAGTGATATACCGTTTATCGGACCTATCTTTTTCTCGAATGGATATTATATTGTCTACCTAGCCATATTAATTGCGTTTGTCGTTTGGTATATCCTTTATAAAACGCCATTCGGTTTACGAATCCGTGCTGTAGGGGAGCATCCTATGGCCGCTGATACGATGGGTGTCAACGTAACGAAAATTCGCTATGCAGGCGTTCTTCTCTCAGGTGCTTTTGGGGGAATTGGCGGGGCCATATATGCAACCATCTTCTCCAATGAATTCAACCATGCGACCATTAATGGTCAAGGATTCATGGCTATTGCCGCAATGATTTTTGGTAAATGGCATCCAATTGGGGCAATGGGAGCCGCACTGTTTTTCGGATTGGCTCAAAGCTTGAGTATTGTAGGATCAAGCCTACCATTCTTTAAAGATATTCCATCCGTGTATTTGTTGATTGCACCATATGTGCTTACCATCATTGCCTTAACCGGATTCATTGGTCGAGCAGATGCACCTAAAGCATCGGGTCAGCCGTACATCAAGGGAAATAGATAAAAGTTTGACCGGTCAGCAGTTTTCATTGCTGACCTTTTTTTGTCAGTGAGAAAGGTTTAAAGTAGTTTTGGAAAAAAAGTAGTTGCAACTTGCATGAATTTTCCTTTCACATGTATATTTTAAGGAGATGTTTAAAAGGTAACGTATCTACAAACAATAACTTAATAAGATTGAATTTCATAATGAGGAGGATTAATCCATGTCTATTGCATCCGATACAGTTACAGAAAAAAGCGGATATAAGCTGCACATTGTCCGTACGGATAAATATAAAACAAACACTCTCGTGTTGAAAATGAAGGCACCTTTGAAGAAGAATTCCGTTACATACCGTGCTTTATTGCCATATGTACTGCAAAGCAATACAAGTAAATATCCGACTACGCCCGAACTCAGGTCTTATTTAGACGATTTATATGGAGCGGGCTTTTATGTCGATGTAGCTAAAAAAGGGGAATATCAAGTCGTAAGCTTTACGATCGATATCGTCAATGAAAAGTTCCTAAGTGATTCGACGCCCCTTCTAGAAAAGGCTTTCGCCTTGTTATCTGAAGTCATCTTTCATCCCAAAACAAATGGCGCGGAATTCGATGCCAAGACTGTCACTAATGAAATTAGGTCATTAAGGCAGCGTATCCAGTCAATCTTTGATGATAAGATGAGGTACTCTGCTACTCGACTTGTTGAGGAAATGTGCAAAGATGAGCCATATGCACTAGACGCAAGTGGCAATTTACAAGACTTGGAGACGATAACTCCGAAATCACTTTATACTTATTATAAAAAAATGTTGGCTGAGGATGAAATTGATCTGTATGTCATTGGAGATATCGATGAATCGGAAGTCGAGGAATTGGCTGAGCGTTATATCTCCCTCCCTGAGCGAGTACCAGCCCAACTTCAAAGAACTGTAGGAAAAGACGTTGTGAAGGAACAAGAAATCATTGAGAATGCCGATGTGAAACAAGGTAAGTTAAATATGGGGTATCGAACGCATATTTCGTATGGTGATCCCGACTACTATGCTCTTCAGCTGTTCAATGGGATTTTTGGAGGCTTTTCGCACTCAAAACTTTTCATCAATGTCAGGGAGAAAGCAAGCTTGGCTTATTACGCTGCTTCAAGACTTGAAAGTCATAAAGGCCTCCTAATGGTGATGGCTGGCATCGAAAATGAAAACTATAAACAAGCGATAGAAATCATTCATGAACAAATGAAGGAAATGAAACAAGGTAATTTTTCGGAAGAGGAATTGGAACAAACGAAAGCAGTCATTAAGAACCAGCTTCTTGAAACCATTGATGTGTCTAGGGGATTAGTCGAAATTCTATATCACAATGTCCTGTCTGGGCAAAATATATCCCTCGATGAATGGTTTGCGAAAACGGAACAGACAACAAAGGAAGAAATCATCAAAGTGGGTCAAAAAATTCAGCTTGATACAATTTACTTCCTATCTGGAACGGAGGTGCAGGAATAATGGAGAAAATTGAATTCACTCAACTAAAAGAAGAGCTTTATCATGAAAAAATGGAGAATGGATTAGAGGTATATATTCTTCCCAAAAAAGAGTTTAACAAATCATTCGCCACATTTACGACAAAATACGGTTCTGTTGATAGTCATTTCAAGCCATTAAATCAAGAAGAGTTCACTAGGGTACCGGATGGAATTGCCCACTTCTTGGAGCATAAGCTATTTGAAAAAGAAGATGGCGATGTGTTTCAGCAATTCTCTAAGCAAGGCGCTTCAGCAAATGCCTTCACTTCGTTTACAAGAACCGCTTACTTGTTTTCGAGTACATCAGAATTCGAAAGGAATTTAAAGACATTAATAGACTTTGTCCAAGACCCTTATTTTTCCGAGAAGACCGTGGAGAAGGAAAAAGGTATTATAGGACAAGAAATTAACATGTATGATGATAATCCGGATTGGCGCTTATATTTCGGTGCAATTGCGAACATGTACCATCAACATCCTGTGAAAATAGACATTGCAGGCACTGTTGCATCTATCGCTGATATTACGAAAGACATGCTTTATGATTGTTACAATACGTTTTATCATCCGAGCAACATGTTATTATTCGTTGTGGGGCCGGTCGATGTAGAGAATACGATGAACTTGATCCGTGAAAACCAGGCTGGTAAAGACTATCAGGAACAGCCGGAAGTCGAACGGAAATTCGAAAAGGAACCGGATACAGTGGCTAAGGATAAGGACATTTTGAAAATGAATGTTCAAACACCCAAAGTAATGATTGGAATCAAGGCTACCGATGTTCATCAAACTGGCGAACAATTATTGAAACGAGAGTTGGCGACGAACATATATCTGGAAATGCTGTTCGGTAAAAGTTCATCCCTTCATGAACGATTATACGAGGAGGGCTTGATTGATCAAACTTTCTCCTATGATTATACTCAGGAACAGGGATTTGGCTTTGCTTTACTTGGCGGAGACACGGCAAATCCTGAAAAATTAACGAAGTCTTTGCTCGACATCCTTGAAAATTCTAAAAAAGGTACGGGGTTAAGTGAAGAAAGTCTGCAAAGGACAATTAAGAAAAAAATTGGTTCCTTCTTACGCTCACTGAATTCACCCGAATATATCGCAAATCAATTTACGCGCTATGCTTTCAATGAGATGAACTTATTTGATGTGGTACCAGTATTAGAGAAACTAACAATGGGAGATATTGAACAAATCGCGTACGATCTCGTCTCTGAGGAGAGGACGACTGTTTGTGAGGTACTTCCTAAATAAAAAAAAGAGGGGGGCATTGGAAGTGGAGAAGCGTTTTGCCCTTATTACGGGAGCTAGTGGAGGAATCGGCAGGGAAATTGCTTTAAAGCTGGCCGAGGAGAATTATTCACTTTATTTACATTACAATAGCAACGAGGAAGCAATTCAAGAGTTAATAGAACAACTTCGTCCGTTTCAGGTCGAACTTATCCCAATTCAAGCAGATTTAGCAACAGGAGATGGATACAAAAAGTTGGCGGAAAATATTTTTGCGCTTCATGCGATTGTCCTAAATAGTGGTAACAGCTATTATGGACTCATATCCGATATGAATGAGCAAATTGTCAATGAAATGGTTCAGTTGCATGTGACCAGCCCTTTTCAATTGACAAAGGAGTTGCTGCCGAAGCTTATGTATCAAGACCGGGCGGCAATTGTCGCAGTTACCTCCATCTGGGGTCAGACGGGGGCTTCATGTGAAGTGCTGTATTCAATGGTTAAGGGAAGTCAAAATGCCTTTATCAAGGCACTGAGCAAAGAGGTTTCACTAAATGGGATCCGGGTAAACGCCGTTGCCCCGGGTGCAATTTCAACTTCCATGCTGGAGTCTTTTAGCGCTGAAGATTTGGAAATTATTAAAGGAGATATTCCAATGGGAAGGATGGGCAGTTCAAAGGAAGTGGCTGAAGCTGTTTCCTATTTACTATCTGACAAGGCATCCTATATAACTGGGCAGATCCTGGGTGTAAACGGCGGATGGTACACCTGATGATAAATTTTTTTAAGTTGTATAATTTTTTCGTTTCCTTCACAAAATAGACGTGTACGATTTTGAAGGAAAGGGTGACCACTCATGTCAGTATTAGACAATTGGGATCAATGGAAAAATTTCTTGGGAGATCGACTAAACGAGGGTGAAAAACAAGGCTTAAACGATGAGACTGTCAATAGCTTGGCTTTCGAAATCGGTGATTATCTAGCTAAGCAAGTTGAGCCCCAAAACGACCAAGAGAAAGTGCTTGCAGATCTATGGTCTGTTGCGAGCGATCAGGAAAAACAGGCAATGGCAAGTGTGATGGTCAAGTTAGTCGAGAACAATGAAACAAAGTAATATCTAAAGACAAAGGGCCCTGTTACCTAGGTAACAGGGCCCTTTGCATTTGTGATATGAAATTTTCCTCTCTCCATATAGAAAAATGATGAATTTTATGGGGTTTTTCCTTTTAACTTATCAAGAAATACTATATTATAGAAGCTAGACAATAATCATTTAAAAAGCAAAGAATATGAAATAGTATGACGGATAAGTAATACTCGATTGTTGGATAAAAGCTTCTAGGCTTAAGGAGTGTTATCGTGGAGAAAAAAGAATGGTATTTCGAATATGAAATTCAAGTTAACCGTCCAGGTTTATTAGGGGACATATCATCCTTACTCGGTATGCTCTCCATTAATATCATCACTATTAACGGTGTTGACCAAGGTAGGCGAGGTTTGCTTTTACAGGCAAATGACAGCCGCAATATAGAGAGATTCGAGTCAATTCTCCACACGATGGATACGATAAAGGTCATTAAACTTAGAGAGCCTAAATTACGCGATCGGCTTGCTGTAAGGCACGGCCGTTATATACAACGTGACGCTGATGAAAAAAACACTTTCAGATTTGTTCGTGATGAATTGGGATTACTTGTGGACTTCATGGCCGAACTATTTAAACAAGATGGTCATAAGTTAATTGGTATTCGCGGAATGCCTCGAGTCGGAAAGACTGAATCAATTGTTGCTTCGAGTGTCTGTGCAAATAAGAGATGGTTGTTTGTGTCATCAACCCTTTTAAAGCAGACGATTCGCAGTCAACTTATCGAGGATGAGTATAACAATGATAATTTGTTTATTTTAGACGGTATTGTCTCGACCCGTCGAGCCAATGAGAAACATTGGCAGCTTATCCGTGAAATAATGAGGCTAGACGCTGTCAAAGTCATTGAACATCCAGATGTTTTTGTTCAGAATACCGAGTATACTCTCGAAGACTTTGATTATATTATTGAATTAAGAAACAATCCGGAAGAAGAAATTACATATGAAGTTGTGGACCAAAAAGATCAGTTTTCAGGGTCGGAATTTGGATCCTTTGACTTTTAAAATGGTAGGTGTTTTATTTGACTGAGTTAGGTAATCGATTAAAGGAAGCAAGGGAAGCCAAAGGGTTTACCTTAGATGATTTACAAGAACTGACGAAGATACAAAAAAGGTATCTCGTAGGGATTGAAGAAGGAAATTACAGCATGATGCCCGGGAAATTTTATGTGCGGGCGTTCATTAAGCAATATTGTGAAGCAGTAGGTCTGGAACCTGAAGATATCTTCGAAGAGTTTAAGAGTGAAGTGCCTTCTGTCTATAGCGAGGAACTACCTGAACAGCTTTCAAGGGTAAAGACGCGTAAGACCATTCCAGCTAAAGATTCAAAATTTGTAGAAATGTTGCCGAAAATATTAGGAGCTATTGTAGTAATTGGTGTCGCTGTATTGATTTGGATACTGGTTTCCAATAGTATGAGCAATTCCGATGGCAATGATAAAAAGAACGATAAACCTAGTGAATCGGTTGGATACAATGAAAGCAATGAGTTTAACGAAAAAAAAGATAAAGTAGATAAAAAGCAGGATGAAGAAAAAGCAGATACATCTGACAAAAAAGATGACAAAGACAAAGTTGTAGAAGAAAAAGAAGAAGAGACTGAGCAGGAATTATCCGTTGTTAGTTCTAGCGGTAAAAATAGTACGTATGAGTTGAAAGGTACCGATACCTTTAAATTGAAAGTTACTTCTACAGGTTCACCATGGGTCGGCATTACGAATGGTGAAGGTAAATTATTTTTCCAAGGTGCAATCAAGGAAAAGGATAGTCAGGAAATGGATTTTACTGATGAAAAAGAAGCTGTCATCAATGTTGGTAGAGCAAATGAAACGGAAATATTTGTGAATGGCGAAAAGCTTAAGTATACTATTTCACCCAATGATATGACTACGCAATTGGTTACGATACAATTTACGAAAGCGGAATAGTCATCTCTTAGATGACTATTTTTCTCTTTCATTTAGAAAAGGAATAGTAAACCCGGCATACATCAATTGATTTTGAGGTAAAATTATACATAGGGATAACTTGGCCAAAGGCCACTTAACAATGATGGAAGCGCATTGCCGAAAAGCAGGCGTACATTTTGGAGGTTAAAAGTTTGAATCTGCCTAATAAGATTACAGTAGCAAGAATCTGTCTAATTCCAGTTTTTTTAATCATCATGCTCGTACCATTTTCATGGGGAACGCTTACTTGGGGAGAGTACACATTGCCGGTGGCACATTTAGCAGGTGCTATACTTTTCATCATAGCTTCTACTACGGATTGGATCGATGGTCACTTTGCAAGAAAATATAATTTGGTTACCGATTTAGGGAAATTTTTAGATCCATTGGCCGATAAGCTACTAGTTTCGGCCGCGTTAATTGTTTTGGTTGATTTGAATTTGATGTATGGACAGTCTTGGATTGCCATCGTCATTATTAGCCGGGAATTTGCCGTTACTGGTTTACGCCTGGTGTTAGCCGGTACTGGAGAAGTGGTCGCGGCCAACCAACTAGGTAAAATTAAAACGTGGGCGCAAATAGTCTCAATATCAGCCTTATTGCTTCATAACCTGCCATTTGCTTTCATTTCGCTTCCATTTGCCAATATTACCTTATGGATAGCGTTAATCTTTACAATATGGTCCGGTGTCGATTATTTCGTCAAAAACAAGCAGGCTTTTATTAATTCTAAGTAATGAAGGGGTCGTTGATATGGATGCAGAAATCATTGCAGTAGGCTCTGAACTTCTTTTAGGGCAAATCAACAATACAAACGGAAGATTTTTATCGCAACAGTTTGCTGAAATGGGTGTCAATGTTTTTTATCATACTGTTGTTGGTGACAATGATCGTCGTCTGCAACAAGCCATAGAAATTGCCGAATCACGGGCTAACTTAATTGTTTTTACTGGTGGTCTGGGTCCAACTAAGGATGATTTAACGAAGGAGACGATTTCTCGCCATATTGGGAAAAACCTCGTCTTTGATGAAGATGCACTACAATCCATAGAAGCGTATTTTAAAAAACGTGGTCGTCCAATGACGGAAAATAATAAAAAGCAGGCCCTCGTCTTGGAGGGGTGCGAGGTTTTAGCGAACGATCATGGCATGGCTCCGGGAATGGTCTTGTCTAAATCGGGAATTACATATATGCTCCTTCCGGGTCCACCAAGCGAAATGGAACCAATGTTCCTGAACCACGGATACGAAGCAATCATGAAAAGACTAGAAAAGCATGAACGAATTGATTCCAAGGTACTTCGTTTCTACGGAATAGGAGAAGCGGAGCTTGAGACGGTGATTGAAGATCTTCTTGTAAACCAAACGAATCCAACAATTGCCCCCCTTGCAGCGGAAGGGGAAGTGACTTTAAGGATTACAGCTAAAGAATCGTCTAAAGAAAAATGTGAAGAACTTATTACAGCAGCGGAGAAAAAAATTCTTAGCCGGGTAGGACAGTATTATTATGGAAGTGATAATACTTCGCTCATAAAAGAACTGGTTAAAGAATTAACGGTACGTAAGCTGTCAATAGCAGCAGCGGAAAGTCTAACCGGCGGCATGTTCCAAGAGCAGTTGACGACGATACCAGGGGCAGGGAAAGTGTTCAAAGGCGGTATTGTCAGCTATACAAATGATGCAAAGGCGAATGTCCTAGGCGTAAGCGAAGAGACTATTTCCGTTCATGGTGTCGTCAGTGGCGAGTGTGCTATGGAAATGGCCTCTAATGCCTGGAAAAAGTTTGATGCGGATATAGGCATTAGCTTTACTGGCGTTGCAGGGCCCGATGAACAAGAAGGTAAGCCTGTCGGTACGGTATTCATAGGCATTTCCTTTAGAAATGGGGACACCCGCTTCAAAGAGTTGAATTTATCTGGAAGCAGGGAGCAAAACCGCGTTCGAAGTGTAAAATATGGCTGTCATTATTTATTGCGGGAATTATAAACATAAAAAGCAGAGCTCCCTAAAAGGCTCTGCTTTTTTATGTTTAAGAGTTTGTTTTTTTAGAATTAAGGAAAAAAAAGAAAACAGTTTATTCGATAAAAAGGTGTTTTATTAGGAGATTTCCAGAAGAAAAGGTAAAATTAACTTAGACAAAATACTTTTTCAAGAAGATATAACCAAAAGAAAAAAACGAATGAATGTTCGACTTTTTGCTTGGCAAAATAGTAAAAAGAGTATATAGTAAAGATAGGTTTTGGGACAAGATATTGATCTTGTCCTCAAACAATGGCTAACGTAAGAACATCTGTAATCGGACTGCCGATTATTTGAATATAGAGGAGGAAATTAAGTGAGTAGTGATCGTCAAGCGGCTTTAGATATGGCGTTAAAACAAATTGAAAAACAATTTGGTAAAGGTTCTGTCATGAAACTAGGAGAACAGTCTGATCGAAGAATCTCTACGATCTCGAGCGGATCTTTAGCATTGGATGTTGCGTTAGGAGTAGGTGGCTTTCCAAGAGGCCGGGTCATTGAGATATATGGACCGGAAAGTTCAGGTAAAACAACTGTTGCATTGCATGCAATAGCAGAAGTGCAAAAAACTGGTGGGACGGCAGCATTTATTGATGCTGAACATGCCCTAGATCCAGCATATTCAGAAAAACTTGGTGTGAATATTGATGAATTGCTTCTTTCGCAGCCTGATACGGGTGAACAAGCTCTGGAAATTGCGGAGGCGTTAGTGCGAAGTGGTGCGGTTGATATTATTGTTATCGACTCGGTGGCAGCGCTTGTTCCTAAAGCGGAAATCGAAGGAGAAATGGGAGATTCCCATATGGGTCTTCAAGCCCGTATGATGTCACAGGCCCTTAGAAAACTCTCTGGTGCTATTAATAAATCCAATACTATTGCAATCTTCATTAACCAGATTCGTGAAAAGATTGGGATCATGTTTGGGAATCCGGAGACGACTCCAGGTGGTCGCGCATTGAAGTTCTATTCAACCGTTCGTCTTGAAGTGCGTCGTGCAGAACAATTAAAACAAGGCAATGAAGTCGTAGGGAACAAAACAAAAATTAAAGTCGTTAAAAATAAAGTAGCTCCTCCCTTCCGTCAAGCGGAAGTCGATATTATGTATGGTCAGGGGATTTCACAGGAAGGCGAGATCATTGATATGGGCGCAGACCTGGATATCGTCCTGAAAAGTGGTTCGTGGTACTCATACAATGATGAGCGTGTCGGACAAGGTAGGGAAAACGCGAAATTGTTCTTAAAAGAAAATAAAGATATCGCTCAAGAAATCTCACAGAAAATTAGAGATCATTATAATCTGGATGGAGAGTTTGAGCTTCCAGAAGAGGATAAAGAGGAGCATCTTGAACTGCTTGATTGATGGTGGGAAAGGACCTAAGCTTATTATGCTTAGGCCTTTTCTATATTCCTCAAGATCATTAAAATGAAAAAATTGCAAAAATTTAAGCGGTTTTAGAGTCCTCTAATATGTTAAACTGATACATATTAGTTGTGCCTAGTAATTAAACTTGAATAAACCTTGATACATAAGGGACAAAGGCTTGACAATAAAAATTCTCAACTATACAATTAATATGTATATTTTACAATTTTTCAAACTAAAATTTTGAAAATTAAGAGCTGTATATTGAATTTATGTGCAATGTACTTGCCGACAGTTCAACATTTTATGTAAAAGTTCATAGCAAGGGGAGGTGAAACGATGGAACCCATGACAATCATCTTCACTTTGCTTGGCCTAATCGTCGGTGCAGTTGTTGGTTATTTTATTCACAAATCAAAATTTGAGAGTAAAATAGCAGGGGCAAAGGGCTCTGCTGAACATATCCTTGAGGATGCAAAACGTGAAGCGGAAGCGCTTAAAAAAGAAGCCTTGTTGGAAGCAAAAGATGAAATTCATAAGGTTCGTTCCGAATCTGATCGGGAATCCCGTGAAAGAAGGAACGAATTACAAAAACAAGAAAATCGATTATTGCAAAGAGAAGAGAATCTTGATCGGAAGGATGAAACGTTGGATAAACGTGAAAGCCTTTTAGAGAAAAAAGAGGAGTCTCTTAACCAAAGACAACAGCATATTGAAGAGATGGAAAGCAAAGTGGACGAGACGGTACGTAAGCAGCAAACGGAGCTTGAACGTGTCTCTGGTTTGACTCGTGAAGAAGCTAAATCGATCATAATAGATCGGACAGAAAATGAGCTTGCTCATGATGTAGCACTTATGATTAAAGAAAGTGATACCCGCGCCAAAGAAGAAGCTGATAAAAAGGCGAAAGAAGTTCTATCTCTAGCCATTCAGCGTTGTGCGGCTGATCACGTTGCAGAAACCACCGTTTCTGTAGTGAATCTTCCAAATGATGAAATGAAGGGACGAATAATCGGACGTGAAGGCCGAAATATCCGAACACTTGAAACGTTGACTGGTATTGACCTTATCATTGATGATACTCCTGAAGCAGTCATTTTATCTGGATTTGATCCAATTAGACGCGAAACGGCACGCTTGGCACTTGAAAAACTTGTTCAGGACGGACGGATTCATCCGGCTCGTATTGAAGAAATGGTTGATAAGGCAAGACGTGAGGTAGATGAACATATCCGTGAAATCGGTGAACAAACAACATTCGAAGTTGGTGTTCACGGGCTTCATCCAGATCTTATCAAAATCCTTGGTCGTTTGAAATTCCGTACAAGTTATGGTCAAAACGTACTGAAGCATTCTATTGAAGTGGCCCAACTTTCAGGATTACTGGCTGCTGAGCTTGGTGAGGATGAAGTACTTGCCCGCCGTGCCGGTTTGTTACATGATATTGGGAAGGCAATCGATCACGAAGTTGAAGGCAGTCACGTTGAAATCGGTGTTGAGTTAGCAACTAAGTATAAAGAGCATCCAACTGTCATCAATAGCATCGCTTCACATCATGGCGATACAGAACCAACATCTATAATTTCGGTGCTTGTAGCGGCTGCTGATGCGTTATCAGCTGCAAGGCCAGGTGCAAGAAGTGAAACACTGGAAAATTACATTAGAAGACTTGAAAAACTTGAAGAGATATCCGAATCCTATGATGGAGTGGAAAAATCCTTCGCGATTCAAGCCGGACGTGAAGTACGGATTCTAGTGAAGCCAGAACAAATAGATGATCTATCGGCTCATAAACTCGCTCGTGATATCCGGAAACGGATTGAAGAGGAACTTGATTACCCAGGTCATATAAAAGTAACGGTTATCCGTGAAACAAGAGCGGTAGAATATGCCAAATGATTTGGCTTTGGAAACGAAGTGGTGAAAACCACTTCGTTTTCATTTTTGTATAAATTTTTATGGGCTTCACTGGGGTCCCTGAGTTAAACGAATCATGTGAAATGTATTAGGAAAGGATTTTGGTATGAAATTGTTATTTATAGGAGATGTAGTGGGTTCACTTGGTCGTGATATGGTCCAAGAATATCTCCCGAAACTTAAGGCAAAACATCAGCCTCATATTACAGTGATTAATGGGGAAAATGCGGCAGCAGGTCGGGGGATTACCGAAAAGATTTATCGCGGTTTTCTAGATTGGGGAGCTCAAGCCGTGACGATGGGGAATCATACGTGGGATAATCGAGAAATTTTTTCTTTTATAGATGAAGCGAAGTATCTCGTCCGTCCGGCTAATTTCCCCGAGGGTTCACCTGGCGAGGGACTGAAGTTTATAAAGGTAAATCAGCAGGTGGTTGCCATCATCAATTTGCAGGCCCGTACATTCATGCCGGCATTGGATTGTCCGTTCCAAAAAGCAGAGGAGCTCGTCCGGGAAGCACGAAAAAGGACACCAATCATTTTTGTCGACTTTCATGGTGAAGCGACAAGTGAAAAACAGGCAATGGGCTGGTATCTTGATGGAAAAGTAACAGCTGTGGTGGGAACCCATACACATGTCCAAACAGCCGATAACCGGGTTTTACCGCAAGGAACAGCTTATGTATCAGACGTAGGGATGACAGGCCCATATGACGGCATTCTAGGTATGGGGAGGGAGAATGTTATCCATAAGTTCTTGACAGGCCTACCAGTTCGATTTGAAGTGCCAAAGTCTGGCCGTACCCTATTAAGTGGTGTATTGATAGATATTGATAGTAAGTCCGGTAAAGCATTAAAAATTGAGCGAATTCTGATTAACGAAGATAACCCTTTTTATAACTGATATGAATGGACAACAGTCAAGGCTGATTGTCCATTTTTATTTTTGGCAATTGCATGTTAGTTAACATGAATTCAGTCCATAAAAGAAGAGATTAGGGCCTTCCATACTACGAAGGCTACTTCCCAGATCTGTCAGTGGAATGGGGGATAGGGCATTTACCGATAATATATCCTTTTTTGTAAATGGTAGTTGGACAATCCTAGTTTTCTTTGTCATACAAGTTTTACTAGCTGAATATAGTAGCAGTGGAAAGTGTTATAACTATTGAGCCAAGCTATAATCGGCAGGGAAAACAAGGAGGACTAGGAATGGAAATATTAAAGGTTTCAGCAAAATCTAATCCTAATTCTGTAGCAGGCGCACTGGCGGGGGTTCTAAGAGAAAAAGGAACCGCGGAAATTCAAGCAATCGGTGCAGGTGCGTTAAATCAAGCCGTTAAGGCAGTAGCAATCGCAAGAGGATTTGTCGCACCTAGTGGAGTCGACTTGATTTGTATTCCTGCCTTTACGGATATTCTTATTGATGGCGAAGAGCGTACAGCTATCAAGCTAATCGTTGAACCAAGATAATTTCATATGTAGTTGCCCTGTTTGTCTGATGACAAGCAGGTTATTTTTTTGTCCATGACGAAATATAAAGAGTAGAAAGGGGAATGAATAAATGATATTCGATGCGCATTGTGATGTTTTAATGAAGTTGTTTATTGAACCGGAGATTTCTTTTGTGGACAGTGATAAGTTACATATAACGAAACGTCAACTGATCGAAACAGGTGGAAAGGTTCAATGCTTTGCCATTTACATTCCTGAACAAGTCCATACCGATATGAGGTTTCAGGCTGCTTTAGCGATGATAGATATTTTTCATAAGAAAATTTTGAGCGAACCAGAAATGAAATTCATACGGTTTCGTAAGGATATCGATACCCTTAAAGAAGGAGAAATTGGAGCTTTGCTGACATTAGAAGGCTGTGATTGCATTGGCGATGATTTATTAAAGATGAAAATCCTTCTTCAACTTGGAGTTACTTCAGTAGGATTAACATGGAATTATGCCAATCTAGTAGCTGACGGTGCATTGGAGAAAAGGGGAGCGGGATTGACCCGATTTGGAAATGGTGTTGTGGCATTATTGAATGAACAAGCGGTGTGGTGTGATCTTTCGCATTTGTCGGAATCCGGTTTTTGGGACACGCTGGAAATTGCCACATTTCCAATAGCTTCACATTCAAACGCTTATCATTTATGCCCACATCCAAGAAATCTTAAGGACAGCCAAATAAAAGCTCTCCTACAAAAGAATGGGACTATTGGGGTGACTTTTGTCCCGCAATTTTTATCCAAAGGTGCAACCACTTCGATAAAAGATATCATTAACCATATTGAGCATATTTGCAGTTTAGGTGGAGATAAGCAAATTGGCTTTGGATCGGATTTCGATGGCATAGACGAGATGGTTGATAACTTGACTTCTTATAGGGATTATCAAAATTTAATCAATGAACTTGATAGGCTTTATTCCACTGATTTTGTAAACGGGATCCTTTTTGAAAATTTCATACGTAACTATCCTCGATAATGTAAGCACCCAGAGGTTGAAATGTATTTCTGAATTTACCTATAAAAATGAATATTCTGAAAATATAAAAAATAAAATCCTAAAGGTTGCATTTTATGTATTTTACCGATAGAATTGAAAGCGATTAGTACACCTTTCATGCAATAGAACGATTATATACATATTGAACGTTCTGAAGAGAGGTGCAGTTTAATGCAGTTATATACGAACGTTCTAAAGGAGTGTAAGACATGATCAATCAACTTTCATGGAAAGTTGGCGGACAACAAGGTGAAGGTATTGAAAGTACAGGAGAAATTTTCTGTATTGCCCTCAATCGCTTAGGTTACTACTTGTATGGCTACCGTCATTTCTCATCTCGAATTAAGGGTGGACACACGAATAATAAAATTCGTGTAAGTACTACCGAGACTCGTGCTATCTCAGATGATTTAGACATCTTAGTCGCTTTTGACCAAGAAACAATAGACGTCAATTATAAAGAACTACACGCTGGTGGCATCATTATCGCTGATGCAAAATTCAAACCTGTCTGCCCTGAAGATACAAAGGCAGAGTTATATATAGTCCCATTTACAGAAATCGCTTCTGAGTTGGGCACTTCTTTAATGAAAAACATGGTTGCAATTGGAGCTACCTGTGCTGTTTTAGGTATGGAAATCTCCGTGTTCAACGATGTAGTCGATGAAATCTTCGGCCGTAAAGGGGAAGAAATCGTTAAAAAGAACATGGATGCGATTACTGCTGGTTATAAATCCATGGAAACATTGCTAGGTGAAAAAGTGGGAGCCATGGAACTTGAAAAAGCGGATGGTCAAAAACGTTTGTTCATGATTGGTAACGACGCAATCGCACTAGGTGCGGTTGCCGGTGGTTGTCGCTTTATGGCAGCGTACCCAATAACGCCAGCTTCCGAAATCATGGAGTATTTAATCAAGAAACTGCCTAAAGTAGGTGGTACCGTTATCCAGACCGAGGATGAAATCGCAGCAGCTACGATGGCAATCGGAGCAAATTACGGTGGCGTTCGTGCTATCACGGCTTCAGCAGGCCCAGGGCTTTCCTTGAAAATGGAAGCAATCGGTTTAGCTGGTATCACCGAAACTCCGATTGTTATTGTAGATACACAACGTGGCGGTCCTTCCACGGGACTTCCAACGAAACAAGAGCAATCGGATTTAATGGCAATGATTTATGGTACACATGGGGAAATCCCGAAAATTGTCATGGCCCCGAGTACAGTGGAGGAAGCCTTTTATGATACGGCTGAAGCCTTTAATCTTGCTGAGGAATATCAATGTCCGGTTATCATTTTATCCGATTTGCAACTTTCACTAGGTAAACAAACGGTGCAACCGCTAGATTACAGTAAAGTAGAAATCAGACGTGGTAAACTTTTGGATTATGAAATTGAAGGATCTCAAGAAAAAACATATTTCAAACGTTATGAAGTAACGGAAGATGGAGTGTCACCGCGAGTCCTTCCAGGTATGAAGAATGGTATTCACCATGTAACCGGTGTAGAGCATGATGAAACAGGTAAGCCTTCTGAATCAGCTGCCAACCGTGTAGCACAGATGGATAAACGGATGCGTAAGCTTAGCAATTTGGCGCACACGTTCGATACACCTGTATACAAGAATGCACCTCACGAAGAGTCTGATTTATTGATCTTAGGATTTAACTCTACCCGAGGAACGATAGATGAAGCAATCGGTCGTTTAGAATCAGATGGAATAAAAGTGAATCATGCGCAAGTTCGTTTGATTCACCCATTCCCTGCGGATGAAGTTCTTTCTTTAGTACAATCGGCTAAGAAAGTAGTAGTAATTGAAAATAATGCGACTGGACAATTGGCTAATATTATCAAGATGAATGTCGGACATGTAAACAAAATTAAAAGCATCCTAAAATATGATGGCAACCCTTTCCTCCCGCATGAAATTCACACACAATGCAAGGAGATGTTCGAATATGGCAACGTTTAAAGAGTTTCGAAATGATGTAAAACCTAATTGGTGTCCTGGATGCGGGGATTTCTCCGTCCAAGCTGCCATGCAGCGTGCAGCAGCCAATGTAGGATTGGAACCAGAAAACTTGGCTGTGGTTTCTGGTATCGGCTGTTCAGGCCGCATTTCCGGCTACATCAAATCATATGGCTTCCATGGTATACATGGTCGTTCGTTGCCGATTGCCCAAGGGTTGAAAATGGCTAACCGCGAATTGACCGTTATAGCTTCCGGTGGGGACGGCGATGGTTTTGCAATCGGAATGGGACATACCATTCATGCAATTCGTCGTAACATCGATATTACGTATATTGTCATGGATAACCAAATTTATGGTCTAACGAAAGGTCAAACTTCCCCTCGTTCAGCTGCTGGATTTAAAACAAAATCCACCCCTGAAGGATCAATTGAGAGGGCAGTTTCTCCTATGGAATTAGCTTTATCAGCAGGCGCAACATTCGTCGCTCAAAGCTTTTCCACGGATCTAAAAGACTTAACGGCAATCATTGAAGCAGGAATCAATCATAAAGGGTTCTCCTTTATCAATGTTTTCTCTCCATGCGTAACTTATAACAAAATCAATACGTATGATTGGTTTAAACAAAACCTAACAAAATTAAACACGATTGAAGGGTATGATTCCACTAATAAAGAACAGGCCATGCAAACATTGATGAAGCACGATAGTCTTGTGACAGGAATCATTTATCAAGATTCTTCACGTCCATCTTATCAGGAATTAATTCCTGGTTATGCAGAGGAATCGTTGAATAAGTCGGATCTAACTTTGGATCAAGCTCATTTCGATAAACTTGTTGAAGAATTTATGTAAGCATGAAAAGGTCCACCCCAAATTTGGGGTGAACCTTTTTTTTATGGTTAACTAAGCGTTCTAGTTAGGAGATCGCCATTAAGTCGATCCTACTAATCAGTAAGCATTACCAACCGTTGCATCCGCAGTTGTTTCCTCCAAAGTTGCGGTTACAGCACCCAAAAGAAAAGAAATTGCAACGATTTCTCCTGCAACAACAGTTGTTGTTATTGTTATTGTTACAGTTGTTATGGTTATTATTGTTGTTGTAATGATGGTGATGATGGTGATGTTTGTTATTGTTGTCATTATCATTATTGCGACGTTGACAACCTCTTACTGCACGACAGAAATCTCGTTCGATATTGTTGTTATTATTTTCGTGCTTGTCATGCCCCTTGTGACACTCATACTCGTACTCGTCATTATTTTTGTTATATGACATATAAGTCACTCCCTAAATTATTTTTGTTGTACGAGATATCTTATTCAAGAGCGGACAGGATGTTATAGGACCCCGTCCCATTTAGTGAAAATGTACGTTAGACCTAGCCGATAAAAATAAATTGAAAATCTTAGAACCAATGCAATATTCATTTCATATGTTATTACTATTTTGTGAAATTTTTCTAACAAATGCTTAAGGAGTGACAGAATGATTGTTTCTTCCAGATAAAAGCTTTATACTATGATAATGTGGATATATCACAATAAAAGGCAATTATTTACTTGTTATTTAATAAGGTAAACTGTACAGAAATAGTTAGCATGATAAATAAACTAACTATTTTGAAAGGAGATTGACATGAACGAGAAACAGCGATTAGAATCACAACAAGTGCAGTCTGAAAATCCAGCGGACAAAAAATCCGAAAAGGATTACAGTAAGTACTTTCAAGCAGTTTATATTTCGCCTTCCTTGAAAGATGCTAAAAAACGTGGAAAAGAAGATGTTGAATATCATGATGACTTTGCTATTCCTGAGCAATTCCGTGGAATGGGAGAGGGCAAGAAATTTCTTATTCGTACATATGGTTGTCAAATGAATGAACACGACACAGAAGTCATGGCCGGTATCTTTACGGCACTCGGCTATCAACCGACCAATATGGTTGAAGAGGCGAATGTCATTTTACTGAACACTTGTGCAATTCGCGAAAACGCGGAGAACAAGGTGTTTGGGGAATTGGGACATTTAAAATCACTTAAATTGGAAAAACCTGATTTACTGCTAGGGGTTTGCGGTTGTATGTCACAAGAAGAGTCCGTCGTTAAACGGATTCTTGAGAAACATCATTTTGTCGATATGATTTTTGGCACGCATAATATCCATCGTTTACCTCAAATCCTTAATGAAGCCTATCTTTCAAAAGAGATGGTGATTGAAGTTTGGTCCAAAGAAGGAGACGTTATTGAGAATCTCCCTAAAGTTCGTAAAGGGAAAACGAAAGCCTGGGTAAATATTATGTATGGGTGTGATAAATTCTGTACATACTGTATCGTGCCTTTCACGCGTGGTAAAGAAAGAAGCCGCCGCCCGGAAGACATCATTCAGGAAGTGCGTCATTTGGCAGCGCAGGGCTATAAGGAAGTCACTCTCCTCGGTCAAAATGTGAATGCATATGGAAAAGACTTCACGGACATGGAGTACCGACTCGGTGATTTAATGGAAGAAATTCGTAAAATCGATATCCCACGAATCCGTTTCACTACGAGCCACCCCCGTGATTTTGATGATCATTTGATTGAAGTACTTGCTAAAGGCGGTAATTTAGTGGATCATATCCATCTTCCTGTTCAATCCGGAAGTACGGAAACGCTTAAGATCATGGCCCGTAAATATACACGCGAACATTATTTAGAACTTGTTAGAAAAATCAGAGAAGCGATTCCTAACGCGTCCTTAACTACGGATATCATTGTCGGTTATCCAAATGAAACGGAAGAACATTTTGAGGAAACGATGTCTCTATACCGAGAAGTTGGATTTGATGCTGCTTATACGTATATTTACTCTCCACGAGAAGGAACGCCTGCAGCAAAAATGCAGGATAATGTCCCGATGGAAGTTAAAAAGGAACGTTTGCAACGCCTGAATGCACTTGTTAATGAAACATGCGCATTGAAAATGAAAGAGTACAATGGGCAGATTGTTGAAGTCCTTGTAGAGGGTGAAAGCAAGAAAAACCCGGATGTATTAGCCGGTTATACGACGAAAAATAAGCTTGTGAACTTCAAGGGACCAAGATCTGCGATTGGCCAAATCGTCAAGGTGCAAATCACCGATACGAAAACATGGTCATTGAATGGGGATATGGTCGAAGAAGCAACAGCGATTGAGGTGGAGTAAATGACAAAGTATACAAAAGACGATATCTTAACAAAAGCGGCAGAACTGGCTCAAATGATTGCCAGCACAGAAGAGGTTGATTTCTTTAAACGGGCGGAAGCTCATATTAATGAAAATCAAAAAATCCGTGAAATGATTGCCAGTATCAAGAGCTTACAAAAACAAGCCGTGAATTTCCAACATTATGGAAAAGAAAAAGCGTACGGACAAGTTCAAGCCAAAATCGATGCCCTTGAAAAGCAATTAGATGAATTGCCTATTGTCCAAGAGTTCAAGCAATCTCAAGTAGATGTCAATGACCTTTTGCAAATGGTCTCTTCTCAAGTATCCAATAAGGTGACGGACTTGATTATTGAATCGACTCAAGGTGATATCCTTCGTGGGGAAACTGGATCAAAGGTACAGGCCGGCGGCGGAGGCTGTTCATAAATCTCTTAAAAACCCTTCTGACTTCAGAAGGGTTTTTTTATGCCCTAAACCCTTATACAGCGCCCATTCGTGACACATATCCCAAAACTGGCGCATAAAATAACCTAGATTTAAACATTACAGCAGTTTTCAGATATAAAAAATTCTACGCACACTAGACTTTTACCACGCATAGGATGAATGGAAACTGTATGAGGAGGGTTCGCTAGCATGTCACAATATAGAGAGATAATTACTAAAGCGGTGGTGGCCAAGGGACGTAAATTCACAAAGTCCTCACACACCATTTGCCCGGCTCATCATCCTTCTAGCATTCTAGGTTGTTGGATCATCAACCATAAATACGATGCCAAGAAAGTCGGCAAAAAGGTAGAAATTCACGGCAGCTACGAAATCAACGTTTGGTATTCATATAACCATAATTCCAAGACGGAAGTTGTCACAGAAAAAGTACAATATACCGACGTGATTTCGTTAAAATACCGTGATCCAGATTGTCAAGATGACCATGAAATCGTAGCGCAAGCTGTCCAACAGCCGAATTGTTTAGAAGCTGTAATCTCCCCTTGTGGACAAAAGATCATTGTCCATGTGGAAAGAGAATTCTTTGTGGAGGTCGTTGGCGAGACGAAAATCTGTGTCGCTGTAAGTCCAGATGGCCGCTGTGAAGATGACTGGGGCTCAGATTTTGATGATGATGAGTTCGAAGATTTAGATCCGGATTTCCTAGATGAATTTGAAGACGAATAAAATAGTATAAATATAGTCAATACCGGATGACATTCCCTTCATCCGGTTTTATTTTAGTTAAAGTCAAAAAGGGATAATCAGTCGAAACTTAATTACCTATCAGTGTTTATGATCTTTTACTCCTTGTGAGAAGCCGATTTCACTTGTTAGTGATAAGAGTTACTCGCGAATTTTACATGTATTCTTGCAATATCGAATACGGGAAAGGTGCTATCCCATATGGTATAATAAAGGACATATATGAATAACAGATTATAGTTTGGAAAGGTTTTGAAAGAATGGCTGGTTATACACCAATGATTCAACAATATTTAAAAATCAAGGCAGAGTATCAAGATGCCTTTTTATTTTTTCGTTTAGGAGATTTTTATGAAATGTTCTTTGAGGACGCTTTAAAAGCCTCACAGGAACTTGAGATTACGTTAACGAGCCGGGAGGGTGGCACTGAAAACCGCATTCCTATGTGTGGTATACCCTATCACTCCGCGCCTAATTATATTGATATTTTAATAGAAAAAGGCTTTAAGGTGGCCATTTGTGAGCAGACGGAGGATCCTAAACAAGCAAAAGGCGTCGTTCGCCGGGAAGTTGTCCAACTGATTACACCGGGAACCAAAATGGATAGTAAAGGCCTACGAGAAAAAGAGAACAATTATATTGCAACAATCACTTCTTTTGCAGATGGGCAATTTGGCTTTGCCTACAATGACTTATCGACTGGTGAAAGCAAGGTCACGTTGATTGAAAGTTTCGAAGAAGTATTAAACGAGTTCGCCATTCTTGGTGCCAGTGAAGTTGTCATTGCAACGGATTTTAACGAAGAATGGAAAAAGCATTTGCAGGTTCGCGGAGCAGCGGCACTTTCCCTTGAGGATAACTTGGAACAAAGTGAGTCGTTCATTTCCTTGCTCCGGTTGTTAAAAGAGGACAAGCAGGCTCAAACGACTGCTCGTTTATTGAATTATTTATATCGCACCCAAAAAAGAAGCCTTGATCATCTTCAACCCGTATTTGCCTATGAAACGTCCCAATATATGAAAATCGATTACTATAGTAAGCGTAATTTGGAGTTGACGGAAACCATACGTTCCAAAGGGAAGAAAGGGTCATTATTATGGCTTTTGGATGAAACGAAGACAGCGATGGGCGGGCGGATGCTGAAGCAATGGATTGATCGCCCACTCATCAATCGAGTGCAAATTGAACGAAGACAAAATCTTGTTGAAACGTTGAAGGAACAATATTTTGAACGTCAAGATCTGCGGGAGCGCTTGAAGGAAGTATATGATTTAGAGCGTCTCGCGGGCCGTGTCGCCTTTGGGAACGTCAATGCACGGGATTTAATCCAATTGAAACGTTCACTTCAACAGGTGCCCATCATTCGTGAAATCGTCCAATCCATGGCCTCCAACCTGGATATAGCAGCTCTTGCCGAAAAACTGGATCCCTGCGAAGAAGTGACCGATTTGCTTGAATCGGCACTTGTGGAGAACCCACCGTTATCCGTTAAGGAAGGAAACATCATTCAAGATGGTTTCCACTCGGAACTGGATACATATCGAGACGCCAGCCGAAACGGAAAAACGTGGATTGCCCAGCTTGAACGGGAGGAAAGGGAACGCACGGGGATTCGATCATTGAAAATCGGCTATAACCGAGTGTTTGGCTATTATATAGAAGTGACGCGTGCCAACTTGCATTTACTTGAAGAGGGGCGGTATGAACGGAAACAAACTTTGACCAATGCTGAACGGTATATCACACCTGAATTGAAAGAAAAGGAAGCCCTGATTTTACAAGCCGAAGAGAAAAGCGTCGGTCTCGAATACGACCTATTCCTTAATTTACGTGAACAGGTGAAAAGCTATATCCCGCGTTTACAAGAGCTAGCGAAAGGTGTCAGTGAGCTTGACGTTTTGCAATGCTTTGCAACGATCAGTGAAGAGCGTCATTATGTGAAGCCAATCTTTTCCGAAAATCGCAAAATTGTTCTCAAAGAAGGGCGCCATCCAGTTGTCGAAAAAGTACTGCAATCACAAGAGTATGTGCCTAATGACTGCTTGATGGATAGTGACCGGGAATTGCTTCTGATTACCGGACCGAATATGTCGGGTAAAAGTACGTATATGCGTCAGATTGCGTTGACATCCATTTTGGCCCAAATCGGTTGTTTCGTATCGGCATCAACAGCTGAACTGCCGATTTTCGATAAAGTGTTCACTCGAATTGGCGCAGCGGATGATCTCATTTCGGGACAAAGTACCTTCATGGTCGAGATGCTCGAAGCTAAGAACGCGATCATGAATGCAACGGAAAATAGCCTGATTTTATTCGATGAAATAGGACGTGGAACTTCTACCTACGATGGTATGGCACTAGCGCAGGCCATCATTGAATACATCCACGAAGAAATCGGCGCAAAGACACTCTTTTCGACACACTATCATGAATTGACGATACTTTCAGAGGAACTTACTAAACTGAAAAACATCCATGTAAGTGCAATCGAACAGAATGGGAATGTCGTTTTTCTTCACAAAATAAAAGAAGGTCCAGCTGATAAAAGTTATGGTATCCATGTAGCCAAGCTTGCCGACCTTCCTAAGCAGTTAATCGACCGGGCTTCTGCTATTTTAGCTCAACTTGAAAATGAAAATGGACAAGGACATGGGAAGGAAGTGCCTTCACGGCCAGCCACTGATCGTGATATGGGAGTTCCTCTCGTCACTAAGGATAAGGTTGAATCGGTTGTCAATGAAGCGTCACAACTTTCCTTTTTTGGGGAAGAAGCTCCTAGAGAAAAAACAAATTCATCACCCAAGGAAAAAAAGGTACTTGATGACATCAAATCGCTTGATATTCTTGAAATGACACCGCTTGAAGCAATGAATATACTCTATAAATTGCAAAAGAAATTGAAATAATTAACTGAAGTGAGGCGATGAACGTGGGAAAAATCAAACAGCTCGATGAGGCTTTATCGAATAAAATAGCAGCTGGCGAAGTTGTTGAACGTCCTGCCTCAGTCGTGAAAGAACTTGTGGAAAATGCCATAGATGCCAGCAGCACCATCATAGAAATAGAATTGGTGGAGGCTGGACTTGGTTCGATAAGGATTATAGATAATGGAGATGGAATGACGGCAGATGATGTAGAAGCAGCCTTTAAACGTCATGCCACAAGTAAAATAAAAGATGAAAATGACTTATTTCGAATTCGGACGCTGGGATTCCGTGGTGAAGCGATGCCAAGTATTGCATCTGTATCCCACTTTGAGATGAAAAGCAGCACAGGTGAGGGGCCGGGAACGCGAATCCTGCTTGAAGGGGGAGTCATCAGGGAACTGGAGGCTTCATCGAGCCGAAAAGGAACGGACATCACGGTTTCCGAGTTATTTTACAATACGCCGGCTCGGTTAAAGTATTTAAAAACGATTCATACCGAGCTTGGAAACATTACGGATGTCACCAATAGATTAGCACTGTCACATCCGGACATTTCGATACGCTTAACACATAATGAGAAACGTATCTTGCATACGAATGGAAATGGGGATGTCCGTCAAGTATTGGCGGCCATTTACGGCATGAATATTGCCAAAAAGATGATTCCGATAGAAACAAGGTCACTTGACTTCACTATAACTGGATATATCGTGATGCCAGAGGTTACCCGTGCTTCCCGAAATTATATTTCGACGATGATTAACGGTAGATTCATAAAAAATTACGTCCTTGTGAAGGCAATCTTGGAAGGATATCATACCTTGCTGCCGATTGGTCGTTTCCCGATTGCTTTATTGAATATTGAAATGGATCCGATATTGGTCGATGTCAATGTGCACCCATCTAAATTAGAGGTGCGACTTAGCAAGGAACAAGAATTATACAGCCTTGTTTCTGAAACGATTAAATCAGCTTTCAAGAAAATTTCCTTAATACCAAGCGGCTTTACACCTTCAAAGCAGGAAGAGCCAAGAAGCGAGCAGACGGAGCTCAGTTTAGACCATGTAGTGGAAAGTGGAAGACGGGTTCTCGAAGAAGCAAAAAAAGAAACGTCATTGCTGAAGAATACGTTGATACGAGAAAAACAGCAGCAGGAAAGTACTATAGAACCTATCGAGGATAATCGGACTATCGATACCATGCGAGAGATAATATATAGTAGTGAAGGAAGTAAAAAAATGGATGAATCCTCTATTCCTGTCTTTCCTCCAGAGGAAAAAATTCCACACTTCGAATCAGCTGAAGGGTATACGACGTATACAGTCGAGGAGATTGAAGAGGAAGTCGAAGAGGATGAATCAACAAGCCGAATACCACCCATGTATCCAATCGGACAAATGCATGGGACGTATATTTTTGCTCAAAATGAAAAAGGTTTATATATCATCGATCAGCATGCTGCACAGGAACGGATTAAATATGAATACTTCAAAGAAAAGGTCGGCCGTGTCGAAAACGAGCTACAGGATATGCTCGTTCCGATTACGTTAGAATTCTCGACTGATCAATCCATTCGCATAAATGAATACAGGACTGAACTAGAAAAAGTAGGCGTCTTTCTAGAGGAATTCGGCCATAATGCTTTTATTGTCCGTTCCCATCCGCAATGGTTCCCTAAAGGAATTGAACAGGAAATCCTTGAAGACATGATCGAGCAATTACTATCGATGAAAAAAGTGGATATCAAAAAACTGCGTGAAGAGGCGGCTATCATGATGAGTTGCAAAGCCTCCATCAAAGCAAACCGCCATCTCCGCAATGACGAAATACAAGCGCTGTTAGATGAACTAAGGCACACAACCGATCCATTCACATGCCCGCACGGAAGGCCAATCATCATCTCCTATTCCATTTATGAAATGGAGAAGATGTTCAAACGGGTGATGTAAACAGTAGAGAACTCCTTTTAATAGGGGTTCTCTGTTTTTATATACCATAATGGGATAGATATTTAAGGGCCCATAAGAAAACCCCCTCCTCAGTTTGAGAAGGGGGTGGTCCTGATTAATCTTCAAACAATTCATCCATCAAGTCATCAATTTCTTTTTTTAACTGTTTAGTGCCTTCTTTAGAGACCGTAATTTTATCACCATCGATTATTAGCATATCCCCGACTCTGGCCCCTTTAGGAAGGGAGCTTTTCGGGAAATCCTTCATATCTCCGCCATTGATTTCCACAACGGCGATTTTTCCTTCGAAGCGATCAATAATTCCCTGAACCATTTATTTCACCGTCTTTACAGTAAGTTTCGTACCTGTAGAAGTAAAAATGATATTTCCTGATTTGTCTGTACGATAGGTCTGGGCTTTAACGGAGTTCAAACGTTTTATCACGGTAGAAGTAGGATGTCCATATCTATTTTTTCCTACGCTAATTATAGCGTATTTTGGTTTGGTTTTCTTTACAAAGGCTGAACTAGTAGAGGTATTTGCTCCATGATGGCCAACTTTAAGCACATCGACACTTGGTATTAGTTTTTTAGCAAGCATATCTTTTTCTGACTTTTCTTCTGCGTCACCAGTGAATAAGAACGTCTTTTTGTTGTGTGTAAGTAAAAGGACGGCACTCCAGTTGTTCAAGTCTGACTTTGCATAATCTTTGACTGGAGCTAAGAATTTTAATGATGTATTTTTGGCTTTCGTGCTGATTTGCACACCAGTCTTAGCGGTTTTGATTTTCAATCCTTTTTTCTTAACTGCTGATAAAAAGTCTTTGTATGCTTGTGTAGTGTGCGAAACTTTGGGAGCATACACCGCCTTTACTTTTAGCGTATTTAAAACATAAGCTAATCCACCTACATGGTCAGCGTCCGGATGAGTGGAAACCACGGCATTAAGAGTTGTAACTTTTTGTTTCTTTAAATAAGCAACAACCTCATCGCCTTTTCCTTTTCCACCAGCATCGATTAATATGTTTTCGTTCCCGGTTTGAATAAGTATGGAATCGCCTTGACCTACATTGATAAAGTGTACCTTTACGTTAGAAGCTGCTTCCGCTGATTGAGTTCCTGTAAATAAAGTTAAAAAAAGAACAGCAACTAAGAAAATTTTAATTTTTTTCATTATTATATCACCCTAATGTATATTACCATGGTTTATGAGAAAAAAGAGTGATTAAAATATTTTAATATAATAATATCTTTTGTGAATTATATATATGTGTACATAGAAGCGTAATAATCACGATTAACCTGTTTAAATAGAAAAGTATATAGAGGATGGATGGATTAAAAGGGTTCCTGAATAAGAGAAAAAATATAAACGAACTTGAAGGGATAATGAAAGAAGAACTTCAATGTGCCATAAGATTTTCTTTATATTCTGGAAATATCTAATTTTGGTTCTGTTAATAAAAATAATAGGGCATGTTAGTTGGATATTGGTAGTAGTATGGATTGTTTGGGTAAACGTACCCTTGGTTTATATAATGTGATTGGTGAGTTGCACGGTTTTTCACGGATCTGTTAAAAGAGGAGGCGGGACCTATAAATGTTGAGGGCTTAACTGGTGCAGTGGTATTTTTCCACTGGTCTTCATCCATGGAATATGTGTGGGCCATAATGTCCGCTGGCGTTAATTTCAAGATATCTGAACCGAGGATGACTTCAGGTGTGGGTGCATTGAAAATAGCAAGTAAATGTGTATTGTCCTCAGTAGCTACTTCATAATGCCACCAACCTTGAGGGACATTGGCTACTTGGCCGGGAGTGATTGGGTAATTTTGAATGAGCTTTGTAAATGGATTGAGTAGGGAAACTGTAGCGGCTCCTGAAATGCAATATACCAGCTCAGCGGCATTTTGGTGGTAATGTGGTTCGATAATATTATTGGCACTTAAAAAAATATCGAGTAAAGAGGTGTTATCCAGTGTATTCAACTGTGAAATGCCCAGTACGTTTATATAGTTTAGGTTATCCTTTTTTACGAGAGTGCTTTTATTTACATCAAAGGAAAATTGAGTAGCAGGTGATGTATAATCCATAAATGATTCCTTCCTTCCTTTATTATGTTATTTGTCTGTGCAGGATATGTGGAGTTTTCATCAGATGTTCCAAAACCTATTTTAAAGAGTGCTACTAGAAATTCAGTTCGTATAAATCAATATTCTGGAAAAATAAAATTTAACTGAATTTTCCCTATTATCTTATTTAAGAATAAGCAGAATTTTCCCATTGCATGTTTAGAAATTACAGTGATATAATAATTCCTGTAATTTTAAAGTTAAATAGATATGGGAAGTGTCTAAATTGTCGAACAATTCAAAAGAAAGCAAATTCGTTCCATACGTGTCTGCTTCAAAATCTTTACCCGAATTAACTGTAACTGCAATTATTCTTGGTATTATCCTTGCAATTGTATTTGGAGCAGCTAATGCATACTTAGGTCTCCTTATCGGGTTGACTGTTTCCGCTTCAATTCCTGCGGCAGTCATTTCTATGGCAATCCTGAGAGGGGTTTTCCGTCGAGATTCGATCTTAGAAAACAATATTGTGCAAACGATGACAACAGCAGGTGAGGCCATTGGTGCCGGAGCTGTTTTTACTATTCCAGCATTATTTATGTGGGGAATGGATGTTAGTCAAGCGTTAATCCTTTTCATCGTTTTAACTGGTGGATTCCTTGGGGTCTTCATGATGGTACCCCTTCGTCAGCTTTTAATTGTAAAGGAGCATGAAACATTACCTTACCCTGAAGGTACGGCATGTGCTGAAGTACTGAAATCAGGTGAAAAAGGTGGATCAAGTGCTAAATTAATTGGAATCGGTTTAGTGATCGGTGGCGCGGTTAAGGCACTTGGAGATGGATTTAAGCTTTTCAAAACGGAAGTGGAAACGGGCATCACTGGTTTCAAAAATGCAGTAGTGGGCCTTGATGCATTTCCTTCTCTATTAGGTGTCGGTTATATCATCGGGCCACGTGTTGCCGGACAAATGATTGGTGGAGGTCTATTAGCCTGGATCGTTCTCATACCAGCAATCAGTTTCTTCGGTAGCGGTAGCACTACACCAATATTCCCATCTGAAGTACCAATCAGTGAATTGGATGCTTGGGGAATTTGGGATAACTATATCCGTTATATCGGAGCTGGAGCAGTTGCGACTGGTGGTCTGATCACACTGATTAAAACATTGCCGACTCTATTCAGTTCAGCTTTTGCAACCATTAGAGGCGTACAAGCGAATAAAGGTCAGCTTAAGGCAGGTACAATCCGTACTGAAAAAGATATTCCAGCTAAATTCGTGTGGTTGGGAATGATCGTCGTTCTTTTAATTATTGCCTTTGCTCCTGTAACGGAAGTAGGAATCATCGGGGCCATTGCGATCGGTATCTTTGGTTTCTTATTCGTAACGGTTGCTTCGAGGATCGTTGGGATTGTCGGAAGTTCTTCCTCACCAACATCAGGAATGACCATTGCAACATTACTTATTGTCGCTCTTATCTATAAGGCAACAGGCTTCACTGGCATGGATGGTATGATAGCTGTAGTCACGGTTGCTGCAATCGTTTGTACGGCACTTGCAGTGTCAGGGGACGTTTCGCAAGATTTGAAAACCGGTTACATCGTCGGTGGTACACCATGGAAACAACAGATTGCAATGATGATAGGTGTCGTTGCCTCTGCCGCTGTCATCGGCTTTACCCTTGTTTTAATGGATAATGCTTATACAATGGGTTCGGCAGAACTTCCAGCACCAAAAGCGGCCTTGATGAAAATTCTTGCTGAAGGTGTTCTTGGAGGAGACTTACCATGGACTCTTATCTTCATTGGAACAGCTATTGCCATTACGTTAGAATTCTTCGGATTGAATTCACTTAGTGTGGCTGTGGGTATTTACTTGCCAGTTCATACGAGTGCGCCAATTATGATTGGTGGTTTTGTACGTTACTTCGTTGAACGTTTTGCAAAATCTAAAGAAGCACGTAAAGCAAGAGTGGATAGAGGTACATTGTTCGCGTCCGGTTTAATCGCCGGTGAATCATTGATTGGAGTGCTTATTGCAATTTTAATCGCAGTGGGAGTTCAAGTTCCTGCTGTAGCAGTGTTGGCTAGCAATCTGATACCATTCTTATTATTCCTTGCTTTAGCTGGAGTGCTTTGGTATGTATCTAGCAAAAGGAATAAAGAAGATGTTTCGTAAACAAAAATCAAAGAGAAACCTACTAACAATGGTTCCTCTTTTGGAAAGTCGTGTCACCTTTGAATGTGATTCTTCATCGGATACCGGCCTCTTGATAATCCAGAGAACTAACTTTGTCGAGAGACTGACGATTCGTTTCTTTAAGCAACGAGCATTTCGCAAAATAAAGCTCGATAAGTTCGGTAGATTTGCCATTGAGCAAATGGACCATCGCAAGAATGTCCATGAGATTTCGGAAGCAATGATTGAACATTTTGGGGAAGAGGCCGAGCCGTCCTTACCACGCCTAGTGAAGTTTTTGGAAATCCTTGAGGTTCATGAATGGATTACTTGGGAAGAATGAAAATAACAAACAAGCTGAAGCATGTAATATGTGCTTCAGCTTGTTTGTTTATCTTTGCAATGATATCAGTTAATTCCATAACAGTTTGATTTGAAAAGAAAAACAACCTACTTTATTATGGAAGGGAGTAATAAAGTAGGTTGTTTACTAGTATAAGAATAGAGGGGGATGAAGAGTGGGAAGAGTACAAGGTAAGGTAGCATTAGTAACGGGTGGAGCATCCGGTATCGGTCTATCGGCATCGGTGTTGATGGCCAAGGAAGGTGCCAAGGTAGTAATTGCCGATTTAAATGAAAAAGAAGCTAAGGATGCGGCCGAAATGATTAAAAATCAGGGGGGAGAAGCAATTGGTATATTCCTGGATGCCGGAAAGGAAGAATCAATCAGGAATGCAATAGAAACGACCGTTGAGTCATTTGGTACCATAACGGTACTGGTTAATAATGTAGGATTAACGAATTTACATAAAGATCTGGATGTCGTGAACCTTGATTTGGATGAGTGGGACCGGCTTATGAACGTAAACTTGAAAAGTGTGTTATTGGGTAGTAGATTTGCCATTCCGCACATGATTAAAGCTGGTGGTGGTTCGATAATTAATACAGCTTCCATGGCAGGTCTTACAGGGGATTCTACAAGATCAGCCTATGGGGCGTCTAAAGCAGCTGTCGTGAACTTGACTCGCTATATCGCAAGCCAATATGGTAAAGATCATATTCGGTGTAACGGGGTGGCGCCAGGCCTGATTTTAACACCGGCCGCCCAAAATAATATGCCACAGGCTGTACTCGATATATTCGCAAAGTTTAATGCCTTACCATACCATGGCGAAGCTGATGATATCGGATATACGGTCCTATTCCTTGCATCGGATGAGTCGAAATTCATTACAGGACAGACGATACAAGTGGAGGGCGGTCACTATATGGCCAACCCCAGTATTTCAGATTTCAATGACTATCTAGCTAAGTCACAGTCATGAAAAGAATTCTTTCGCTTGGCTGAGGGTGCTTTTTAAGCGTAGAAAGGTATCCATACCATCTTTAAAATGTTCTATTAACGGTTGGAATATGGATAAATATTTGTGAGCAGGTGCACTGAAATGAAAGAGAATGACTATGATGAATTACTTAATATCAAGACCAGTGGAAATCAAATGGGGTTCAATGACTCTATTCATTATCACCGATATGAACCAACTCCATATAGCGCACTAGAACAACTATTTAAAATCTATGAGTTGAAAAGAAGTGATCGGATCGTGGATTTCGGTTGTGGAAAAGGGAGATTGAATTTCTATATTTCCCACTTGTTTCATGCCTCTGTTGTGGGTGTTGAGATGAATGAAGATTTCTATCTAGAGGCGGTTGAAAATCGTAAAAATCATATGAAGAAAGTAAAAACGTACGATAACAGTATTGAATTTCATTGCTGTCTGGCAGAAGAATATATGATTGATTTCCGGGACAATCGCTTTTATTTCTTTAATCCATTTTCGGTACAAATCTTCATGAAAATCATCAATCATATCTTACTTTCCTTCGAAAAACACCCACGCCAAATCGAATTGATACTCTTTTACGGGTCAGAGGATTACATCTTTTTCCTAGAGAATCAAACGGGGTTTGAATGGAAGGAAGAAATACTGCTTCCTCAATTATCCGAGCGTGATTTCTATGAGAGATTTGTAATCTATCAATTGAACTGTTGAATAAACCCTAATGGAAGAGGCCCCTTTTGGAAAAATCCATAGAAATGATAAGGGAGAAACAGGAGAATTCTAAAATGAGGCTGTACGTAAGATGGGAACTATTAACCTAGAATAAGGATTGACTTTTCCATAAACCAAGAAAACTTAAATAGCCAGTTCCTCTCTTTAGAGAGGAACTGGCTATTATCTTTACAGACTTTATAAAAAAGTAAGTTCAGTAGTGAACTTAATAAACCAAGTTGTAAAGGGCTTTAATGTGAGTCAAATAACGGATGTTACTTGCTTCTTTCATTAATGTTGCTGGTAAGCCTTTAAGTGAAGTGTTGTTAGCTCCAACTGTAGCTACACCATCTTTACGTCCTAAGCTAGCAAGTGTTCCTGAGTTGATAGGAGAGAATTCTTCTAGTTTTTTGCCTTCAAAAGCTGCATAAAGGTTGTAACCGACTAGTTCTCCCATTTGCCAAGCGTTTTGTGCAGTAGGTGCGTATGGACGGCCACCTTCTGGAGGGAATGCGACAGCACTATCACCGACAACGAATACGTCATTATGAGATTTAGATTGAAGGTATTCATTGACTGTTGCTTTACCGCGATCAACTTCAAGGCCTGATTCACCAACGATAGGAAGAGCAGCAACGCCACCTGTCCAAACAAGTGTATTAGCCGTAATTGTTTGTCCGTCTTTCAATTCGATAACATTTCCTTTAACACCTGTTACAGGAAGGCTAGTTAAGAATTCAACACCACGTGCTTGTAGACTTGTCATGGCACGTTCAATTAAGTGATCAGGTAAGACTGGAAGAATTTTTGGACCTGCTTCAATAAGCTTGATTTTCAAGTCTTTGTAATCCACTCCGAATTGCTTAGCAATTTTAGGGAAGTGGTCTACGATTTCACCGATTAATTCCACGCCAGTTAATCCGCCGCCGCCAATTACGATTGTAGCATCCGCTTCATTTTTAGTAACAGAATATTCACGAATGCGATCTTCGATATGTTTGTATATTTTGTTTGCATCATGTACAGATTTTAATACCATGCTGTTTTCTTCAAGTCCTGGAATGCCGAAGAATCCTGTTTGGCTTCCTAAAGCAACAACTAAAGCATCATAAGTAAGAGTAGAACCATTAGCAAGTTTCACTTGTTTTTTATCTACTGAGAAAGATTCTGCTTTTGAGATGACAAGATCGATGTCTTTTCCTTTGAAAAGTTTTTCTAATGGAATAGCCACAGCTTGTTCGGAAGCGGATCCTCCTGCAAGACGATGAAGTTCTGTGATAATTTGATGTGTTGGGTATTGGTTAACTACTGTAACTTGTGCTTCATCTTTATTTAGATATTTTCGAACAGTCAATGCAGATAGTAATCCGCCGTATCCTGCACCTAAGATGACGATTTGTTTTGACATTTATTAATCCCCCGTCCTAACTGGTTGAATGATATTATAGAATTATTTTTGGTTATTACGTTCTGCAGAGATTTCAAGGAAAGCACTGGCGAAACGGAAAAGCTTTTGTGCTTGTGGATCTTTCATCATACGTAATAAGCCAAAAAGACCAATGACTTCCGTGCTTTCTTCAGCACGATCTTTTGCTTCAATTGCATTGGCAGCAAGGCCTTTAACAGAAGAAACAACTGGAGTTGCCATTTCTGAAATAGCACTGACTGTATCGTTTTTCAATACTTCATCAGTCGCCACAGATTGAGCAAAATCATAAGACTTTGTCATGATATTAACTAATTCAGTTAATTTTGGTAATTGTTCTACTAAATTATTCAGTGATTTTTGTACTTCAGGGTTTAAAAGTTGATCTAGGATATCTCTTTGTTCTTGGCTTGCAGAGATGTTAAGTGTTTCGTTTTCAGGTTTTGATTTTGAGACTACATCTGCCATATCTATTTCCCCTTTGCGTTGAACTAAATTTGCTAATTAGGATGCAAAGTCACATTAATTGTGAAGTCAGAAAACTTTAACCTTTAAACTCTCTTAAAAAGTTAAAGCTTCCGTGAGGTCCATCCTGAATTTGTTCCCTATGATAAAACCTTTTTACTTGCTGAACTCACGTGTCTTTATCCTAACACTCCTAATCATACGTCTACCGACTGGTAATTTCAATTTATTTTTACGATATAAATATAATTTTAAAGTTGATTATTTACGAGAGTATGAGGGTGGATCCATTTCTCTTAAGTATTATCTGAAAATTTTATATTAAATCTAAAATAAAATCTTCTTTAATAGAAGAGTCGTAAACATAATTCCAAACAATTCCTTTTTATCATTTTTTTGAGATTGTTTTTATTTCTATGAATAAACACTTAAAAATCAGGGTATAAGTAATTATCTGTATTGGAGATGATGCCATTGATAAAACGAAGATTGTTAAAAATTCATGGAGAGATTATCGAAATATCCTCCAAATATTCTAAAAAACATAACAGATGGAATAGTACGGCAAAACTTCCTAATAGTTCTCTTATCGCTTATTGTCGAGATAAGAATAGAGTGCGTGCAGAAACTGTGTCCATGAGCAGATTATTAATTACTTACGATGATTATAAGATTATATAAACAATATGATCGTGAATTATAAAGGAGACAAGGCACTCAACCACTTTGGTTGAGTGCCTTGTCCGATCCTCATTCTTTAGTATATTCATTCTCATGTCGGTATAATAAAAATCCATATGAATATAAGCTATCTGATATTGCACAGGTAGTTTTTTTATATAAATATTAACCATATTTGTTTAAAATTACATGGATTAGTGTAAAAAATAACAATGAAGATAACAGATTTCACAATAAAACGTTTACCATGTAATCATATATGCATGAAGGAAAAGAGGTTAATGAAAGTTGGGAAATTCTAAGAATACGGTAGCGAAAGTAATCATTGAACAGCTACATCTCATGGACGTGAAAAGAATTTATGGAGTTGTAGGAGATACGGTAATCGGTTTGATTGACGCGCTGGCGGATCAAAAAGATATTCAATTTATTGCAGTAAAGCATGAATCGGTAGCTGCTTTAATGGCTTCGGCGGAGGCGAAGTTAACAGGGAAATTGGGAGTGTGTACCGCGACCATGGGTCCTGGAGTCACTAACTTGCTTAATGGACTCGGTGATGCCTATTCCGATAGGGCCCCAGTGCTGGCCATCACTGGACAGGCTCCAAGTGTTAAAATCGGTACGGACTATCAGCAATATGTCAATCAGCAGGAGCTAGTGAAGCCTTTTGCTTCCTACAGTGCTAATTTGACTAGTCCTGATGCGATTATCGATGTTATGCAAAAAGCGGCTCAAAAATCACTTGGACAGAGGACAGTTACTCATCTTTCCATACCAAAGGATTTTTTCGAGGAAAAAACGACAGTGAAACCAAGGCGTTTACCCACACTGGTCAAAAGTGCCTCCTTTATAGAAGAAGAAAGCAAGAATCGTATTCTTGATGTAATGAAAACAGCAAGAAAACCAATGATTCTTGCTGGAGCAGGTGCTAGGGGCGCTTCAGAAGCGATTGAAAAGCTTGCGGAAACATGGGGAGCAGGCATTCTTACCAGTCTGGGAGGAAAAGGGGCGTTCGAGGTCAGCTCCCCGAATCTTTTACAAGGAATTGGTGAAGGAGGAAATCCGTATGCTAAAGGGATTTTCATGGAGGCGGACGTCGTATTGCTTGCCGGTGTCACATGGTGGCCTGAAGGATATGTACCAAACGACGCTAGAATCATTCAGATTGACAGTAATTTCGATAAAATTGAAAAAAATATACCAGTCGAAATCGGGATTGCTGGTAAGACGGAAGAGGTTATTCCCAAGTTGATTGAAGGATTAAAAGATTTTGATAGAAACGACGTGTGGATGAACCAACGCCAGGTAGCGAAAGATAAATGGTCAGCTCAATTAGAGGAGGAAGGCAATAGTGAGGGTACTCCTTTGCATCCCGCAAGAATCGTTCGTGCAATTGAAAGATCGATCAATCCAAACGCGATTCTGGCAATCGATACAGGGGATGTAACGGTATGGATGAATAGAATCATGCGCCAAAAAAAACAAAGGGTACTATTTTCAGGTTACTGGAGAACAATGGGGTTTGGTCTGCCAGCAGCAATGGCAGCCAAATTAATCGAACCAAATCAACAGGTAGTGGCTGTTGTCGGGGACGGTGGTCTCCAGATGACACTTGCGGATTTACTTACCGCGCAACGGTATGGCATTAAGATTACTGTCATTGTATTGAATAATGAATCTTTACAAATGGAGCGGGATAAAATTAAAGCAGAAGGTGGGGATGAAGTCGGCGTTGGTCTAACAAATCCGGATTTCGTAAAAATAGCAGAAGCTTGTGGCTGGAAGGGATTGTACGTAGAATCGGAAAGCGCACTGGAAGCTTCCCTCGAGGAAGCTTTGCACTCGGACTTACCCGCTTTAGTTGATATACGTACGGCGCAAATTTTCTTCCCAGAAACAGAATAACCCATTCTTTGATGGATGGGGATTTATAGGGTGAACATTAAAGAAAAAAAGAGGCACTTAATCAAAAATGAACTCCCCCCTTTTCGGACAGTATAAAAAAGTGCCTAAACGGCTAATAGGTGGTCCCGGTATTGTACCGGGGCCATTTTTTTTAGTCCCCATTGGTAACGAAACACATTGTATTCTTCTATAACTCGATCAACTTCTTCCTTCACATCCGTTAAATTACTCAAGTTTTATATTCTGCTAAATCCTTAAAGTGGCCAAAAAATCTTTCCATCGGCGCATTATCCCAACAGTTTCCCTTTACGGGACATGGATTGGGTTAGCCCGAGTTGCTTTACTTTGTTTTGAAATAGCGGATGGGTGTAATGGAATCCCTGGTCAGAATGCAGAATTGCACCCGAATGGAACTTGTTATTCATAGTATGCCTTAGCTTGTTTAATGTTTCATAAACGATATTCATATCTAATGAAGTGGATAAATGATATGTAAGGATTTCTTTTGTGGCCGCATCTTTTACACATGACAAATACGCTTTTTGACCTTTTCATAATAAAGGTAGGTAATGTCAGTAAGCAGTACTTTTCCTGGCTCCTTCTGTTCGAATTCACGATTAAGAAGGTTTGGACAAGTAAGGTGCTCTTTGGTTGCCTTAGCCATCTTTCGATATGGATTAGCCCTTCTAATTTTTGCAAAGAGGCTATACTTTGACATCAACTGTCGGATTTTCTTATGATTCATGACGGCCAAATAATCTTTTTCCATAATCATTTTGATTTGGAGCGCTCCTACTTTTTCCTTTTTATTGAGAAATATCGTTTTAATTAATTCTATATCCAAATCATCCTGTTCCTCACGTAGCTCACGGGTTGAGGCTGCCTTTAACCAATCGTAGTAGCCACTTCGACTTACACCAGCTAATTTGAATAGATAGGCAACAGCCTTCTTTAGCTTTCATGTCCTAATCGTCCTTTCAATCAGAAAGAAATACTCACCTGGAGATAAAGTTATTTCTTTTTCAACGCCCGCGTTTCTAACTCTTCCAGCTTTTTTAGGAAGTCATTTTCTGCTTCAAGGAATTTAATTCGGGCTTCGGCTTTCCTAAGTTGATCCTCCATAGATTGTGGCTTGGAAGAAGGGCGTCCTGTATTTCCTTTTCCACGGCGTTCCGTAAGGAACCCATCTTCACCAAACTTTTCGAATGTCTCACGCCAGCGCTGTAAACAACGTTTAGGTTGTTCTTTACCGATTATTTCGAGATTAAATCCCTGTTCAATGAAAATTTGTGAGGGGGATTTCCCCTTTTTATATTCCTTAACAGCTTTTGTTTTAAATGCAGGATGATAGGAGATAGATCGCTCCGAAGCACTCATGATATTTGGATTCTTTTCAAGTTCTTTAATCTGAAATTCAGTATATATATTTTTACTCATATAAACCCTCCGTCCATACTCATTACATCTATTGAAACATAAAAAACCCCGGATAAGGGACACTTTTTTTATGTGTGTCCGTTATCCGGGGTATAGTTCAAAATTGGTTATGTGCCTCTTTTTTTATGATATATTCCAGATATGTTTTCTAATTCATGTTTTGAATAGTAGTTTAAATTCTAATAATAGTATACTAAAATAACCAGATAAAAAGTGGAGGATAAATTTTATTCATAGACGGAAGAAACAAACAATGTTTAGAATCATCCCTTCATGAAAGAAGGGGTGCATGGACATCTAGATTATTAAAATTTATAACCACTGCACTATGAGTGATACAATGGTAACTGAAAAGTATTGTTACATCCTAATAGCTGAGTAGTTACATATATGCCTTATTGTCAACATATTTGTAATATAATGTGTAAGGGTCACTTTATTTCGGTGGAGGGCAAACTTTTGAACAGTCTATTATTGGGGAAATACATATCATACCAAAGAAATTGGACAGGCCCGGTTATTGCATGATTCACTGGTGATTGTTACCCTTTAGCCTTTTTCAACATTTATAAAAAAGAAATCTTTCTGATATCTGAAAGTAACCACAGCCTGATTTCTAACAATCAGAAGGGGTTTACATGATGAAGTTGAGAATTAGTTTAATTGAGTAGTAATCGAATTCGCTCTTATACAGTTGGATTTGAAAAAGTGTCTGGCCGTAAACTCTCTTGTTTCTAGAGAGCGTGCGGCTTTAACTGGGGTCCACCAAGTTATGGAGGAAAGAAGACGGGTCTTTTCTAGTTAATTTTTTGAAGAGGAGAATTATCATTGAATCTTGAAATGCAACAATTTAAAGCGGAATTTTTTAAGGCACTTGCACATCCCTTAAGAATTAAAATTCTTGAGTTATTGTCAGAAGGAGATAAAAATGTAAATGAAATTCAAAACCTTATTGGTAGTGAGGGTTCAGCGGTTTCTCAGCAGCTAACGGTTTTACGGGGGAAAAATATTGTTGTAGGTAGGAAAGATGGGAATCGTGTCGTCTATTCGTTGAGAGACCCCATGATAGTGGAGCTTCTTTCTATAGCACGTCAGATATTTAATAATCATTTGGTAGATACCATAACAATGTTAGATAAAATAAGTGAAAATGAGGGTAAAAACAGAAATAAGTTTTAGTAAGCTGGGAAAAGTGGTGACATCATATAATCATGACCATGTCACCGCTGTATATTCTCATTTGCATTTTGGTTTATTTTTCCTATTTTCCCTGGTCTTTTCAGAAAATACTGATGAAAATTAGTGAAATTATGTTAATATATTTTAAGAAAGTGGTATAGGATAAATAAAGGGGAATGATAGTAACTTTAAATTCTATGGTCCCTCCGGAATAAGAATAACTTAAAATATTGTACGATTATAATTATTTGATATCTATTGTATTAAAAGACATCTGCGTTCGGTTTTATTTTATATCCCCGGAATTACCTCTGGTTACATTATATTTCTTTTTCTTTTCAATACTTTTCAAGAAAATGGTATTTAAATATCAATTAAAGGTAGGCTTTATTTCAATCGGTCGTTTAGGTTATATAATAAAAAATGGAGTTGATAAGATGAGCAATATCACAGGATATGGAAAAGCAACGCAGGAAGCGATTAATAACTTTGAGCATCATATTGGATTTGAAATCCCTGCTGATTATAAACAATTCCTCCTTGAATTTAATGGAGGGAACACAAGTGTAAAACATGCTAAGTTTTATGTCGAGGCATTAGACACGCATGTGTCTTTGGATGTGTTATATGGCTTAGATATTGATAATGAACAGCTTGACTTACAGAAAATACATGAAGAGCATAAAGAAGGACTACATAGCAATTGCATCATAATAGGTAAAGATACTTATGTAGGGAAAATCCTGTTAATTGAAAATGAAGATGAACAAGGAATCTACTTTTGGGATCAAGGATGGTATGCAGATCCATCAAGCCAGGATGAAAATATTTACAAAGTGACGGAGACCTTTCAATCCTTTATTGAGGGCTTGAAGGTTCCAGAGGAAATATAATAATGTTTTTAGACTCCTTGATTGGTTAAAACCTCTCAAGGATTTTTCGTTTAGAAGGTACAATGCTGAATTAAGGTGGTTTCCGTCAAAATACGCACGGGGCACTAAAATAGGTCAAATGGGTTGTGATTCTCTGGTCACATCTTGTTTTCCCATCAAATTAATTTTGGTCTCCAGCTTTATAAATTAGACCAATGTTCTTGGAAAAATGATTAGAATATTAAGACATTTTATTATCCGAGTATAGTGTGATTAAATATACCTATAAATACAGAAACAATACGAGTTTACTATATTTCTTTCCTTCTATTTATAGTAAAATTATAGTGGCTTGAAAACTTTTAACTTCCAGAGATGGGGTATATCAAATTTTATGAGAAATAAAAAGGTTAAAATATTCCTTATATTTATATTCCTTTTGTTACTTGCATTTGTTCTTTTAAATATGTTTACTTCTTATTTGAGTATTCAACATTCTGTTCAAAGATCTATGGCCAATCAGAGTGTGATATCCGCGAAATCTATTTCTAATTCGCTGGATAAAGAAGCATATACACATTTTCTTGAAACCCGAGTAAAGAACCGAGAATATGAGGATATCCAAAACTACTTAGAACAGGCACGTGAAAATATTGGGGCCCTTCATGTATATACCCTAGAAGTGGACAACCCAATAAAATCAAAAGTCATGATTGCAAGTCTTCCTGAAGAATTCAAAGATGAAGATATAGCAATTGGAGTGCCTTGTACTGTCCCGGCAAAACAGGTCAGAAGGGCATATGAGGGGAGAACCTTCATCACTGATATCCTTAATGATCCTGTTTATGGAGAATATATGACAGTTGGAGTGCCGATAAAAGATGAAAACGGTACAGTTATAGGTGCCTTGAGCATAGATGTGAGTGCAGAATCCATTCATGCGATAAGCGATAAGGTTATTAAAAGCAGCATCTTTAACCTTATTTATTCTGGTGCATTTGTTATTATCCTGGCTATTGCTTTTATATTGATACAAAAATGGTATCGAAAAGAGATGAAACGAGAAGTCGTTGATACGGAAGATACTTATCGGACGGAATTTCAATCACTTATCGCTTCTGTACGTTCCCTAAGGCATGACTTTTCCAATCACGTTCAAGTTGCACACGGACTCTTAAAGCTAGGGGAGAGTGCCAAAGCTTTGGAGTATTTAACCAGTCTTTCTAAAGAAGTACATTCAATAGAGTCCATGGAATTGGATGTAACCCATCCAGGGTTGTCCGTCCTTTTGGAAACCAAAAGGCTGTCTGCTCAAAATTATAATATCGACATCACGCTTGATATTTCTCCTGACTCATTTGATACTATAAAAACGACAGATCTAATTAAATTATTATCGAATGTAATAGATAATGCCATAGAAGCTACCATTGAATTGCCTGAGCAAGACCGCCGTATGAATATTACTTGTAAAACCGAGGAAGGAAACTATATGTTTGCCGTTAAGAATTCAGGACCTATGATTAGCTTGGTAGATCAAGAAAATATCTTCAGAAGTGGATATTCCACCAAAAAGAAAGAAAAGGGAAAAGACCGTGGGCAAGGCTTATTTATCGTTAAGGATTTAGTGAGAAGATATAACGGAGAGATTTTTGTGGATTCGAATGAAATAGAAACGAGTATAATAGTCTTGATACCTGCAGAATGATCTTTTTTATGGCTATAGATGAATAGATTGGTTGTGAAATGACCCCAAAAGTAAGACATGGTTATTTCTAGGCATCCTGTTGAGCATGAGTTCGGTATTTGTACTGGACTCATGCTTTTTAATTTTGGCTGTGTTGAATAAATCTGTTGATATTTGGAAAAAATGAACTTTTACTCTATAATGTAATGAAAAGAGCGAGAATGAGTTGTTAAGAATGGCGAGGAGGGGGACTATTGACGAGACCTTTAGGAGTTTCAATAATTAGTTATTTTTATATTTTTGGTGCGATTGCTTTATTGTTTACAGCCATTTTTTATAATGCTGATGCTAATTCAATTGGTATCGCTGATAGATTTGGAATACCGATTGTGCCTGAAAGACTAATGAGAGTATTGTTGGCAATCATTTCATTAGGAATGGTTTATGGGTATATGAAAATGAAAGAATGGGGCTTTTGGGTAATGATTGTTTATTCTGTTCTTTTCGGCATAATAAGTTCCTTACTACTGTCTAATCAACCTCAACAGCCATTTTTCGGTAATGTGATTTTTTCAATTATTGTCTTGGTTTACACGATTCGTGTGAGAAATGCGTTTTTTAAAACAGAATATCAAAAATTAGAAGAACTGATTTGAAGACATAACTATAATCAGGGGCTTTAATTGAAAAAGGGAACTCCAAGAAAATATGGAATTCCCTTTTATTATATAAAATTACCATTAACCTTTAACATAGCTTTAACTTTAATAAACATATATCAATAAACGTTTCGAATGAATCGATAAGGACAGGAGTACTTTACTATAGAAGAAACAATACTTTTTACAATAGTGGTCAATTTTTCTCGTTGTAGTCAAGGTGACCCCCTCGCTTTCAACGGGGATGAAAAGCTCTGGGGATATTTTTAACTTGTACTGAACTCTAATGCCGTGTATGGAAGGAAAGCTGAATCATCCTGTCCCAGTCCATATGTAATAAGGAAAATAGGCCAGGATCCAATTCGTTGAGGACGCATTATGTAATTTCCGGGCTCTTATCTTTTCATCAACGTGGCTTTTTTAAAGAGAAAAGCAACTTGTATAAAAAATTATGAAGTGAGAAATGAGAATTGAACACTTCCGGCCAATAATGAGAATAAATAAATAAGGAATGGACATAATGGTTAGATGTTTAACTGCTTTTGTGGGGTTTTGTGATAAGATAAAAAAAAATCATATAAGGCAGTGAATAATGAATGTTGAAACAACAAAAGGGAAAACTTCTTGTCATAATTGGACCGACGGCTGTAGGTAAGACGAAACTGAGCATTGAGATGGCTAAACGTTTTAATGGAGAAATAATCAGTGGAGATTCCATGCAGGTGTATAAGGGAATGGATATTGGGACTGCGAAGATCAAAGAAGAAGAAATGGAAGGGGTTCCCCATTATCTACTTGATATTAAGGAACCAGATGAACCATTCAGTGCAGCTGAGTTTCAGAAGCGGGCTAATGCTTGCATCGAGGATATTCAGAGCAGGGGAAAACTTCCGATTATTGTAGGAGGAACAGGTCTATACATACAATCGGTTATTTATGATTATCATTTCTCTGAAGCACCTTCCGACCCTCTTTATCGGGAACGACTGGAAAAACAGGTAAAAGAAGAGGGGATTGAACCTGTTTTTGATCAATTACGGAATGTGGACCCGGAAAGTGCTAAAAGAATACATCCTAATAATGTAAGAAGGGTAATTCGTGCACTTGAGATTTTTCATTGTACAGGCAAAACGATGAGTGACCAGATGAATCAACAACCGACAGAAATGAAATACGATACATGCATAATAGGTTTAACGATGGATCGGGACCAATTATACCAACGAATTGACCAGCGAGTTGATGGAATGGTGCAAGAAGGGTTATTTGATGAAGTTCAATCTTTTCATGATCGGGGATTGAGAGATTGCCAATCGATACAGGCTATTGGTTATAAAGAGATTTATGACTATTTTGAAGACCGGGCTTCGATAGACGAAGCAATCGATTCTTTGAAGCAAAACTCGCGCCGATATGCGAAACGTCAATTAACTTGGTTCCGAAATAAAATGGATGTAATCTGGTTTAATATGACGGACATCGAAGGTTTTACAAAAAAAATAAATGAAATATCTGGGTTTGTAGCAGGAAAGCTTTTCGATGAAGGCGAATACATAAATTTAGAGAGAAAAGAGGAGGACTAAATCATGAAGCAATCCGTAAATATTCAAGATCAATTTCTTAATCAATTACGCAAAGATGGTACGTATGTGACAGTATTCTTATTAAACGGTTTCCAAATCAGGGGCCAGGTTAAAGGGTTTGATAATTTTACCGTATTATTCGAATCGGAAGGTAAGCAACAATTGGTCTACAAACATGCTATATCTACATTTGCTCCACAGCGTAATGTCCAAATTGATTACGAAGTGAAGGAATAACCCTATACATGATCGTGAAAATGACAGGCCCCGTTAATAGGGGTCTGTTTTTTGTGTTTAGAGCTTGTATCTTTTTCACGGATTCGATAATTTTACTTCTTGGTTTTGAATATACATAAGTAGGGAAGATTTCTTTCTCGGGAAAGCGCAGGAAATGACAAGGGAATAAAAGGATTGAAGAGATGGAAATAACCCTGTCGAAAAGACTTTTATAGACATGAACGCTGTCTGGGTAATTTAAGGGAAAGTGATTTATCATTTTTGATAAGACCAGGGTCCTAGATGGAGAGGTGGAGACATTGGAACAACCGATCCGTATGAAAAATAACGGGCAAATCAACATCGTTTTTAATGCAGAAAACAGAAAATCATTACAAAAAGATTTGCCGGTCAAAGAGGTGCTGGTTCAGGAAATTCCACACCAGCACGTGGCTCTAAAGGAAATAGAAGACGAACTGAAAGCATTAGTTGGCATGGAAGAAATGAAACGCATGATTAAGGAAATATACGCTTGGATTTACATAAACAAGCAGCGTGAGTCGAGGGGGCTGAAGACCGGGCGACAAGCGCTTCACATGATGTTTAAAGGGAATCCAGGAACAGGAAAGACTACGGTTGCACGATTGATTGGAAAATTATTTCAGAAGATGAATGTTCTTACTAAAGGGCATTTGATTGAAGCGGAACGAGCGGATTTAGTCGGCGAATATATTGGTCATACGGCCCAAAAGACGCGTGACCTAATTAAGAAGGCAATAGGTGGCATTCTTTTTATTGATGAGGCCTACTCCTTGGGGAGAGGTGGAGAAAAGGATTTTGGGAAAGAAGCGATTGATACACTTGTTAAACATATGGAAGATCGCCAGCATGAATTTATCTTAATCCTTGCCGGTTATTCAAGGGAAATGGACTACTTCTTAAGTCTCAATCCAGGGCTCTATTCGAGGTTTCCACTGGTCGTTGATTTTCCGGATTATACAATAGATCAGCTAATGGAGATAGCCGATCTCATGCTACAGGAGCGTGAATATTTAATGAGTCGGGATGCTGAACGTAAACTAAAGGAGCATTTGATTGTATTGCGTTCATTTGGTGGGCCGGTCTCGTTTTCTAACGGCCGGTACATTCGGAATGTAATTGAAAAATCGATAAGGGCGCAGGCGATGCGCTTACTCATAGAGGATAGCTTTGAAAAAGTAGATCTGCTAACACTTACTAGCCAGGATCTCATTTTCGAGGATGATATGAAGGATTGAAAAAGTAAAGGCCGGCCATTAGAGGCTTGCCTTTCTCATTTATGTTTTCGGAACCCACTTTTTATTGGGAAGGTGCCAATTATATGTGTAAGATAGCACCCGGAATAGAGTGACGAAAATGAAGAGTGTATATAACTGCCAAGCTTGTGAGAAAAGCCCGCTGCCTAGAACCAATCCTGCGATGATGGCCCATACCGCATAGATTTCTTTTCTAAAAACTAATGGTTTTCTTCCGGCAAGTACATCTCGGATTACTCCGCCGCCACATCCTGTTAATGCCGCTGAAACGATGATAGCGCTAATTGGATGATTCAATTCCACTGCGTACATGGCACCTTGGATGGCAAATGCAGAAAGTCCGATTGCGTCACTGAAATTCCCCCATCTGTCCCAATGTTTTGATAGATTGGTAGGGAAAAGAAAAACGATCGTAATCGATAATAAGGCGACGATGAAATATAAACTTTGATCCCAAAGAGCTGACACAGGTACGCCGATTAAAAGATTTCGAATCGCGCCTCCTCCAAAAGCCGTAACGATTCCTAATATATATACGCCTAAAATATCATACTCTTCTTCCATGGCAATGATCGTTCCACTTATGGCAAATGCAATTGTACCGATAAAGCTTAATACTTCCCATGTCATATCTTTTTCCCTCTATGTCTTTTTTGAATTTATGGTAAAGCCAAATTTGATTTTAGCATGTTATGGGTGATTTTAATATGGTTATTGGCCTTGTTTTGAAGGAAATTTTATAAGTGCCAATTTATTTGATATGATGGAGGAAAACCGTTTAGGTGGTGCATGATTTGAATCAAGACATAAGAGAAAAAGCTGTATTGATTGGCTGTCAAACAACAGAGGATGCTGAACGTTTTCACTCTACACTAGAAGAGTTGGCTTCGCTTGCCAAGACGGCAAATGGTGAGGTATTGTTGACCATCACACAGAAAAGGGAACGGATTCATCCGTCTACATATATAGGAAAAGGAAAAATCGAAGAACTTCAAAATTTAGAAGGAGAGTTGGAGCCTGATCTTTTCATCTTTAATGATGAATTGTCGCCGAGTCAGATACGCAACCTTTCTAAATACTTACAGGCGAGAGTAATCGATCGGACACAGCTTATTTTGGATATTTTTGCTCAGCGGGCTCGATCAAGAGAAGGGAAACTTCAAGTGGAACTTGCCCAGCTTCAATATTTAATGCCACGTTTAGCCGGGCAAGGTACTGCGATGTCTAGACTTGGAGGCGGGATTGGAACCAGGGGGCCAGGAGAAACGAAACTTGAAAGTGACCGCCGCCACATTCGTGGGAAAATAGATGAAATCAAGCAACAGCTCAGCGGAATCGTGAAGCACCGTGAACGGTATCGTGAAAGAAGAAAACGAAATAAAACGTTTCAGGTTGCCCTCGTTGGTTACACGAATGCCGGTAAATCAACGTTGTTCAACCGCTTGACAGAAGCCGATTCATTTGAAGAGAACCTGCTGTTTGCCACTCTAGATCCGATGACACGAAAAGCAATCCTTCCAAGTGGATTTACCGTTCTGATGACAGATACGGTCGGTTTTATACAGGACTTGCCGACTGCCTTGATTGCTGCCTTTCGCTCGACCCTTGAAGAAGTGAAGGAAGCGGACTTGTTGCTTCACGTCGTCGATTCATCCAACTCGGATTACTTTAACCATGAGAAAACGGTCCATGATCTGTTAAATGATTTAGATGTCTCTTCCATTACACAGTTAACGTTGTATAATAAGAAGGATAGGGTCCACGTCGACTTTTTAAGATCTTCCAGTAATGATTCGTTATTGATCAGTGCCTTTGATTCAACGGATCTGGAAACTGTCATGGAAGAAATTGAAAAATACGTAATTGAGAAAATGATACCGTATAATGTTTTCCTACCTTCAAGTGAGGGTAAACTACTATCACAGCTGAAAAATGAAACCATATTGCGCACTCTCTCCTTTAATGAAGAATCGGAAAGATATGAATGCAAAGGTTTTTGTCTAGCTGATCATTCAATTGTCGGACAGCTAGAGAAATATTCATTATAAAAGGGGAATTTGGATGTATCAGCAGTTAAAGCATGGAGAAGCCTTAAAAACAATCGTTCAAGAAGTGGAAGCGATGATTTCTCCATTACATAAGCAAGTAGATGAAAGAATTGAAACAAATCAATTTCGTGTGTTGCAAAGCTATCAGGCACACCGTGTGAGTGACTCGCATTTCAATCCAACAACAGGATATGGCTATGATGATATCGGACGTGACACGCTCGAATTGATTTATGCTGATGTTTTTGGTGCGGAAGCAGGATTGGTGCGCGCTCAAATCATTTCCGGGACCCATGCCATTTCGACTGCACTATTCGGGATTTTACGGCCAGGTGATGAACTACTCTACATAACTGGAAAACCATATGATACATTGGAGGAAATTGTCGGAATTAGAGGCTCGGGAGTTGGGTCTTTGCGCGACTTTCAAATAGGCTATAATTCGGTGCCGTTATTGGAATCAGGTAGTGTTGACTTTGAAGCTGTCAGACAAGCGATAAAACCAAACACCAAAATGATTGGCATTCAACGCTCAAAAGGCTATGCCACACGCCCTTCCTTTACAATTGATGAAATCCAAGAAATGATTTCTTTCGTTAAGGAAATCAACCCTGAAATCATTGTATTCGTGGACAATTGCTATGGGGAGTTTGTGGAAACTCAAGAGCCTTGTCATGTCGGGGCAGATCTTATGGCGGGTTCGCTCATTAAAAACCCAGGCGGGGGAATTGTGAAGACAGGTGGATATATTGTCGGTAAAAAGGATTTGGTTGAAGCATGTTCGTACCGCTTGACATCCCCAGGCATCGGAGCGGAAGCAGGTGCCTCCCTATATAGCTTGCAGGAAATGTACCAAGGTTTCTTCCTTGCTCCACATGTCGTGGGTCAAGCGATTAAAGGAGCGATGTTCACTGCTGCCTTTTTAGAGAAAATCGGGATGAACACATACCCTAGGTGGGATGCAAAACGTACTGATTTAATTCAGTCTGTCCAATTTGATGACAAGGATAAAATGGTTGCTTTTTGTCAGGCGATTCAATATGCTTCTCCAATTAATTCACATGTTACTCCATACCCTGCTTATATGCCTGGATATGAAGATGATGTAATTATGGCTGCAGGTACCTTCATCCAGGGGGCAAGTATTGAACTGACAGCAGATGGTCCGACAAGGGCACCTTATGTTGCTTATGTTCAAGGTGGATTAACTTACGCCCACGTGAAAATGGCTGTATTGACTGCAGTGAATTCTTTAATAGAGAAAAAATTAATCCAGTTGTAAAAAGGGAAGGTATACCTTTTTCTGTCGGTTAAGTATTTAGATGAATCCACAATAACTGGATTCATCTAAGATGCAATAGTCGAAATATTTTTATAGTTGCCAATCATTTTATTATTATGAAAAAAATATGTCATAAAAGGTGACATCAACTTGACATGTTAAATAACATATATTATGATTATAGTAAGATAAATGAAGGAGGATGCTAAGAATGAGTGGCAACAACATTCGGCGTTCAATGCCTCTTTTTTCCATCGGGATTGTGATGCAGCTGACCGATTTGTCTGCACGACAAATTCGATATTATGAAGAGCATCAATTAATTACTCCTATGAGAACAGACGGAAACCGACGCGTTTTTTCTTTAAACGATATTGATAGACTTCTAGAGATTAAAGATTTAATCGAACAGGGTGTCAATCTCGCCGGCATTAAAAAGATATTTACAGTGAAAGAACAGAATATACCAAAAACACAAGATCTTGAGCAAGCGGAGAAAATTAGACGTGACCTAAGTGATGAAGAGCTTAGGAAGCTTCTACGTGCTGAGCTACTGCAAGGCACTAGAAACCGCACATCTCTTCGGCAAGGTGATATGTCGCGTTTTTTCCAATAAAAATATTAATGATGAACAATTATTCTAGGGGGAATTGAAATTGGCAAAGTTTACACGTGAAGACATTACTCGTTTAGCGAAAGAAGAAAATGTTAAGTACATCCGCTTACAATTCACTGACATTCTAGGAACAATCAAAAATGTTGAAATTCCGGTTAGTCAATTAGAAAAAGCACTTGATAATAAAATGATGTTTGATGGTTCTTCCATTGAAGGGTTCGTACGTATCGAAGAATCAGATATGTATTTATTCCCAGATTTAGATACATGGGTGGTCTTCCCTTGGACATCAGAAAAAGGGAAAGTTGCTCGTCTGATCTGCGATATCTACAATACAGATGGAACACCTTTTGATGGAGACCCTCGTGCTAACTTAAAACGAATCCTTGCTGAAGCTAGAGAAATGGGATTCACTAATTTCAACTTAGGACCTGAGCCTGAATTCTTCCTATTCAAATTAGATGCTCAAGGCGAACCTACTTTGGAATTAAACGATAAAGGCGGATACTTTGACCTTGCACCTACTGACTTAGGGGAAAACTGCCGTCGCGATATCGTTCTTGAACTTGAAGAAATGGGCTTTGAAATTGAAGCATCCCATCATGAAGTTGCACCAGGTCAACACGAAATCGATTGGAAATATGCAGACGCTGTATCAGCATGTGATAATATTCAAACATTCAAATTGGTTGTTAAAACAATCGCTCGTAAACATGGTTTACATGCAACGTTCATGCCAAAACCATTGTTCGGTGTAAATGGTTCAGGTATGCACTGTAACGTTTCTTTATTTAAAGGAAGCGAAAATGCTTTCTACGATAAAGAAGGTAAATTAGAATTAAGCAAAACAGCTGAGCAATTTATCGCCGGTATCATTAAACATGCACCTAACTTTACAGCGGTAACGAACCCAACTGTTAACTCTTACAAACGTCTAGTCCCTGGTTACGAAGCGCCTTGCTATGTGGCTTGGTCCGCTAAAAACCGTAGCCCATTAATCCGTATCCCAGCTTCACGTGGAGTAAGTACACGTGTTGAGGTACGTAGTGTCGATCCAGCAGCAAATCCATACCTAGCACTTGCTGTAATCCTTAAAGCTGGTCTTGACGGAATCGCAAATAATCTGACTCCTCCAGCACCAGTCGACCGCAACATCTATGTCATGAACAAAGAAGAACGTGAAGCAGAAGGTATCAGTGATCTTCCAGCTACTTTATATGCAGCATTAGAAACATTAAAAGCTGATGATGTCATCAAAGACGCTCTAGGCGAGCATTTACTTGAACACTTCATCGAAGCAAAAGAAATCGAGTGGGATATGTTCCGCACGCAAGTTCACCCTTGGGAACGCGAACAATATATGTCTACTTATTAATAGAAGAAATAGCAGGATAACCCTTGACACCATTGGTGTTGAGGGTTTTTTGTGTTTCGGGCATTTTTTAATTTATTTTAGAGGTAACTTACTGCCCGATAAATGCCTAGAAAAATTCAAAAAGGTAGGTGGTGTTAGCTGGATGGGATAAGACGTTTTTGGATACTGGGGCTTCTAGTCTTGTTCCTTCCGCTGTTTCTTCGGTGGGGATACGTTAACTTCTAAACAGTTCTGAACTCTTTATCTATGCCGATGGACCTCTTGAAAATGTAAGACTTATCAAATCCAATAGAATTACTTTTTTGATTACAAATGTAAATGACACGGAATTCATCAAAAGAAATTTCATTGAACTTATTACAAACACTCGATTTATTTACAAAATAAAAGATAACACTAGAAATTCAATTAAAGGAATTGCTAGAAAGCAATTTAATATAAAGGATATAATCTATATGCATAACTCAAGAAAATCTTCCGGCTTATTACTAAAACAAAAAAACCGTGATAAAATACATAATATTGGAAGAAAAAGGAGAGTGTCATATGCTAAGTTTTAGGGACTCAACAAAAGTTATTAAGGAAAGCGGGACAGACATTGCGATCATATCCGTTGGTGCTACGGAACAGTTTGGCCCATACCTACCAATGCACTTAGATACATTAATAGCTGAACAATATGCGAATGCTTTTGGTGAAGTATTAGGGGGCTATGTTTTACCTACAATTCCTTTTAATACATCGGAAGAGCACGCCAGCTATAAAGGGACTATTACAGTGAGTCCCAATGTGTTATCTACAATGTTGGAAGAGATAATAGTTAATCTATCGAGACAAGGCTTTAAAAAATTCGTTTTATGTAATGGACATGGAGGGGCTTATTGGGAATCTTCTTTTGTAAAACATATAAATTTCAAGTATCTTGAAATCTTATTAATTACTACCCACCGACATTTAGCTTGGGAAGATGCTTTAAAAGATGCAGGTATTGAAGGACTTAAAGAAAGACACGCTGGTTTCTTGTCAGTATGTACGGCAATGTGGTTATGTCCTGAATTTGTAAAGGTTGGCTCTATGGGGTCAGAAGTGCCTGTCGAAATTAATAAATTCGCTGATTATGTTTTTTGGGATAAGCTAACGGAAGATGGATGTTGGGGTAAATTCGAAAGTGGCGTTTATTCCGACCAACAACTTGCTTCTATAGGAAAAATATTTTGGACCTCTTATATTTCGAAGAGAAGTGAGCATTTAAAAGAAACCCTGGATAAGGCATATCAATTAAAAATGGGAAGATAAAATAAATGAAATTATTAAAAAGCAGGAGATATTTTCTTGCTTTTTTGTTACATAGATTTACTTTTGATTGCAGTACTAATCGTATTTTTACATCTTTTGTGAATATAATTATTGCACTTCAAATCCTAAATATTTTGTGTTTTGGAAGTTCTGAAAAATAGATACCTTCGGGCGCCTTTTGTATTGGAAGGGGCTTTTCTGTAATGCCGTGACTTATGTACAAGCATTTATATTTACGTAACATTTAATATTGTGAGGTGATAATGATGGTGAAGATTTATATTGATCCAGGACATGGTGGGACAGATTCAGGTACGGTTGGTAATGGTTTAAGAGAAAAAGACCTTACATTACAAATTGGTACAAGAATTAAGGATATTCTTGCTGGTTATAAGAACGTCACTACTAAAATGAGTCGTTCAGGAGATACCTATCCCTCTTTATCGACGAGAACGAATGAAGCAAATGCCTGGGGAGCTGATTTTTTCTTGTCCGTCCACATTAATGCTGGTGGAGGCACAGGTTATGAAGATTATATTTATACCTCGACTAGTAAAGAGACAAAGACTTACCAAGATAATATCCATGGAGAAATTATGAAACTTATTAATATGAAGGATCGTGGACAGAAAACTGGGGATTTACATGTGCTGAGAGAATCATCTATGCCGGCCTTATTAACAGAAAACGGTTTTATCGACAATACCTCGGATGCTGCTCAACTTAAAAAGAGTTCTTTTATTGAAGCTATTGCCCAAGGACATGTTAACGGCCTAGTAAAGTCTTTCAATCTGAAAATGAAAGATGAAGAGGTTTCTGGTAGTACTCATATAGTTGTAAAAGGAGATACGCTTTATTCAATCGCTAAGAAATACGGAACGACGGTGGCTAAATTACAAACATTGAATCCAAAGGTAGAAGCGGATTCACTACAAATTGGCCTGAAACTAATTATTAGTGGTTCAACTAGTACTTTTCATAAAGTAGTAAAAGGTGATACTGTATCTGCTCTTGCAAAGAAATATGGCAGTACGATTCAGCAAATAAAGAATTGGAATGATCTAGATAGTAAATACACAATTACTATTGGCCGAAAAATTCGAGTGAAATAAGTATAACCCTTACTCTAAAGAGTAGGGGCTTTTAAATTCAATTGTCATTTTACTATCAATAAAGAAGAGAATGTAACAAAAGATGCTGAGCCGTATACATTATAGGAGAGAATAATCCAGCATTTTTAAAAAATATTTGTAAATCTAGGGAGTCAATTATGAAAATATCCATTATTCTAGATTCATCTGAGAGTTGGTTTGTAGATTATGCAGAAAGACTACGTGATAACTTGAATAAAAAGCACGAAGTGAAAATATTATACGGATTTAATGAGATGACTAAAGGAGATATTGCATTCTTTTTGAGTGTTACTAAAATCTGTCCTTCTGAAAAATTAAGGTTAAACAATAACAACATTGTCATCCATGCGAGTGATTTACCAAAAGGGAAAGGCTGGTCACCCATGCCATGGCAAATAATAGAAGGGGAAAATGAAATAACGCTATCGCTTTTCGAAGCAGTTGAGAAAGTGGATAGCGGGAAGGTATACCTTAAAGATAAGGTTGTATTTAAGGGGCATGAGCTTATTGGTGAACTACGAGAACAATTGTCAGATAAAATCATCGAAATGGCTGTCAGATATGTAGACAACTACAATAATATGGTAGGGCATGAGCAGGAAGGGAAAGAAACATTTTATAAAAAGAGAACTCCTGAACATAGCGAATTGAATGTCAATAAAACCATCCACGAGCAATTTAATATTTTGAGAACGGTTGACAATGAAAAATATCCAGCGTTCTTTTACAAGGATGGCATAAAGTATATTATCAAAATATATAAAGATTGAATTCGCATAAAAGTCTTCCTTCAAAAGGAAGGCTTTTTATTATGTCTAAATATAGAGGGGCAATTAAACGGTAATAGTACTAGTTATTGCATTCGGAAAGTGTTAAGGGATGCGGGGCTTAATACTATGGTGGGTTTCAACACAGTCATTAGAAAAGGGTTTGAATATATTGGAGATAGGACTACTTGTCCCACGAAAGCTGACTAAGAACGAGACTGATGAGATTAATCTCATAAGCTTAGCCTATTTATGTGTAATTAAGGAGGAGAACTACTAATGGCAACGGTTGAACAGCAAAATTTTATTAATAAATTAGGAATTCCCGCAAGAGCCGACTTCGAAAGGACCAATATCTTACCTAGTTTAGTTATAGCCCAGGGAATATTAGAATCTGGATGGGGAAAGAGCGCTTTAGCGATAAATGGAAATAACTTATTCGGCATAAGAGGGGACTTTAATGGTGAGTCAATTTTGGGGACAGATAAGGAGATTGATCGATATGGTAATCCTTTTCCCGTTATTGTTTCCTTTCGAAAATATCCCTCATTTGCAGAATCCATCATGGATCATGCAGACATGCTGACTAAACCGAGGTATTTAAAAGTCGTACAAGCCAAGGATTATAAGCAAGGTGCGCAGGCTTTATATGATAGCGGATACGCTGGAGATATGAGTTATCCTGCCAAATTAATCGAAATTATAGAGAAATATAAGCTCTACGAGTGGGACCAGGTGGATATCTATCACATGGTCGTGTCGGGTGACACAGTTTCATTCTTAGCTAAGAAGTATGATAGCTTAATAGCAGATATAAAAAGGTGGAATAACCTTAACGATAATTATGTCATAAAAATTGGACAGAAATTAAGAGTTAAATAGGGTATTTATATGTTTAACAAAAAACCTTTCGTATTGAAGATCTGGTCATGATAACCTAAGAGGTAAAGGTATATAGTTTAAATGGAGGAAACAAATTGACTAAAAAATCGCTAATGCTTTCTCTTCTATTGTCACAAGGTTTATTCTTTGCAGGTCTTCCAATTTTCCTTCAACTTCCTTTATACCTGAATCCATGGGTGATTATGGTTGTTTGGTTTTGTTCCTTAGTATTCGTGGCACTCATCGTATTGTGGATTAGGGGTGAAACCATGACGGTTTCGCGATGGTGTTGGAATTTAACAATCGTCACTTACAGTTTATCTATATTGGTCTTACTATTCTTTCGTCCTAAAGGTCAGGAGTATTCTTATAATTTCACTCCTTTTTCTACAATTTCAGCTTATTTATCAACCGATTCATATTGGCTTGTTTCATTGTATAACCTTAGCGCGAATATCCTGTTATTCATTCCTTTTGGACTGTTCTTACTGTACAAACAAGGAACAATGATGCCTGCTATTCAAAGATTCCTGATTCCTTTTTTCTCGATTTTAAGCATCGAAATGGGTCAGTATGTTTTTCAAAGAGGAGGTTTCGATATAGATGATCTTTTTTTGAATCTAACTGGTGTATATTTGGGATATTTCCTGTTTCAATGGTTCGTCAAAGTAATTGTTATTCTTCCAAAAAATCAGAGTGCAATGTAAGACCACTATAAAGAAAGTAAACAAAAAGCCAACCTGTCCTATTATGGACTAGCTGGCTTTTTGTTTTGTTTACCTTAAGCCTTTCATAAAGGATTGTATCTTAGGTGATATTGCTAACAAGATAAACCCTAATACGAGAGAAGAGATACCGATTACTCCGAAATAAACCATTTCCGTTTGTTCTGAGTAAAATCTAACAATTTGTGCGTTTAATGCCTGTGCTGCTGCATTAGCTAAGAACCATAAGCTCATCATCTGTGATGAGAAAGCAGATGGAGCAAGTTTAGTTGTAGCTGACATTCCCACGGGTGACAAACAAAGCTCTCCAATTACTACAAGGAAGTAGCTAAGTACAAGCCATAATGGACTGACTAAGGAACCGGAGCCTCCGAAATACGATGGAACCAAAATCACTAAGAATGATAAACCAGCAAAGAATAGACCAATCGAGAATTTTTGGGGAATGGTCGGCTGGCGTTTCCCTAATTTTACCCATAACCATGCGAATATTGGAGCTAAAGTAATAATGAACAATGGGTTCAAAGACTGGAACCAGGCAGGTGAAATAGTAAAGCCTGCAAATTCTAACTGTGTCCGTTTATCAGCATAATTTGCTAAAATAGTTGAGCCCTGTTCTTGGATTGCCCAAAACATGACGGCCGCTATAAATAAAGGGATATAGGCAATTAAACGAGATCGTTCAACAGAAGTTGTTTTTGGACTACGATACATGAAAATGAAATACATAGTCGGAATAAGAATTCCTAGAATACCAACAAGACCAATGAAACTATTTAGCGTTAAAGTGCCCGTAACAATAGCGATGGCACTGATGATTGCAATAATTATTATGGCTAGGCCAATCTTAGTGTAAACGGATTTCCTTTCCTTAGGAGCTAAAGGATTCACAGGTTCTATTCCTGCAAGGCCTAAGTTCTTTTTCTTTGTTGCCATAAAGACGATTAACCCTATGAACATACCGATTGCCGCAATACCAAAACCAAGATGGAAATTGTAGTTCGTTCCAATTGTTCCGACAATTAGAGGAGCAATGAATGCACCCGTGTTAATTCCCATGTAGAATATGCTGAAACCAGAATCGCGACGATCATCGCCTTCAGCATAAAGATCGCCTACAATGCTGGATACATTTGGTTTTAAAAGGCCTGTTCCTAGTACGATTAGTACCATGGAGACGAAAAACATGGAAATGCTACCGGGGATAGCAAGTGCAATGTGACCAAGCATAATCAATATACCACCGTAAAAAACGGATTTGGCTGTCCCGAAAATTCTATCAGCTAACCAGCCACCGATAATCCCGGACATATATACTAGCGATCCGTAAATGGATACTATGGCAAGAGACGTTTTTTCATCAAGGCCTAATCCACCTTTAGATACCTCATAGTACATATAATATACAAGAATAGCTTTCATTCCATAATAAGAAAAGCGCTCCCAGAACTCTGTGAAGAAAAGAGTGAATAGACCCTTAGGGTTCCCGAAAAAACCTTTTTGAGGAATGCTATCCAAAATTTTCTGTTTATTCATCGATGACATACATTCAACTCCCTTTTATTATAGTATAATAACTTTTCTTTAACCGGTTGTAAAGAATATTTAGTGTATTTTAATAATAATTCTTAATAGGTTGATTATTCATCGTTCTCATGAAAATAATAGTTCAATCTTACCCCTCTATCATATTAAAATCCCAGATTAGAGTAGTTTCTTTTAGTAGCGTAATGTGGATCTGAAAAAGTATTTTATTAACAGTTTACTGAAACGTAAATGAGTATAACTAATGAACTATTTCAATGAATCAAGATGGACATGTAAATGGAATGCTATAAATCCATAAGTAAGAAATATGTGTATAAGATACGATATTGAAATAAAGGAAGCAAAAAACAATTAGGAGGTACTGGAGAATAAAAATAGGAAAAATGTCTTATCGACAAAAAACGACAAAATACTTATTCTAGTATAGAAAGCAATTTGATTGTTTTCTTTTTTACCATGTTGTGCAGCCTGATAATTGCAGTTATCAGGCTGCATTTATTATTATAACCATATAATATTATTTAATCGTCCATATACAACTCTTTTGGTTGAATAGCATCATATTAAAAAGATCCATTTAATCTTTCAAGCCGCCTTTTTAAGGTGGCTTTTTTATTTTGTCGTGAATAAGCGTCTGGTATAAAGAAAGTGAACATAAACAAACGAAATAGGTAGTATTTTCGTTCTTTGTTGCACTGTTCTAATGATAAATATAATTCATAAATTTAAGGGAAGGGAGGTGGAAATTTTTGGAACTAATATGGATGTTAATTGTTGGTGGAATAATTGGATGGCTGGGAAGTCTGATTTTGGGAAGGGATATGCCGGGTGGAATTATTGGAAATATCATTGCTGGATTTGTTGGAGCATGGCTTGGTACAGCAATTTTAGGACCAATAGGACCTGAAACTGAAGGATTTTACATTGTGCCAGCTTTATTGGGCGCAATAATCGTCGTGTTTATCGTGTCAATAATTATGAGAAACACCAGATGGAGATAGAACGAGGGCAACATTCATTCAAAGGATTTTTCAGGATTACAGTGTAGATGAAAGAACTTTGTGATATATATTTGTCCATTATTGTTTGAAAATGCTGTTCAACAATGCTGGACAGCTTTTTTTGTGAAAAGATTTGTTTTTATTAATTCGAATGATGATCAGATTCCCTAAAAGACAGTATTGCCGTCTTCAGTGCGGCATAATTTCCAATACTGGCATATCCATAAAACCACCCCATAAAAATTCCTGTCATCAAGTAATGCCGATGACTAATGAAAATGGAAAGGATTAAGCCAAGACCTAAAGCTATGGATGGTATATATTTCCGTGGGAGTGGAAAAAGGATTTTTATGATTTGAGTCAAAATCATGATAGTTGGAATGGCAATCACTGCATCCCAAAAATTAGTATGAATAGTAGGGAAGTCCATGGTAGCACCACTTTCAAAGAGAAATATCTATGGATTAATTTCACCGATTCTAGAAGGATTATACATCCTAATATTTACATCGTTCATCCTAGATCTATATTTCGTGGTAAAGGCACAATAGTCTATCAATTAAAATATTTAAGTTCAAGCCATTTACGTCTCTACTAAAAAGAAAGTTTATATTATTCTTTCTGTCATATAAATGGAAAAGATACATAGATTATAAAGATTATAAAAACAAAAAAAGCGCATAGCGCTTTTAGTGAATTTGTCTATATAAACCGATTACTCTTCCTAGGATTGTAACATCTCTTAGAATAATAGGCTCCATATTGGAGTTTTCCGGCTGAAGTCGTATGTAATCCGGTTCCTTAAAGAATCGTTTTACAGTGGCTTCATCATCTTCCGTCATGGCCACGACGATATCTCCATTATTGGCGTTGCTTTGTTGCTTAACGATTACATAATCACCGTCGTGAATTCCTGCTTCAATCATACTTTCCCCCATAATTTCAAGCATGAATACATGATCATCATGTGGAACCATGCTTTCAGGAAGCGGGAAGTATTCTTCTATATTCTCAATCGCAGTTATTGGTAAGCCCGCTGTTACTTTACCGAGTAGTGGTACGTTAACTACGCTTGTTTTTGGTATATTATTAGCTTCTTCTATATTCAAGATCTCAATGGCCCTCGGCTTAGTTGGGTCGCGTCTGATTAAGCCTTTGCTTTCCAAACGAGACAAATGACCATGGACAGTTGAACTTGATGCAAGTCCCACAGCTTCGCCAATCTCTCTTACGGAAGGTGGATAACCTTTTTGGCGGACTTCATCTTTTATGAAATCAAGAATGTCCTGCTGTCGTTTTGATAGTTTAGTCATATGTGCACCTCTTCTCCATAATTCTTTGCTATATTATAGCATGGCTTACTTCTCTATACAAACATAAGTTCGAATTTCAATGTTGACTGAAACAAGTGTTCGTATTATAATTCAATTATAAATTAAGAACGAACATATATTCGCTATGGAGGGATATTGATGAAAACTTTTTACAAAAATAATATGTATACGATTCTATTAGCAGGATTGGTATTTATCTTTTCAATTTTATTTTCTTTCACATTAGACAAAAATCAAGATAAAAAATTTCTTTCTATAGAAGTAAATGAAGGTGATACAATATGGGAGATTTCCGAGAAATATGGTCAGACTGAATTGACAAAAAAAGAATTCATTGGTTGGATAGAAGAGTATAACGGTGTAAGGGCAGATGCTATTAAGGCTGGTCAAATAATTGTCATCCCCGTTGAAAATGATAAAGTAGTCCAAAGTTTGGCTAGCAAGCAGTAAGTAGTAAAGGTAGGGTCATATGAAAGCAGTCATCTATTGTCGGGTAAGTACAGAAAAAGAAGCACAGGAAACCTCGCTTGCTAGGCAGCAAGAGGAATTAGTGAAGTTAGCGGACAATAAAGGCATGGAGATTGTTTCCGTAATAAGAGAGCAGGCAAGTGGTTACGAATTAAATCGTGATGGGATATTTGACATGCTTGATCTTTTTAAAGCGAAAGAGGCAGATGTTCTATTAATTCAAGATGAAACGAGATTGGGAAGAGGAAATGCAAAAATTGCCTTGTTTCATGTTATTCTCAAAGAAGGAGTTAAGATTTATACACTTTCCCATGATGGCGAATTGGAACTATCGGATTCGGATGCCATGGTTATCCAAATTGTTGGTATAGTAGAAGAATATCAGCGGAAGTTACATAATTTAAAAATTAAACGAGGAATGCTCCGAGCGGTTGAAAACGGCTACCGGCCCCAAAAGAACTTGAAGAACCAAAGAAATTCTACTGGTAGAGAACGTAAAGAAGTACCTATAGAAGAAATTGTAAAACTGCGTTCGAATGGATTAACATTTGCAGAGATTGCAGCTACTCTTAGAGGCTTTGGTTATGACGTATCGAAAGCTACTGTAAACCGCAGATTTCTGGAGCATTATCAGAACACACAGGAAAACCAATCTTAGAACTTGTAATTTCACCTTTTTTTTTATACCATGTCAATATCCGCATATATATGAAGGAGCGAAATTATGTTATCAAAAGAAAAACTCGCCCGTATCAATGAACTTTCTAAGAAGGCTAAGGGAGACGGCTTAACGGTAGAAGAGGCTAAAGAACAAACTTCATTGCGAAGTGAATACCTTGAAACATTTAGGCGTTCTATGGCAGATACGTTGGAACATGTTAAGGTTCTGGATCCTGAAGGCAATGATGTTACACCCCAAAAAATTAAAAATATAAAAGAAAAAAAGGGTTTGCATTAATGTTGTAGTGTAAGATTGGAACCCTTCATTTGGCCAATCTTAAGAAATATTAAGTAAAAAAGAGAATGCATCGATGTATGTATTCTCTTTTTTAGTTCAAGCTAACTATGGTAATTCTTAAAATAGTAGAAAATTGAAATAGCTGTGAAAGAAATGGTTATTTTAGTTGTGATATTAACCATGTCAATATAATATAAAGATGTACATTACAGGAAGGGATGTTTTACACATGTTAGATAAATTAGATGCGCTTTCTATTAATACAATTCGTACATTATCGATTGATGCTATTGAAAAGGCTAATTCCGGTCATCCCGGCATGCCTATGGGTGCAGCTCCTATGGCATATAAACTGTGGACTGAATATATGAATCATAACCCAAAAAATCCTGAATGGTTCAATAGAGACCGTTTTGTTCTATCGGCAGGACATGGCTCTATGCTTTTATATAGCCTTCTTCATTTATCAGGATATGGATTGACTATCGATGACTTAAAGAGTTTCCGCCAATGGGGCAGTAAAACTCCTGGACATCCTGAGTATGGACATACAGCTGGAGTTGATGCCACAACAGGACCGCTTGGTCAAGGAATTGCAATGGCTGTAGGTATGGCATTGGCAGAACGTCACCTGGCTGAAAGCTACAATCGTGACTCTTATAATGTGGTTGATCATTATACATATAGTATTTGTGGTGATGGAGATTTAATGGAAGGCGTTTCAGCTGAAGCAGCTTCTTTAGCAGGTCACCTTCAGCTTGGAAGACTTGTCGTTTTATATGATTCGAACGATATATCTCTTGATGGTGATTTAAGCCAATCCTTTAGTGAAAGTGTAGCTGACCGTTTCAAAGCTTATGGCTGGCAATATTTGCGTGTCGAAGACGGTAATGATTTACAAGAAATCGCAAAAGCCATTGAAGAAGCAAAAACGGACGAGGCCCGTCCGACATTAATTGAAGTGAAAACAGTAATTGGGTACGGCTCTCCGAATCGTTCTGGTAAGTCGGCTGCACATGGTGCGCCTCTTGGTGCTGATGAAATGAAATTGACGAAAGATGCATACAAATGGACATTCGAAGAAGATTTTTATGTTCCAGATGAAGTATATACACACTTTAATGAGTCTTGCGTCGAAGCAGGAAGTAAAAAAGAACAAGCATGGAACGATCTATTTAATGATTACAAAGAAACTTACCCAGAACTTGCTGAACAACTGGAGTTAGCTATCAAAGGTGAATTGCCTGCTGACTGGGATCAGGAAATTCCAGTTTATGAAGAAGGTAAGACACTGGCTTCACGTGCTTCAAGTGGAGAGGTGTTGAATGCATTAGCTAAAAAGCTTCCAAACCTTATTGGGGGTTCAGCCGATTTAGCAGGATCCAATAATACGTCTATCAAAGGCGCGACAGATTTATTACCTGGAAACTACAGTGGACGTAATATTTGGTTTGGTGTACGTGAATTCGCTATGGGAGCAGCAATGAACGGTATGATGCTTCACGGTGGCTTAAAGGTTTATGGCGGAACATTCTTCGTATTCTCTGATTATCTGCGTCCTGCTATTCGGATGGCGGCTTTAATGGGGCTTCCAGTTACGTATGTCTTCACCCACGACAGCATTGCTGTTGGTGAAGACGGTCCGACACACGAGCCTATAGAACAACTAGCTTCTTTACGAGCCATGCCGAACCTTGGTGTGATCCGTCCAGCTGATGGTAATGAAGTAGCTGCAGCTTGGAAAGTTGCTATGGAGACTAAAGATAAACCAACGGCACTTGTATTAACACGCCAAGGATTGCCAACTATTAAAGATACTTCTGAAGCAGCATATGAAGGTGTGGTAAAAGGTGCATACGTCATATCTAATTCTAAAAAAGAGGTAGCGGACGCATTACTGCTTGCTACAGGTTCTGAAGTTAACCTTGCTGTTGAAGCACAGAAAGCATTAGCTGAAGAAGGAATTGAAGTTTCTGTTATCAGCATGCCATCATGGGATCGCTTCGAAACTCAGTCAAAAGAATACAAACAAAGTGTGATTAACCCGGCAGTTAAAAAACGTCTAGCCATAGAAGTGGCTTCACCGTTTGGCTGGGATCGTTATACGGGTGATGAAGGAGAAATATTAGCGATTAATCATTTCGGAGCTTCAGCGCCTGGTGGTAAAATCATGCAAGAGTTTGGCTTTACCGTTGAGAATGTCGTGTCCCGTGTTAAAGCAATGCTTGCAAAATAATATTGATTAGTTAAAAACTGACACCATTTCAAATGGTGTCAGTTTTTTTCTTATATAATGAAGAAATATAAATTATTAAGGGAAATATCTTACATTCGACAAAAAAAGATTAAAATTTCTCCAGCAAACAACATATCTTATAAATTTGTCAAGATATAATAAGAATAAATATATTATTGTTTCCATGTGTCACATATAGGGGGAACCTTTATAAGATTACCGGGCAAATACTAAAATAATGTGTTGGTTCATAAATAGGAATCCTAGGGAGGTATAGGCTTATGAGAACTTATCAGATTTTTTTGATTGAAGATGAATTTGCCCATCATTATTATGGCAGGGAGAAGCTTTTTTTCAATTTGTTTTTAGAATATATTCAAGCAAAGGATGGACTGAAGAGTATTTTGCAAAAACAAATTGAATATATTACAAAGACAGTTCCAGTGATCCAATTACAGGGAGTTATTGAACAACGGTTAAAGAAAAAAATGAATTTTTGGTCACAAAACGGTAAATACTATTTAGAAAAAACAAACGGTACAAGCACAAGTAAAGCGGCTTTAACCTTTGAAGGCGATTCCATCATACTCAAAGCAGAAGGTGATTATGAAGCGGAGACTGCTTTCTTCGAATGTATTCGTAAATGTGAAGCAGGTTTTCTTGCAATCGATTTTGACCACAAAAAATATGGCTGGTTAAAACCAATAAAAGAAAGAAAATTTGTCTAAATGGGGGACTTTTCCCTAGCGGGTATTGTATAATAATCTTTGGTCTAGTACACTGATGTTAGACAACATGAAGGAGGAAATAGTATGTGGGTTTACATTCTAGTTGGCGTACTAGCATTGATCTTAGGAATAGTGCTAGGATTTCTCATCGCTCGTAAATACATGATGGATTACTTAAAGAAAAATCCGCCAATTAACGAACAAATGTTGAAAATGATGATGATGCAAATGGGTATGAAACCGTCCCAAAAGAAAATTAATCAAATGATGAGCGCTATGAATAAACAACAAACAAAATAAAACCTTACATATCAAGGTTTTTTGATGGTATATCAGTACAAAGATGAAGTTCAGATGGGCATGATAAGTCAAAGACTGAATCCTTCCTTGGATTTTTCTTTTTATTTGGTTAATCCTTCATATTTCTATTCTAATACCACCCATTCTGTTGAAAGATTAACAGAGAGGTGGTATTTTTTATGGTTTTTGAAGAATATTTCTATTACTGTTAGGCACGAGGTAATCACGGAAGACAATGACTAACAAGAGTTAGGAGTATAGAACCTAAAAATACTTGAAAGAAAATTTTTACACTAAGAAGGCTCTGATGTATTTGGTGGATACTCTCTTATAGAAACAGTCCTCTTTAATATTTTGTCCTTAAAATATTGCTTCCTCATTTGGGCATATTAATTAGAATCTTCTTTAGTGTTGGACTTATGAAAACAATTAGATTTTTTCAGTTAATGGTATTAAGCCCGTTAGCGTACGTTGATATTGATATGCAATTTCAATTGCAAAAATCATTTACATTAAATCCATTAGCATTACTAAAAAGGTTAAAGCTGATGAAACTTTGTAAATGGTTACTACTACGTAATTAACAAAGTGTTGTGTGAATTTTGAGGATTAAATTACATACTGTCTAATGAATGCGCTTTTCTTCTAAAGATATAATGAATTAAATGAATATTCAATCTACTTTGATTTATTATGGTTGTCGTCCAAAATGGAAATTCAGATGTTACATGGGCCCATTGTATGGCGGAAGCCTTAGGGGGGGATATGATATACCCCACAGTATTGTGAACTCTGTTTTGCTACCATGTGTATTGGAAAACAATATTCCATTTAATATTGAAAAACATGCCATTCTTGCAGAACAGCTTGGGGTATCCAGCGAAGGAAGAAATGCAGAACAGGTAGCTCAAGAAGGTGTCGAACTTTTAAAAGAACTTTCTAGTAAAGTGGGCATTCCGAAAATGAAAGATTTAAAAAATATAAACCCCGAAAATTTCCTTACTTAGCAGAAGGTGCAACGAAAAATGTATCAGCAGCAAGTAACCCGCTTCCTGCTTTAAAAGAAGATTATTTAGAGCTTTTCTATAAAGAATGAAGCTAGTGAAATTAAAATATAATAATGCAGGAGGTATGGTAGATGAGTGGAGTCAAATTAAACCGTACACTAGGATTTTGGACAGCTTATTCAGCTTCTGTAGGTCTTGTAGTCTCCGGGACGGCAATGGTTACATTAGGTCACGGTTATGGAGTAAGCGGTCCTGCATTTAGTGTTATCGCATTTTTGGCATTAATTGTTATAATGTGTGTAGCTTTTTCTTACTCAGAGCTTGCTGCTATGCTTCCAGGAGCTGGAATGATTGGTGAATATACAACTCCTGCCTTAGGAAAGCTCCCCGCTATATTCGCAGTACTTGCGGGCTATATCATTTTAGTTGGGACTGATGGCGGAACCAATATGATAGTAGGCGGAAAAAGTATTGAGACTCTAACAGGCATTCCGTGGGGTTTATCTGTATCTATTCTATTGGCAGTATTAGTGGGAGTTAATCTGGCAGGAGTAAGTGTATTTGCCAAAGTGCAAACGGTAATGGCGATTGGAATGATGGCACTCCTAGGGTTAATAGGTCTTTGGGGGATGTCTGGTATCGGATTGGAACATCAGTTGGCTGAACAACCGCCATTTTCAACAATGGCATGGTCTGGTCAATTAGGTACACTTGGTGCTGCAATATGGTTGTTTATAGGAATGGAATTTGTGGCTCCTTTAGCTGAAGAAGTTAAAAATCCTGGGAAAACAATTCCTCTAGCAATGATTTTTGCATGTTTAACGATTTGGTTAGTCGATCTGTTTTTTGGTCTTGGTATTTCAAAATATATTAAGCTAGATGTTTTGGCTGAATCGACGATTCCTCATATTGATGGAGCTACAGCAATGTTAGGCCATTCAGGTCTTGTATTAATGAGCATTGTTTCTATACTTGCAGCTATTACAACGTGTGATACGTATTTAATGGCCATTCCAAGAATGCTTTATGGTTTATCCAAAGAAGGCATGCTACCAAAATTCTTTTCTTATTTGCATCCAAAGACTCGTACTCCTTGGTATGGTATTTTATTTGTAACAGGATTAATTATGATCGTTTTATTATATGCTGGAATAAATGATGCTAATATTAACTTTATTACGACAATGATTTCTGTGGCATGTGCCTCATGGTTAATGTCCTACATTATAGCCCAAGTTAATGTTATTATACTGCGGGGTAAATATCCACAGAAAGAACGACCTTTTAAAAGTCCGCTTTATCCTCTACCTCAAATAATTGGAATACCGGCTTGTATATATATGATATATACACTTTACGTTGATCACCTTGTTATGAAAATTTCTTTAATTACACTTGCGATTATTGTTGCTTTTGGAGGAGCCTTTTTAAAGATAACTGGACAAAAATTATTCAAGCCTGTCTCACTAGATGAAATCCACAATAAAATAATAGAAAGAAGTGAAACAGTTTCAATTGCTCAAGTAGTATCATCGGAAATGGAAGATTCATTTTCAATCAGGGAGAAAAAATGAAAGTAAACATTGTTGAATTATGGGGTATAGTTGAGGGGGATTTTACAGATGGGGTTTTATAGTTTTATAGACAAACGTGCAGAAAGAGCACTAGTAGATATTACGAATATCTTCCAAAATAATATTCCTATTATTTCAAAAGAGAAGAATGAGATACTTTTTGATGGTTCCCAATATGGTGCTATTCAATTAAAAGCGTACCATAGAAAAATCAATAAATTAATGGGCCTAGTTTACATTTATACATGGAGACTCGAGTGGCAGGGTCTTCCCCTTAGCGAACATATTAAACTTCAGCTTAACTATGCCTCTGGATTTAGGAAGAACCCGCAATTTGTTTCTAGTTCTGGTCATCAAGAACTGGCTGATATATTGAACAATAATAAAGAAATAATAGACATTTGCCATTTAATTGATTTTGAAAAGATAGAAATTTATTTTAATCAGGAAAATCAAAACTGGCTTGTAGATTTCGCTCCTAATTATGGTGATTATATTACCGTTCTAATCCCTCCTATTTTTTATGCGAGAAAACCGAATCAAGAAGAAGTTAAAGGGACCGTTCAGTTAATAAATCTAATAGGTAAATATATAAAAAGTGTGCAAAAAGGAGTGATTATTTAATGAAGAAGATGTATATCAATGGGAAATGGCTACATGCAGTCAAGGGGGAAACAAGGGATATTATTAATCCAGCAAATGGTGAAGTAATTACCCTTGTAGCAGATGGATCAGTAGAGGATGTGAAAATAGCGATTAATGCTGCACGATGGGCATTTGATAGAGGTGAATGGACAGAAATGAGTGCTCGTTCAAGGGCGGATTTACTTTATAAAGTGGCTGATAAATTAACTAATAGGGTAGAAGAATTTGCTCAATTAGAAACGTTAAATAACGGAAAGCCTTATAGGGAAGCTAAATATGATATTCATGATGCAATCAATCAATTACATTATTACGCAGGCCTAGCTACTAAACCAAAAGGACAGACTTTTGATGTACCAGAAGATATGCAGTCTATGGTTGTTCGAGAGCCAGTCGGTGTTGTAGGGCAGATAATTCCATGGAATTATCCACTAGTAATGGCTGTACAAAAAATCGCACCAGCTATTGCTGCAGGATGTACTATCGTTATTAAACCGGCTGAAAACACTCCACTTACATTAATTCGGCTATTTGAAATAATCAATGAATGCGGATTTCCACCAGGTGTAGTTAATCTTGTTTTAGGCCCTGGAGCTACAGTCGGTGCTGAAATCGCCCGTAACCCGAACGTAGATAAAGTTGCTTTTACAGGAGGAACAGAAACGGGCATTCGAATTATGAAGAGTGCAGCGGAAACGATAAAAAAAGTAGGACTTGAATTGGGTGGGAAATCTCCGAATATTGTTTTCGCGGATGCAGACTTTGAAACAGCTGTTGATCATGCTCTATACGCGATTTTCGCCAATCAGGGACAGGTTTGTTCTGCAGGCTCACGTTTACTTTTAGAAAAATCAATTTATGATAAGTTCGTTCCGGAGTTGGTGCGACGCGCACAAGAGATAAAGGTCGGGCCAGGGTTAAAGGAAGGCACTGAAATGGGACCGCTTATCAGTGAAAATCATATGAATCGAGTACTTAATTATATCAATATAGGAAAAAATGAAGGAGCCAAATTGCTTTGTGGGGGATATAAAATAGAGGATGAAGAACTTTCTAGAGGTTATTTTATTGCCCCTACCATTTTCACTGATGCAACACCTGAAATGAGAATTGTTCAAGAAGAAATATTTGGCCCAGTGTTAGTCATACAAACTTTTGAAACTGAAGAAGAGGCTATTATTTTGGCTAATGGAACCAGATATGGTTTAGCAGGTGCAGTATTTACATCAGATGGCTCAAAGGCATTACGCGTCATTCGTAAATTGCGTGTTGGAATTACGTGGATTAATTCTTATCATAATACATTCAATGAAGCTCCTTGGAGTGGGTATAAACAAAGTGGTATTGGCAGGGAGTTGGGAACATACGGATTTGAAGAATACTTAGAAACTAAACAAATAAATATTTCAATTCATCCAAAGCCATCAAACTGGTTTGGAAATACTCCTTAACTAGCAAATGAAATAAAAAAGTAAAATCTCCGTAAATTTATGTTGTTACTGGTAAAGCAGGCAAGACCTAAAGAACAAAATCGCTAACGTTTCTTAAATCACGACCCAATTGAGGAGTATTCACTTGGGTCTTTCTCGACCATACATCGTAACGTTACAAAAAAGACAGACATATTCTTCATTTTCTTTCAAATCCTAATGAAACTCTTTGACAATATATTCTGGAACCTCATCTTCCTCACTACAATCTAAATTGAAAATAATACCTTTTATATCTTCATTCACTCCAAATGGGTAGTAAAATACTTTATTCAATTCATCCAGTTTTTTTTGTCAAGATTAATCCTAGATTTGAGTCAATACTTTTGACACATAAAACTTAAATCCTAAGCAGTAGCAAATCTTACTTACCTTATAGAGTGAATCTTTCATCAAAAATCTTTTATCGAATCAATCCGAAACCTCTTCTCTAACAGATCTATGGGAGAAGTTTTTTTGTGTTGTTGGGAATCATAGAAGGGGAGAATGCCTTTTTAAAAATGGCGCAAGGTTTTTCTTAAGGGTAGAGATACAATTAATATATCGATAAATTTATGGATTTGAAAATAAAAAAACTGGATGTCCCAAATTCATAAGGAGACAACCAGTTGCTCCAGCTACTAAGCCGTTCATTAATGAAATTTTGACGATGAATCCGTTTTTGTTTTTTAAAATATGAAATAACTGTTTTCATATATAAAAATACAAAAACTCGATTGATATTTACGATTTTTAGATATTAATCTAATGACTTATTTTCAATAGAATTGTTCAAGCCGATAAAAGCATTGTTTATTCGAATAGATAGAACTTTATTGGACGGGAATATCCATTAAAAATTCGGGGAATTTCAAATGTGAACGATACAAAAGCTCTGATACGGTTACACACTCATACCCATTCTTATAAAGGTAATCTAGAGTTGTCTCTAAGGCCTGGACTGTTTGTGGGCGATCGCTCCAATCGTGAAGCAAAATGATATCTCCTGGTTGTAAGGCTTTGATAATATGATTTGATATTTTACTGGCTGGAGGCATTGCCCAGTCTTTGGGATCTTGATGCCAAGACCAGAGGACGACTTTAAATCCTTTATTAACTGCAGTATTAATGATTGTGTCATTGTGAAGACCACCAACAGGCCTATAAAGAGAGGGCCTATAGCCAGAAAGATTCTTTATTATTTTATCTGTGTTGTCTAATTCAGATGATAGTTTATTGGCGCTTATATTTCTGTCATAGGGATGCGTATAAGTATGGTTTGCAATCTCATGTCCCTCATTGACTTCTCTTTTTAAAACATCTGGATAGCTTTTTACTTTGTTTCCAGCCACAAAAAAAGTAGCTTTTGCATCGTATTTTGCTAATAAGTCCAGAATTTGAGGAGTATAGTCTGGATGAGGTCCATCATCGAATGTAATGGCAACGATTTTTTGATGAGTTTTTACTTCCCAAATAACATTCCCTGTGCTTTCATAATTCTCTCTACTTTGCGTTGCCGCATTGGCACCGATAGAATGGACAAAGCAAAGAAAGGTGAGAAGGGTTAAAGTAATAATTATAGGTTTCAACATAATCAACTCCATAAATACGGCTATATATTTAGTATGTGAAGTTTCCCTTTAATTATTTGTGAGTGAAAGGAGAATAAAGGCTTATGGTATGAGCATTAGAAAAGAGGATTAGCGAAGTTCAGTGCCAGTTTTATAGTATTTTTTATGATACATGTTTAGTAATTGGTCAAGCTGTTGACTAAGCTCAATTGCAAGGTGAGAGCTCAGTCCGTTTCTTGCGACAATCGCAATAAGTTCACGTCGTTTTAATTCTATTTGTTCAAGACACTCATTACTTTTTGACATAGTTATTCCTTTCTAAATCCGAATGCAGTGGCGTTTTCAAGGTTTGTTGTAAAATATGTATGAATATAACAATTATAAGGCCTTGGTGGTTTGATATCAAATAAGTTTATCTCATGTTTAAATAATTATTTATTCAGCTTTTTTTATATTTTCATGAAAAATTTAAATTCCAAAAATGTATTTTTTTATATTATTTGTTACAATGTTTATAGGTTGACTTACATAGGAGTGGAAGTAGTTGAATGAAATTAATATTTTCTTAGCATTTGGAGCTGGGTTTTTAAGTTTTATTTCTCCATGTTGCTTACCGTTATATCCAGCCTTTTTATCTTATATTACCGGTATGAGTGTAGGAGAAATTAAATCAGATAATGCCATGTTGCAAAGAAGGAGCATGTTACACACATTGTTCTTTTTGCTAGGGTTTTCTTTGGTATTTATAGCGCTAGGATTCGGTACTACATATCTAGGTTCTTTCTTTTCGGATTACCAGGAATTAATTCGACAAATTGGAGCCATATTAATTATCCTTTTCGGGTTGTTTATCGTGGGGATCTTCCAACCGGAGTCTTTAATGAAAGATAGTCGCTTTGAATTCAAGAATCGTCCTGGTGGTTATATTGGTTCTGTTCTGATTGGTCTAGCTTTTGCCGCTGGGTGGACACCTTGTGCGGGCCCTCTTTTAGGTACGGTTGTGACTCTAGGGGCCACTAACCCTAGTGCTGCTATGAACTATATGATTGCTTATGTATTAGGGTTCGCTATACCGTTTTTTATTTTATCGTTCTTTATAGGTAAATTAAAGTGGATAAAAACATACAGTCGTTACATCATGAAAATCGGTGGATACTTGATGATTGTAATGGGCATTATTTTATTTTTTGATTGGATGACTAAAATCATTGCTGTTTTAACTACACTATTCGGTGGATTTATTGGATTTTAGTACACAAATTGTAACTAATATAATCTTTTGGATTAGATTTTATCCCTGATGTGGCTTTAGTCTCTTTTATTAAGGCGTTTATTTTGTTTTTTTATGGAAAATTCGTTGATTTTAGGACTTAAGTTAGATATTCTATGAATATATAAATTTTTAGATATCTTTTATTTGTTCTGCTTGTTGTGTGAAATGAGGAGGAGCGGCTATGGCCCGATTATTAGTAGTTGATGATGCTAAATTTATGAGAATGACACTTTCAAATATATTAACTAGAGCAGGTCATGAAGTGGTTGGTGAGGGTGAAAATGGAAACGAGGCGATTGAATTATATCGTAAACTGAATCCTGATTTGGTTATCATGGATATAACCATGCCGATAATGAGCGGACTGGATGCAGTTAAGGAAATCAAAAAGGAATTTTCCTCTGCGTTGGTGATCATGTGTTCAGCCATGGGACAACAAAAAATGGTGGTCGAAGCCATTGAGGCAGGTGCAAAGGACTTTATAGTAAAGCCTTTTGATGAAAGCCGTGTCTTGGACGCCGTAAATCGGGTGCTTGATTGATTACTCGCCTTGTTTATCTGAATTAGGTACTATATACTTTGGATAAGGTTATGAATATTATATAATTTTATTGTGATGGTACTTACTTAACTTAGTTAAAAAGGATGAGTTAAATGATATATTTTACAACAGGAATGGCTATTGTAATGGCTATCGTTGTTTTTAAGTTGCGAATGAAGGAAACGGAAAGACCTGTTAATGCCAAAAAGATTATTTTACCGCCGGTTTTCATGAGTACAGGTGCCTTAATGTTTCTTTTTCCAATGTTTCAAGTTACGCGGGCTGAACTTTTAGAAGCTCTTATAGCTGGCATGATATTTTCTATCTTATTAATTAAGACATCAAAATTCGAAGTCCGGGATGAACAAATATACATCCAACGTTCGAAAGCGTTTGTATTCATATTAATCGGTCTTGTTGTAATTCGCCTAGTAGCCAAACTGATCTTAGGAAGTACGCTTGAGATTGGCGTACTCGGAGGGATGTTTTTCCTTCTTGCCTTTGGTATGATTGTCCCTTGGCGAGTTGTCATGCTTTACCAATATAAAAAGGTCAAAGCTGCCTATTTTAATGAGGGTAAAATGGTATGAATCTTACCGAATACGAATAAGAAAAAACACATGTATCTACGGATAGATGTGTTTTTTTGTGTGATAACTTTATTATTTTGGTATAAAAGTTAATTTATGGTTTTCTATTAATTGTATATTATTATGTACAAAAATAAGTTTATTGAAAAAACTTTATTAAAAGCATAGTAATTTTATGTGAATTATATTATATTGATAATATTGTTGTTTCATTAGGGGGGAACGGTTCATGTTACAAATGATTGTTTTAGGAATTATTTGTGGTTTACTGCTGGGATTTGTGCTTCAAAGAGGCCGTTTCTGTGTTGTCGGCGCATATCGTGATTTGCTTATAGCTAGAGATGGTCGAATGTTTTTAGCAACGTTCATAGTCATTGCTATACAAAGTATCGGTGTGTATGCATTACGAGATACAGGAGTAATTCAGTTTGGAAATGATGGCTTTCCATGGTTAGGAACTATCCTTGGAGGCTTTATATTTGGTGTCGGTATGGTTCTTGCCGGTGGTTGTGCGACAGGTACATGGTATCGGGCTGGAGAGGGTATGATTGGCAGTTGGGTTGCCCTTTTCGGATACATGCTTGGAGCTGCGATGACGAAGTACGGTGTATGGAAAGCTACGGGTGATCATTTAGTATCATATCGTACGAATGATACTTATATTCATGAAACACTGAATGTTTCACCATGGGTACTTATCATCGCTTTAATAATCATAGTAGGGATTTTAGTCATCAGGGAATTGAAAAAGCCTAAACTTCCTATTTTTAAAATGAAACCGAAGAAAACGGGATTAGCACATATTTTATTTGAAAAACGCTGGCATCCTTTTGTCACTGCTGTACTGGTAGGGTTGATTGCGATTATGGCCTGGCCTCTAAGTGCGATGACAGGGAGAATGTTCGGACTAGGTATTACAACGCCTTCCGCAAACATATTAACGTTCCTTATCACAGGTGAAAATGCGCTTATCGACTGGGGCACATTTTTAGTATTGGGTATTTTCCTCGGTTCGTTCATAGCAGCTAAAGGGAGTGGGGAATTCCGTTGGAGACTGCCAGATGTGAAGACTTTACGGAACAATGCTATTGGTGGAGTAATCATGGGATTTGGCGCAAGCATTGCCGGTGGTTGCACGATTGGTAATGGACTTGTAAATTCAGCATTATTTGCATGGCAGGGCTGGGTTGCCATTGTCTTTTTCTTACTAGGAACATGGGTAGCGGTTTATTTCACTATCATCCGTAAGCAAAAGGATTCAAGAGCTTCAAAGGTAGCCTGAATTTTATCATATTAGTTTAAGGAGTGGATTTTAATGGCAAAGGTATTAGAAACATCTGGAATGGTCTGTCCATTTCCATTAGTAGAAGCAAAAGAAGCTATTGCGGATATGGGTAAAGGGGAAGAATTAATTATTAATTTCGATTGCACGCAAGCTACAGAAAGCATCCCACGCTGGGCTGCGACGGAAGGGCATGAAATTACGGAATTTGAACAAATCGATGATGCCAAGTGGCGTATAATCGTAAAAAAAGGTAAGTAACTTGAAAACGTGCCAGGAATATCCTGAGCACGTTTTTTTATTTTGAAGCTAAAATCGTTGGCGTTAAGCAGCAGGAGTGGTAACATAACTTTAATCTATATTAAGGAGTTGTTGATAAGATGGTTGATGAAGTTGTATTGAATGATGTTTCACTGCATGTCACTAATTTTCATGCAGAATCCGTGGAAGATTCTGAAGGTGGAGAGTACAGAAAAGTAAGTTTTGATTTTAAAGTAACGAGCGAGGAGTATCATGATATCACAACGCTGCTCTATCAAATGGTTTTTGAATTAAAGATTCCAGAGACAAGGGAAGAGTATCGAGCAGAAATCTTCAATTATTCAACATCGCTTACGAATTTATATGAAGAAAATGCTGTGGGGGATTTTTCCCTTACGTTAATTGAAGTAGACTCTCAAGAATGATTTCATTACCAGCCTTGTAAAGAAATGGGTTACTGTCTATAATAATGGTAACGATTAATTAATTTATACATATGAGGTGGTTCTTTGCTAGGAGGCTGGTTTTTATGGTTCATTCTTTTTTGGGTAGTCCTTTTAGTGACGTTAATGAGCATTGGTGGTTTTTTCATGTTTCGAAAATTCTTGAAAAGATTCCCGAAAGAAGATGGGAAATCAGATATGGATTGGGAAGAATATTATTTGGAGCAAACCAATCACTTATGGTCTCAGCAACAAAAGGATTTACTTGAAGATTTAGTGAGTCCTGTACCGGAACTTTTTCGTGATGTCGCACGTCACAAAATTGCCGGTAAGATAGGGGAATTAGCATTAAAGGAGAAGGCGCCAGATATAACAGAAGATTTGGTGATTCGTGGCTATATCATTGCCACGCCTAAACGGGATCATAAATTTCTACAAAAGAAGTTGACGGAACGAAAAGTGAATATGGATCCGTATCAGCATTTATTTAGCTGAAGGTATACTCTTGGAGTATGCCTTTTTTTCATGACTTGTGGTAATAATTAGAACGTTTGTACTCTATCGAGGCTTTCTTTTTAATTTTTGATATAATAGTAGTAAGAAAAATGAGGACGGAGTGAAATGATGAAATTTATCCATACGGCAGATTGGCATTTAGGTAAAATCGTCCATGGTGTACATATGACGGATGATCAACGTCATGCATTGCTGCAGTTTATTGAGATAATTGAAGAGGAAAAACCTGATGCGGTGGTCATAGCCGGTGATCTTTATGACCGTTCCGTACCTCCGACAGATGCGGTGGAACTCCTTGATGAAATTCTTTATACAATCAATGTAAAAATGAATATACCCATTGTGGCCATTTCGGGAAATCATGATTCTGCGGAAAGGTTATCGTTTGGTTCGTCGTGGTATCGTCATAGCCAGTTATACATTCATGGGAAACTGACAAAGACATGTGAACCGGTCCATATCAAAGGGGTCAATTTTTATTGTGTTCCTTATGCAGAACCTGGAACGGTGCGTCATCTTTTCAATGATGAAAGCATCCATTCCCATCAGGAAGCGATGAAAAGGATTACGGGGGCAATAGAGGAAACGCTCAATCCCAATGAGGCAAATGTATTAGTTGGACATGCCTTTGTTTTGGGCGGGAAAACGAGTGATTCGGAACGGGTTCTATCAGTTGGAGGATCGGGTTGTGTTACAGCTGATCTATTTGATGCGTTCGATTATACAGCGCTTGGACATTTGCATAGCCCTGACGCAATCCGTCATCCTAAGGTCTATTATTCTGGGTCTCTTTTGAAATATTCATTTTCCGAGGCAAAACAAAATAAGTCCCTATCCATAGTTGAGATGAAAGAAGACGGCAACTTTGATATTCGCTACCGTTCATTAACCCCTAAGTTTGATATGAGGGAACTTTCTGGCACGATGGAAGAACTACTGGATGTCTCTTTTTACCAAAATCAAAAGGTAGACGACTATTTGAAGATCATCTTGAATGATGAAGGATCGCTCATCGATCCAATTAACCGTCTACGCCAAGTGTACCCGAATGTGCTCCATCTGGAGCGGAAGTGGGATTTGACCGATGCGAGACGGAAAAAATCATATTCTTCCGTAAAACATGAACGGAAGTCCGAACTGGATCTGTTTGAGACATTTTATCAGGAAATGACAGATCGGGAGTTCGATTCTAAAAAGCAAGAACTGATGGTTTCTGTCATTGAAGCTGTCAAGAAGGAGGAGGCTTTGAAATGAGACCTCACATTCTAACGATGCAAGCATTCGGTCCGTATGCCGGTAAGGAAATCATTGATTTCAACAAACTGGGTGAACGAACCATGTTTGTCATTTCCGGAAAGACTGGTGCCGGTAAAACGACGATATTTGATGGGATTAGCTTTGCGATATACGGGAAAGCGAGCGGTGAAGATCGTAGTGGGCAAGATTTACGAAGCCAGTTTGCCGAAGATGATGTCTTGACGGAGGTATCGCTACAATTTACGCTTCGTGGAAAAACATATCTGGTAACCCGTTCCCCACAGCAGGAACGAAAGAAGAAATCTGGAGAGGGCACCACAACAGTTAGCGCAAAGGCTGAACTATATGAAATACAAGCCGATGGAAAAAAGTTGCTTGGAGCCAATGTCCGCGAGGTTGAAGAAAAAATAAAAGTACTTATCGGATTGGATGCGAATCAATTCAGGCAAATCCTGATGATACCGCAAAATGAATTTCGTAAACTATTAACATCCGATAGTAAAGATAAAGAACAGATTCTCCAAAAACTTTTTCATACCGAACTGTATAAGCGAATCGAAGAAAGATTAAAGGAAGAAGCGTCCCTCCTTAAGAAACAAAGCGAAAAGAGTGCACAGCGGCGCATTGAATTAATGAAGGGCATAAAACCAGGGGAGCATGCAGAGCTTCAAGCCTATTTGGAAGCAGATGAACCAAATGAACAACAAATTCTGCCTTTCCTACATGAAGTAATTATCGCTGCTACAGAAAAATATCAATCCTTAGCTCAGCTATTAAAGGAAAAGCAGGAAGCTCGTGATCGGGTTAATCAAGAGCTTTCAAAAGCGGCTGATTTGTTAAATCGATTTGCTGAGAAAGAAAGGCTACAAAGTGAAAAAGAAGCCCTTGATTCGAAGCGCCCTGAAATATTGGAATTAAAAGAACAGATGAAAATGGCACATAAAGCGGCTTCGCTCGAAAAACAGGAGCAGTATTACTTGCGAATCGGAAAGCAAGTAAAAGAGGTGACGACTGAACTTCAGAATTTAACCAATCAGGCCGAAATGTTGTTAACGGAGCGCCTTAAGAAGCAGGATTTATATGAGCTAGAGCTGGAAAAAGAAGAGGATAGAGAGCAGGCTTTACGGGATGTGCATCAGCTTGAACAAGTGAAAGAAGCCGTTATGATTTTTACTAGTTTAAAAGAGCAGGTCCTTTTAGATGAAAAAGAGTGGCGAAAAAGTAAGCAACTTCGTGAAAATAACGTTAATGAGCTTACTAGAATCGAAACGGAAATGGAAAAAATCCACCTAGAAAAGGCTGAAGCCGAAAAAGCAACCATCCTTTATGGGGATAAGGAAAGGGAATTAGAAAAAAATCAACAGCTCGTTTCAAAATTAAGCAAGCTTCAATCCGTCTTATCGGAATGTGAGAGTACGGAGGGTGTCTTAAAGGAGAAAAAGTCCACTTTTCAACATCTTCTTGATCTTCAGCTTCAGGAAAAAGAAAAACTGGAGATGCTTAATCAAAATTGGCGGACAGGTCAGGCGGGCATGCTTGCATCCATGCTTCATGATGGTCAAGACTGTCCGGTCTGCGGTTCGGTCAATCATCCTAAGCCTGCGCATTTACATGATAATATGCCATCAGATATAGAATTGAAGCAGCAGGAGACTAAAGTGAAAAAGGCAGATCAGCAAAAAAGTCAGGCTGAAAGTGAATTTTATCAAGCTGAATCCAAATTCCAAGCCCTTACAGACTCCTCCAAAGAAAAATTGATGGATTTACAAAATGAAATGCCTGCGTTCACTACCGAGCATATGGAAGAATATATGAACGCATTTGAAGAAAAAGGAAAAGAGCTGCAAAAACAATTACAGTCCTTGATGCGTATGAAGGATATGGGGAGCCAACTGGAAAAACAAGTAATGATCTTGAAAAAGAAGGCTGCCGAGTTGAAAGAGAACGTGACTTCTTTAGAAAAGATGGAAGACGATACTAAAACTAGGTATATTGAAAATTCTACAAAGCTTACGGGTCTAATGGACTCCCTACCAGAAGGAATACGTACAGAAGAAGAGTATACGAGAGTGTTTGACGTGGCATGCAAAAGGCAGAAGCAGTTGCAGAAAGCATTGGAAGAGGCACAAAAAGCCCTTCACTTGGTCAAAGAAAAAGAATCCGTCATCCATGCGAAAAAGGAATCCCTCGCCGGGAATATCGATGCCTTGAACCTTGAATTAAATGAAGAGCGTGAAAAGCTGATTGTGGATATGTCCAATCAAGGATTTGCTACGTATAAGGAATATACTGCAGCCAAAAGGACGGAAGATGCGCTTAAATCCATAGAAAAACAAGTTCAGCAATACGAGCAAAATTGGCAAAGTGTCATAAGCTTGTTTCATGACCTTGAAATGAAGTTGAAAGATGTACCAAAACCGGACTTAGATGGGTTGAAAAAGACATTTGAATTCATTGACGGTGAACTTGACCAATTACGTCACACGCAGAATGAGTTACAGGCGGACAAAAGGAATAACCAAGAAATCGAGCAAAAACTGGCACTTATACGAGAAGAGCAAAAAAGCCTGGATGAACAATACAGCATTGTTGGCCATCTTTCAGAGATTTCAAAAGGACAAAATTCGTTCCGAATCACTTTTGAACGGTATGTTTTGGCTGCCTTTTTAGATGATATTCTAAAAGAAGCCAATCTTAGGCTTTTAAAGATGACGAGCGGTCGTTATCAGCTCTTAAGAAAGCTTGATCCAACTCGTAGAAATATTCAAAGCGGATTGGAGTTGTCTGTGTATGACCAATATACAGGCCAGGAACGTCATGTAAAAACGCTTTCTGGAGGAGAAAGTTTCAAAGCATCGCTCGCACTCGCTCTTGGGCTTGCAGATATAGTCCAGCAAAATGCAGGAGGAATTTCGCTTGAAACGATGTTCATTGATGAAGGTTTCGGTACTCTTGATCCTGAATCACTTGATCATGCAATTGAAGCATTGATGGATATCCAGAGCAGTGGTCGACTCGTTGGCATTATTTCTCATGTTCCGGAATTGAAGGAAAGAATCGATGCTCAACTTCAGGTCATATCTACACAAAATGGAAGTACGACTTCGTTTAATTTTGCAGGCTAGTAAAAAAGAATGGCTCGTGAAGCAAGAAGCTTACGAGCCATTCTTTTTATATTTGAAGATGAGAGTTACTCTATCCGGATATCTTCTGTGGCTCGACCAGGGGTATACTTATGAATGCGAATCACTAATAATGGTTGTGTAAACTCAGCGGTAATTCTACGTGAACAAATGGAAAAAGGGAAAGAAATCTTACGCTGCGCAGCTGGAATAACCGCTTTATCTTTATGAAAAAGTTTTGGAAAAGGTTTATGAGGTTGATCGACCAGAATCGAAATCTCATTATCTCTTAATAATATTTTGATATCTTTTGCAGCATGGTTTTCCAAAATCGCTTCCACCATATATTCATCGTTACTTTCGTAAATATCAATCGTGAATAACTGTTGATCCAAGAGACTTGTTTCTGGGTTGAGAAAAAATTTTTTCACCCAATCATCAAATACCTTAACCTCATTTATCTGTACATCATGTAGTTTATCTTGCATGTGTATACCCCCGGTTTTGCCTTTGTTTGTATTATATGTAAGAAGTAAATAGAATGGTGATAATATTAAATACTTTCTCATACTTGGTTTTAATGGTGATAGAAAATCAATGAGGAAAAGTTGGTAAAACGGTATTTTTTTTATTTCATGAGGGGAAGGTTGACAGTTAGCCAAACCACTAACTGATTTTTCAAGTAGAATTTAAGCATAAGGTCTAAAGAGGATTAAGACTGGTTCATGAAGAAGTAACAAATGTTTAAATGGGAAAACAAAAAAGTAGGTTTTTAAAATAATACAAACATACAACAGCAAAATGCTGTTTCCAATGTTGTCCCATTTGGGTTAATTTTTTTATGGAAGAATATACTTAAATACAGAGGTAATGAGTCCTTTAAATGAAGGAAAAACAAAGACTTATAAATATAATCTTAGCCATAATACAGGTATGAAGTTATAATTAGAAGATAACAAGTTAAGCTTTTCAAAAGATGGTAAAAGCTGAGGAAAGTTTAATTTCAGGAGTTAAGGAAGTGTAGGATGAAAAAACATATACCTAATATGCTGACTTTGGGTAATCTATTTTGTGGGTTCCTATCAATAGGATGTATTATCACTGGTGATTTAAGAAATGCAATAATATTGATTTTTATCGCTTTAATGTTAGATGCATTGGATGGCAGAGTAGCAAGAATCCTTGGGGTCTCTAATGAAATGGGTAAAGAGTTGGACTCTTTGGCCGATATTGTATCATTTGGGGTAGCGCCCGCCTTTTTGGCTGTACATACATATTTCAATGACTTTGGGCAAGTCGGGATGCTAATCGCAGGTTTGTTCCCCCTATTCGGAGCATACCGATTGGCGAGGTTTAACATTACCGACCAAGCAGAATCTGTTAAGTATTTCAAAGGGATACCCATTACTTTAGCGGGTGGGATTGTGGCATTCTTTGTCTTGATTGAAGCATTGATACCATTATGGGTATTTATTATCCTTTATTATGGACTGTGTATACTGATGGTAAGTACAATGAAAATTCCGAGCTTCAAAAAAGTAGGCATGCCGAAGAATAGTGTTCTTATAACCTTATTTTTATTCTATACGTTTTATTTAGTGGCTGAATCCAGATTCGAATCCATACCGCTATCTTTTTATATTGCTTTAGGAACATATATAGTATTAATAGTGGTGAGATATATCAAAGAAAAAGAACCCAGGTTCCCTAACAAAAAGAAAATCAAAAAGCAAAAAATCAAAGTGATACGTAAGAAAAGGATGAAACAATAAAAAGGAGCTGCCTCAAAAGTCTTGGGAAATGACTTTTGGGGTTGCTTTTTTTGGGATGAGAAGAATTAGGCACCTTCTTTAAAGATTATTGCTAATAAGCTCAAATTTTCCACTTTCAAACATTGGATATACCATTTATTGTTCTTACGTATGTTTGGACAATAATCTAACTCCCTTTGAATCCGTATTTTTTTACGGAATAAGTATAATCAAGATATGTAGGGACATTACCAATATCCCTCTGAGACCAAGCTACCTTTTGATGGATTTCTTCCATTCTTAAATTTTCTCTATCATATTTTTTATAAGCTTCTTCAAAACTTAATCCTTTATACTTTCCTCCATAGAAGATAGATAAATCTGCTATATACTCTTAAGAGAATTGTCCATACATCCAGTTTAAATGGTTCAAGTATCGATTTAATTCTAGGAATTTCAAAGTCCTGGGGAAGGTTTTTCAACAATTTTGTGTAAGAATGTCATGTGAAGAATAAAAGTGGAATCAGATACTTGAAAAAAAGAACGCTAAACTATCTTGACATTATACCCCTATAGGTATATTATTGGGTTATAAATTGTTACACAGGTGGTAAACATGACTCTTTTGTTTCTAGTACTGTTTGTATTTTTACTGACAAGTTTATATAAACGTTATATTCCTGTTAAAAATGTTCCGTGTCTAAAAGATTACGCAAAAGAAAGTAACGTTGTTTCTTTAGACATACGGGCATATAATCAAGAAAGAAATGATTTAAATAAAGATACTTTGAATATTCCTTATGCATATTTAAAACGATTTAGTAAGGACATTCCAAAGGGAAACATTCACGTAATTGCTTCGGATAGATTAGAGTTGAACTTAGGACTTCGCTTATTAAAAAGTAAAGGGATTAACGTGACCAGCTATGAGATAATTGAAAGTCTTTATAGATAGGTGGGTATAGAACATGGAATACGATAAAAGTGTCATTAATCGGTTAAGGCGGATTGAAGGCCAAATTAAAGGTGTGCTAGGAATGATGGAACAGGGAAAAGACTGCAGGGATATCGTCACGCAATTATCAGCTGCTCGAAATGCCATTGATAGGACGATGGGAGTCATTGTAAGCACCAATCTCGAACAATGTGTACGGGAGAATATCATTAATGGTGATGAAACAGAGAGTCTTGTCAAAGATGCTGTTGAATTATTAATTAAAAGCAGATAGCGATTAATAAGAGAAATCATTTTTACAGGGTCGTCAAAAGGGTTGACGAACTTTATTTTTTGCTATAACATATACCCCATACGGTATATTGAGATGTTAAAAAATATACCCATTAGGGTAACTTAAATTCAGGGGGAAAATACTAATGACAGAAAAGAAAAAAACGACGATTATTTTATTTAGCGGTGACTATGACAAGGCGATGGCCGCTTATATTATTGCGAATGGAGCGGCGGCTTATGATCATGAAGTGACAATTTTCCATACATTCTGGGGATTGAACGCCTTACGTAAAGATGAGTCATTGACATTGAAAAAAGGCTTCCTTGAAAAGATGTTTGGCAAAATGATGCCAAGAGGCGCGGATAAAATGGGCTTATCAAACATGAACTTTGCTGGTATGGGGCCGAAAATGATCAAACATGTCATGAAAAAACATAACGCCATGTCCCTTCCAAGTTTAATTGAAATGGCTCAAGAACAAGAAGTGAAGCTGATTGCTTGTACGATGACCATGGATTTATTGGGCTTACAGCAAGAGGAGTTATTAGAAGGTATTGAATATGCCGGTGTTGCCGCTTATTTAGCTGATGCAGAAGATGGTAACGTCAACTTATTTATCTAAGGTAAGGGAGGAATCAAGCTAAATTGGGTACATTATTGAATATCCTCATGATTGCTATAATAGTCTGGTTTTTGTATCATCGATTTATTCCGGCAAAAGGAATTAAACAGATTAGTACCATGGAATTAAGAGCACATTTAAATAATAAAAGTAAGCAATATATCGATGTCCGGACGCCTAATGAATTTAGAGGTAACCACATCAAGGGATTTAAAAATATCCCCTTATTCGAATTGCAAGATAGAGCAAATGAGCTCTCTAAAGAAAAAGAAGTTTTCGTGATTTGCCAAAGTGGTATGAGAAGTAGCAAGGCAAGTAAGACTTTACAAAAACTTGGATTTAAAGAAATCACGAATGTTAAAGGCGGAATGAGTGCTTGGCACTAATAAAAGGAGGCAGTTTACTATGAAAGAAATTTCAACAAGTGAAGTCGAAACTCTTTTAAATCAAAAGGCACCAGTGAACATTATTGATGTACGTGAGGTAGATGAAGTGAAAATGGGCAAAATACCCAATGCCATGAATATACCCCTAGGCCTAATAGAATTTCGCCTGCAAGATTTGGATAAATCAAAAGAGTATATCATGGTCTGCCGCTCTGGTGGAAGAAGTTCAAAGGTCGTCAAGCTACTTGAAAATCATGGTTTTCAAGTGAGCAACATGACAGGCGGAATGCTTGCGTGGAAAGGTATAACCGAATAATTTTTTTAATAATTTAATACCCTACTGCGTATACAAAATAAGGAGGAATAAACATGATTAAAACAAATTCTGTATTGGATGCAAAAGGATTAGCATGTCCGATGCCCATCGTAAAAACCAAAAAGGCTTTAAATGCCTTGGAAGCGGGAGAAGTATTGGAAGTGCAAGCGACGGATAAAGGTTCAACGGCCGATATGAAAGCTTGGGCTGAAAGTACAGGCCATCAATATTTAGGTACAGTCGAAGAAGGGACTGTTCTGAAACATTATCTTCGTAAATCAAGCGGAGAAGAAAGTATTGAAAAGAAACACCCGAATATTGTTTCCAATGAGGAGCTTCAACAAAAAATAGAAGCAAATCCAAATATCGTTGTGTTGGATGTACGAGAATCGGCAGAATTTGCTTTCGAACACATTCCAACGGCAAAATCCCTTCCTATGGGTGAATTGGAAGACCGTCTAAGTGAATTAGATAAAGAATCCGAGATTTTTGTCGTCTGCCGTACTGGAAGCAGAAGCGACCTAGCCGCACAAAAACTTGCAGAATCAGGATTTAAACAAGTAATCAATGTCGTGCCTGGCATGAGCCAATGGAATGGTCCTACAGAAAAATCAGTGAATAAATAAACCCTAAAAAATGGAGGAATGAAATTATGACTAAAAAGGTAGCAATCATCGCAAGTAATGGTGGATTATTTGACGCATATAAAGTATTTAATATTGCCACAGCAGCGGCAGCAACAGATCAAGAGGTAACCATTTTCTTTACGTTCGAAGGCTTGAACTTGATTCATAAGGAAGGCAATAAACAACTTCCGATGCCAGAAGGCAAAGAACATTTTGCCGAAGGATTTGCAAAGGCCAATGTACCGGCTATTCCAGAATTGCTTGCTATGGCTCAAGAATTGGGCGTGACTTTTATCGGATGCCAAATGACCATGGATGTCATGGGACTCGTAAAGGAAGACTTCGTTGACGGAATTGAAGTCGGCGGCGCCGTCACATTCTTGGAATTCGCTAAAGATGCGGATGTCACTTTAACATTTTAATATCAGCGAAAAAAACAAAAAAATTTAAATGTAAATATACTATAGGGGGTATAGTGAATGCCATACAATGAAATGACAGCTAAAGAAGTTGCAAAGAAAGTAATCAATAAAGATGAATTATTTATTTTGGATGTTCGCAATGAAAGTGATTTTAACGATTGGAAAATTGAAGGTGTGAATTTCGACTACTTTAACACGCCTTACTTCGAATTGCTAGATGGTGTGGAAGAAATCATGGATAAAATTCCTACCAATAAGGAAGTTCTGGTTGTATGTGCAAAAGAAGGCTCATCCGTTATGGTAGCGGAAATGCTATCTGATGCTGGGCTAACGGTTTCTTACTTAAAAGGCGGAATGAAAGCTTGGAGTGAACACTTAGAGCCAGTGAAAATTGGCGATTTGAATGACGGTGGCAAGATTTATCAATTTGTTCGTCTTGGAAAAGGATGCTTGTCCTACATGGTCGTTTCCAATGGAGAAGCAGCCATTATCGACTCCACTAGAATGATTGATACGTACCTTGATTTTGCAGAAAGCATCGGTGCAAAGATCACACAAGTATTTGATACACACTTACATGCCGATCATATTTCAGGTGGGAGACAAATTGCAGAAAGCACGAATGCAACGTATTGGTTGCCACCAAAAGATGCTACGGAAGTGGTCTTTGAATATGAGCCTTTAGAGAGTGGTAAAGTGGTTAAAATCGGTCAAACAGCCATTGAAATCCAAGCGCTATATTCTCCTGGACATACGATTGGCTCTACTTCATTTGTTGTCGATGAAAAATACCTTTTGACAGGGGACATTCTATTCATCGATTCCATCGGTAGACCGGATCTAGCTGGATTGGCTGAGGATTGGGTTGGCGACTTGAGAGAAACCCTTTATACACGTTACAAAGAACTATCAGACGAGTTGATCGTCCTGCCATCTCATTTCATGATCATAGAAGAATTGAACGAAGACGGCAGTGTCGCTAAGAAGTTAGGATCGTTGTTTAAAGAAAATCACGGCCTGAATATTGCAGACGAAACGGAATTCAGAGAGATGGTAACAGGAAACCTACCTCCACAACCAAATGCATACCAAGAAATCCGTCAAACGAACATGGGAAAAATCACTCCTGATGAGGAAAAACAACGTGAAATGGAGATTGGACCAAACCGTTGTGCGGTTCGCTAAAACTTCATAAAAAAACTAAAAATAGAGGAGATTTATCATGATGAATTCAGAAAAAGTATTAGATGCTAAGGGCTTGGCTTGTCCAATGCCGATCGTTAGAACAAAGAAAGCGATGAATGAATTGGAATCCGGTCAAGTATTGGAAATACATGTAACAGATAAAGGCGCAAAAGCAGATTTAGCTGCATGGTCAAAATCAGGTGGACATGAGCTTGTTGAAATGACAGAAGATAATGGTGTGTTGAAATTCTGGATTAGAAAAGGCTGATAAAGATAAGGGGGCCAATTAGGTTCCCCTCTTCTAAAGGAGAGACTGACATGGACATTAATTTTATCATCACCATATTTTTAATTGGTTTCATTGGCTCCTATATTTCAGGAATGCTTGGCATAGGCGGGTCAATCATCAAGTACCCGATGCTTTTATACATTCCACCGATCTTCGGTTTAGCGGCATTCAGTGCCCACGAAGTTTCAGGTATCAGCGCCGTACAAGTATTATTCGCCTCCATTGGTGGTGTATGGGCTTACCGTAAGGGTGGTTATTTAAACAAGCCTCTTATCCTCTACATGGGTATCAGTGTATTAATAGGAAGTGTGATTGGGAGTTTCGGTTCGCAATCGATGTCGGAAGACGGTATCAATATCGTCTATGGCCTGCTTGCGTTAATAGCGGCGGTGATGATGTTCATACCGAAAAAAGGTATAGATGATATCCCGTTGGACCAGGTCAAATTTAATAAGTGGTTAGCGGCAATCCTTGCATTGATTGTAGGTTTAGGTTCCGGGATTGTAGGGGCAGCCGGAGGCTTCTTACTTGTTCCGATTATGCTCGTTGTCTTGAAAATACCGACGAGAGTAACCATTGCCTCTTCACTAGCCATTACCTTCATTTCCTCCATTGGGGCAACAGTCGGCAAGGTATCTACAGGGCAAGTCGACTATTACCCAGCAATCATCATGGTAGTTGCAAGTATCATCGCTGCTCCACTTGGTGCAATGGCCGGAAAGAAAATGAATACAAAAATCCTTCAAGTCATATTGGCACTATTAATATTAGCGACAGCAGTGAAAATTTGGTTGGGAATTTTGGCGTAAGGTTGGTAATAGGATATTAGACTTCTACCTTGACAGGGTTGGGGTCGGGAGTTCGAATCCCTATACAGGCTATTACTTTCCAAAAAGCTAGAATACTTGATAAATCAACTTTCGAGACGGATGGAGTTAGTGTAATGAAAGAAGAACGAATTTCCGATGGGGAAATCGTTCTTTTTTCGCATTAAAAAGGATTAAAGTTATTTTTGTTGAATGATTGTACTGATAAGCAGAAGAGTTGAATAATGATAATTACTCGCTGCATTAAAAAAGAACATATACTCAAGTTTAGTGATGGATTTTTTTAGTGAAGAGCCTGTTGGGAAATTCAATTAAAGGAGGTATGAATCTTATTGAAACAATCCAAAAGATGTATGAACATTTGAATTGGGCTAACCGGCGTATCCTTGAAACATTGCAAAAGGTGGAAGATGAAAATCAAGAGGTTAGCCGTTTATTTTCGCATATCCTATTTTCAGAAAAGGTATGGATAACTAGATTACAAGGATTGGACAGTTCGCGACTACCTATCTGGTCAGATGTAGACATAGAATTTTGTGCAGAACTTGTTATGCAAAGTGAAGAAAGCATAACAACATTTTTAACTAATTTGGCAGAGACTGATTTAGAAAGGATAATATCCTACAAAAATAGTAGTGATAAATTGTTTAAGAATTCTGTAAGAGATATTTTAACTCATGTAGTATTGCATGGTCAATACCATCGAGGTCAGATTAACTCTCGCCTTCGAGCAAATGGTATCGAACCAGTTAATGTTGATTTTATTACATTTATGAGATAAATGTTTTTGCTATAGTCTTGTTCAAGGTTCTTAAGAATAAAAAACACCAGCATCCTTTTGTTGCCACATACATTCACCACATGTGGAGTGCTGGCGTTGTTAAAAGTTAATAAAATAATTAGCAGGTGGGCCTCAGAATTTGTAAAAGATTCACGGACCCACCTGCTTTTCTTTCAATTAAACGTGGCTGAATTTTTGGTGTTAGTTCTTGGAAATTAGCAAATCGAACGGTCTGTTGTTATAGCTTCGTTTACTTGCATTCAGAATTTCAAGGATATATAGAATAGAATCAGGATTTTTTGGGTCATTGAGAATAAGTAATATTAAGTCAGCCTCTTTTAAGTGCTCAATACATGCTTTAATACATTGTTTATTGTAAATTCCACAAATATATCCGCGACAGTTCCCTTAAAAATTCTAATTGAAGTGACAATGGTCAAAGTGACTTCAAAAGGACAATATTCACCTTGGCAATATTCTGTCTTTATCCTCCAACTCTACTTGTATAGACAATCATTTTTGAACATTCTTCGATTAGTATTTTTATCTGAAGCTTTAAACTTTAATCCGAATTATGTACCATCTCACATTCATTAACTTTCTATTCCTCTAACTATTCCATAGCATGCCAATATCCCGAAGCGTAAAATGTCAGGATCTACAAAGACTTGATCATTAAAAACATCGACAAGTCTTTTATATCAAAAATATCTCTACAAAACAGGTCAAAACCCATGAACAATTGACAAATACTTTGCAAGTTATTCAGTAAATACGTCGATTTCTAACTAGTAAACAAGTTGTATGTAGGGTTTTGTCAAATTAAAATTTCTTATAATTCCGAAAACTAACAAAATTTTCACTAAGCAATGCTTAGAATTAACACCAAGGTTTAAGGAAACTATTACACATTTTATAAACAAATCATCATATCCATACACCTGGAAAATTCTAATAGAAGAATTTTTTATTTAAAATTCACAAACATAACCAAGTAGTAGATTTCACACAGGTGTTGTCCGATTTATGGCTTTGAGGGGGTGGGGATAAACCGGGTAGGAAATTAAGTTGTGACAGAAGGCTATTAAGGGGCATGTTCCTATTAAAGGCCAAGGTTTTTGTTCTTAAGTGCTGTTGGATTATTAAAAAAATACGAATGTGATGTCCTCGAAAGCGTATAACAGTTGGAAAGCAAATGAAGATGCTATTGATGAGGAAAAAAGCCGGTTAGTGGACAACCCCATCCATGTTAAAAAGGGGAGATCGTCACTTATAAAACAAGTGACAGAATCCTGATTACCCATCGAATTTTTAAGGTACGGGGACGCAATACATAACAAAGGGCAATTACAACAATATACCGGATACCACTATATTTCATTGGGCATCTAAAGAAATATAGTGGAATTCGAAGTAAAGAAGAAAGCGAAGGAACAATATCAATTAGCTTCGGTTATAAAACTAAACTTGATAGTCGTTCAAAAACAACATCCCTAAAAAGAGGGAAAAGCTTAAGGAGGAGTAAATATGGAATTGAAAAAGAAATTAGGTATGGGAATTATGTCGGGAATAATGTCGGGAATAATGGGAGTATCTTTAATTGGAGGGGGAACTTTTGCGTACTTTAGTGACAGTGCAGATGCGAGCAGTACGTTTGCGGCGGGGACACTCGATTTATCTGTGCAACCCACAACGGTTATTGATATCAGCAACATCGCTCCTGGAGACTCAATGACGCGTGTTTTTGAACTGCATAATGACGGAACACTTGATATTAAAGACGTGACGTTGGGTACCCAGTATTCCGTGGTTGATACCAAAGGGGATAACACGGAGGATTTTGGCAAGTATATTGAAGTGGAATTTCTGTACAATATGGACCAAGGTAATGAAATCATTTACAAAACAACATTGGATAAGCTAAAGGGTATGAGCCCAAAAGCGGTGTCAGAAAAGATATTTAACGAAGCTCTTGATGGTGGCATCCTTAAGGTGGGCGATGAACATGATTTAGTAGTGAAGTTCAATTTCATTGATAACGAGGGAGATCAAAATCAATTCCAAGGGGATAAACTTAATCTATCATGGACTTTTAACGCCACACAAGGCAAGGGTAGAGATCTATAAGATAAAAAAGCTGTGTCATGGCTGCTTACTTATTTTGATAGGGACACTTCTCTATCAAACTTAGTTATAGATTTTCGCATTTATGAGATTCATAGGAAAAAACCAATAGAATGGCTGGGACAGTTGGAGAACTGTCCCGTCTAGTTTATTGATCAGTTTTAGCCATTTTATCCTTGTAATTTTTACTTGGTGCTTGTTCGGCTCTAACCTCCTGCGCCGGGCAAGGTACACGTTAAAACGTACAATGAAAATTTCACATAGGGAAAATTGTACCCATTTCATCAATTAGTAGTTGTTAATTAATTGTCGTTGAACCTTACACTAATTACATAGTTAATTATGCTACTAACGATAGTGTTTATCATTATAAAGTATCAGGCTATTCTTATGGAATGATTACACCACACTTGTATTTTTAGAAGGGGACGGAGGAAAATGTATCTTAAAAAATTGATGGGAGGTGATTTGCAGGCGCTCTCCTATTAGGGTGCTTAAGAGGTATTTCCTTTAAGTTGCATAAGAATTGAGATTAAATAAACGGCTCTTGAATCCCTCAATTTGTAAAATGTCAAATGTTAAGGGTATGTCTTCCTTAAGGGCCCTGTTAAGAATTTGGGAAAAGCGGATAGTTTGCCATGCTACACAACTAATTTTTTTAAAGTAAAGGCGTGGAATGTAAAAAAAATCAAGGATTAGATTGAAAAAGCAAAAAGGGAGCATTCGTCTTCAAAAAGCTCCCACATGGTATGACGGGGTGTCAAATCGTGGTGAGACACTTCAGTTACCCACGTATCATGAAGGTATGGAGGCTGAACTTCGCGTTAAAATCGAATAATGAGAGTTATTACTAGTCTCGTAGAGGCTACATAAGTTCCTACATCCCATTATTAGAACTAGACAACAGGATAATACGGAAGAAGCTGGCACTATTTTTTCGATTCTCCCTCGAGTTCCTAAGATTGCTTGGCCAGCCTTTTCCTTATGACTGGATAAAACGAAGGAATGTAGGCACACTGATGCCTAAAGAATCGGGAAGGGACTTCAAAATAGGCATTTAATAATCCATTCTGCTGTGCATGTATCCCTAACACTACCTTCCGTAATTATCCAGTAGTGATAGCAAGCTTACCCTTATCTAGAGATAGTTTCATATAAAATTAAAATATTGTAAGAGACTTTGTCAAAAAAATTTTTGACACTCTACCAAAAGTTAAAACCGTTGTTACTACAACATATATACAGGGAGGAATATGATGAAAAGGTTTAGTCTTAAAAAAGTTTTTTCAATAGCGATCATAATTGCATTTCTACTTGGTACGAACCAAATGAGTTCTACGGCTGCGGAAAATCGAATTTTCAATGATATGCCACATACAGGAAATGTTTTCGCAGACATGGAAAAACAAATTGATTATTTTAAAGAAGATGGGAATATTCGGAGTGATATCGCGGTCCGTACATTGAAAATGCACATTAGCGGAGTAGCTCTTTTTCAAAAACAAGGACAGACCGATAAGGTAATTAAACAAATGCAGAGTTTTAAACGCCTGCTTGATAATCAGAAAAGCAACGGGGGCATTTCCGGAATAGCGCATGATGTCCTGAATACGTACACACAATACGTGATTGGGAATATTAATGGTTCATTTAACTCCGATAATGTTATGAAGCATATCAAACACCTAAGTGTCGACATTGGGCCAAGGGAGGCAGGCAGTGAGAGTGAGAGAGCAGGTGCTGAATACATTGAAAGTGTGTTGAAAAGTTACGGCTATGAGACCAAAATTGAGGAAGCTCCAAGGAGCAACCGAGTTGAATTGATACTTAAGGTACTCTCCGACAATAACAAAAAACTTCCATTGAGAGCCGTTAGCGGAGCCCCTCAAACGACTGGGGACGGCATCACAGGGAATATATATCATGCGGGGGATGGGCAACCGAGTGATTTCACTGCGGCTGCAAGTGGCAAAATTGCATTAGTACAAAATGGTGGAATCACTGCCGGGGCCAAGGTGCAAAACGCAATGGCTGCAGGTGCGAAAGGTGTCCTTATATATGACAACCAGGATCGCTTTACCCTTCCATCTGTTTCCTTAGGCAGCGTACGCCCGAACATTCCGGTTGGGACAATTACCAAGAAGGATGGGGAAGCATTTGTTTCTCAACTTTCCAAAGGAAATGTAGAAGTCCAACTTTCAATTAAAACACTGACGAATCAAAAAACAGTCAATGTAATCGCTGTAAAAAAACCAAAAGGCATTGAAAATCCTGAAATATATTACATTGGCTCACATTTGGACAGTGTTGCATTCGCCCCAGGGGCCAATGATGATGCCTCCGGGACCTCTACACTAATGGAGTTAGCAAGGATTTTTAAGGACTATGATGGTGACAAGGAATTACGCTTTGCTGCATTTGGGGGCGAAGAACTTGGATTTGTCGGCTCGAAATACCATATCGGTAATTTGTCAGAAGATGAAGTTAAAAGAACAAAAGTTCAGTTTCAGATGGATATGACTGGTACGGCTTGGGTACCTGCCTCGCAACTTTTTATTAATACTGTCGATGGGAAATCTAATCTTGTTTCGCAATCAACACACCAAGCTGCTGAAAAACTAGATATCAATAAGGATTTATTGCCTGTTCATATGCTGAGTAGGTCTGATCATGTTCCATTCCATGAAAAAGGGGTACCATCAGCACTGTTCATATGGATGGAGCCTGGTACACCGCCTGGGGGAGCTGATATCGAGCCTTACTATCACTCGTTAGAAGATAAAATAGAGCATGTAAGCCCTGAGAGAATACAACTTACCGGAGATGTAGTTTTTAAAGCTATTTCTGATTTAATTGGTTTTCAGAAAAATAGTGGTAAGAATGAAGAGGCATCACTAAAGGATGCTTCATAGAATCATAGTTAAACAGATGAATGACTGGAGAACAGCTTAATTTCGTAAGGAATCTCCAGATAAATAACCAAAAATATCAAACATTTCCTTGGAAAGCCCTAAGGGAATGTTTGATATTTTTAATAACTTGATTTCAATTACTCTGAAAAAGTTAGAGAAAAAGTGTCCCTCACTGATTATCAGATTCCAGCTTTTTTTATTAATTATATGAATTTCATTGAATTCCCTATAATGGTGGAACTTACTGAAGTAAGGCTGATAAAAGTTAAATTGTATAGATACCACTACATGGAATAGCCTGTCATTAGGTTCTGCTATGTATTTTTTTATATAAAAACTCTTCTAAGCTGTCGCAGTACTGAAATTAGTTTAATAAGCGAAAAAAAGCTGTGTCAAAATCCAGGTTTGAGTGGATTTCGACACAGCTTTTCTTTTGTGGATTTGAAGTATAGTTAAACAGTATTAGTTGCGAAATATCAAGGCTATGCAAAGGGAAATGAACAACTGAGGGCTGCATTTACAGAAGAAGAAAAATCCTTACGTCTGCTTCGGCTGAAAGCCAAGTATTTGAAGAAGCACTAGCTACTACTTTTAGTCTGTTTTAATACAATAGATTTTCATAATGAAAAGCAAAAATTAAAGCTTCTCTATATTGCGATTTAAGCGCGTGAGAAATTGCTTGAGTTGCTGTAATTCGCTTTCTGAAAAATCATCATAGAGATCATTCATAAATTGATCTTTAAACATTGTACAGCCTTCTAATAATGCTCGTCCTTTATCTGAGATCGTTACAAGTACTTCGCGATTGTTTTTTTCATTACGTTTCCGTTCGACATATTGCTGTTCTTCAAGCAACTTTAAATGGCGCGTTATCGCCGATTGATCGATGGCTAAAGATTGTTGTAACACTTTTTGGGTCACACTGCCCTTTTTCACTAAGGAAGCTAGAATCTCATATCTAGTTAAACTAACTTCTGTTCTTTTTTCAAAAATTTGAGTGACATGACGGTCTAACCTTTTGAGCATTAGAATCATTTGTTTTTTATCATCCAAACAAACTTCCATACTATTCCTCCTCATACTGATTGCTCGGCATTTTGCGATCCTTAAAGATAGCATTTCCGTTCATTTGGATATAGTATAACAAATTTCGGTTCCATATCGTGTCATAATAAAGATTTAATTGACTTAGCTAGAATAGCGAATAATCTGATCAAACGGTAAGCGGGATGAATTACGTGCTGGCATAGCAGCTTTTCCGATCGCAATCAAAATCATCGGTAGCTCATTGGCAGGTAGCTCATATTTTTTAGCGAATGCTGCTTTATCAAATCCGCCCATTATTACTGTTTCATAGCCCATGTCCTTCGCTAAAAGTACGATCTGCATAGAAATCAAACCTGCATCTAAATGTGCGATATTTGTTCGTTCAGCTTCAGAGAAATTACTATAGGCTGTTTCTGAGTTGGCAATCATCATATCAGCAATATCACGTGGCATATAGCCTAGTTCAACGTTTAAATCATTAATTTGTTTAGCGTTTTTATACATTTCATTATCGCCGATTACCGCAATAATCGCTGATGAAGTTTCGATTTGTGCTTGGTTGAATCCAGCGATACGTAATTCTTTCTTTTGCTCTTGATCATCAATAACAAGGAAGCGCCAAGGCTGTAAGTTACTTGATGATGGAGCAGATGTTGCTTGTTCTAATATATGTTGAATTTGTTCCCGTGGAATAGTCACACCAGGCTCATATTTACGAACCGATTTACGAGCATGCATTAATTTTTCTAAATCTGTATTTGGTTGTACCATATTCTTTCACCCTTTTATGTTAATTTTGAATCGATTTTCATTATAGTTGATTAGTCAACAGTTGACAAGTCATTTATTAATTTGGAATTTTTGATAGGAGAATGATTGGACAATTGACACGGAAGGGATCGGGGGTTCGAATCCCTTACAGGTCATCTGATGGGTAGCCTGGTATCCTTGATATACCAAAAGTTTTAGTCTTTTTTCTGTTATTAATTATTTATATGTGAAGCCAAAAAGATAGAAACGGTTTGCGTGTGCCAGGGCACTAAATAGGGGTTACCATGATGATAAAAATTTGCTGAAATACTAATACATGGAAGAACCTGTCGTGCGGTTCTGCTATGTTTTTTTTGCGTGGAAATTATTCTAAAGCACACTGACGGAAATAATTATAGCTGAGTATGTGAGGTTGTACTTGAGTTATTGGGTGAGTTGTACAGAGGAAAAGAAAAATAGAATAACATTATGTGATAAGATACACTTAAATGTTTTTAAAGTTATTAAGTTATTAAAGTTATAATACTATTATAAGGAGTCCTAAAATTGAAAAGGATAACAAGTTATTTAGCATTACTTTTAACGCTTGTGTTTATGGTTGGTTGCACGAACGAAGAAAATGCAACCATTACAGATGGAGAAATAGATTCACAAGAAGTACCCACAGTTCATACTGATGAAAATAATATAAAGGAAGAGACTATCAATACGGATGTTGACGGATCAATAGTTGAAGAAACAACAACCGAACCAAATGATGAACAGTTCTCAGGATACAAACGTATTGAAATTGATGGTGGTGATTTGTCTGGATATCGTGAACCTAACGTCGTTGTTGATATTGGCTATGGGGGCCGTGAATATTGGGCATTTACTAATGAATACGGGCAACTAGTACGTGTCATTGCTGACAAAATTACTTTACAAGATGACCGTAAAGAACCTGTAACATCGTCTGGAAGATACTATTCGGATGAGGCGAAAGTTCCAGGTGTCGAAAGCGATGTTTTAGATGAAGGACATATCATCGCTGATTCTCTCGGAGGGGTATCGAATGCATATAATATTACCCCACAAGATAGTACACTTAACCGCCACGGTGACCAAGCTTATATGGAGAATGCGATTCGTAGTGCAGGTGGAGCCACTAATTTTGAAGCGATTATTACATATCCAAATTCGAAAACGCAGATTCCTTCACATTATCAATATACCTATACGTTAAGGGGCAACAAGATTGTTGATTCATTTGATAATGGAAACCCTGATGAAGTAAATGCATCACTCGGTTTAACAGGCAGCAAACCTTCTAATTCAGATAGATCAAATCAAAATTCAACGAGTTCCAATAAAAACGGTGATATTTCTAGTGTTGACACTAACGGAAATGGACAAGTTACGATTAAAGAAGCAAAAGAAGCAGGTTTCAGTATGCCCATAACGAGGGATCATTGGTTATACCCTTATATGCGTGATACCGATAATGACGGTATGGTAGGTGAGTAAGTACCTTTAAGGTAAAATTAAGATTTTTCACTAACAGATTTTTGCATTGATTTCATAAATAAACGGGGTTGTCCTAAGTCATTTTCCTGACTTTGGGACAGCCCCGTTTTTTATTTTGCCTAATTGGCTGTATTCGACCTTATAGAAGTATGATGGTTAAGTACAATCATTATAATGCGTTTAAAATTAACCCTATTGATGCATAGATAATTACCGTAAAGTAAATAATCATCATGTGTATTAAGGAAAATATAAACATTTTATTTGCCCAAACCTTCAGTTCATTTTTACGTTGTCCAAATAAGCTGAGCCCTAACCATATTAGCCCTAAAATAAGTGAAATCAAAGTTAGCCCTAAGCTTAGTGGTAAGAATAAAAAGCTGGATAGAACCAATAGAACTAAATAGAAATTTGTTTGGATATATGTCCGTTTCCTACTCTTGACAACGGGAAGCATTGGAATATTTGCTGCAGCATAATCTTTTTCCTTACGGATGGCAATCGAATAAAAGTGAGGCATTTGCCAGATCACCATGATTAAAAACAACGCCCAGCAAGCTGGATGCCAAATATCTGGAGCGACTGATGCCCATCCGATTAAAGGAGGCATGGCACCTGAAATACTACCAACTTCCGTGTTCCAGATAGTATGGCGCTTAGTCCACATTGTATAAGGGACTACGTAGAAAAATACCCCTAAAAATCCAAGTAACGATGCTAGTGGAGAGGTTACATATAATAAAATTAACCCGATTACTAGTAGTGAAATGGCAGCTACTAGAACTTTTTTAATCGATATGGCACCTGTAACGGTCGGGCGAACTTTTGTACGAGCCATAATGGCATCAATATCACGATCGTAAATGTTATTGAACGCACCAGCTGCGGCTATAACGGCAGCCGTTCCTAAAAATGCAAAAACTATATTCCAAACGTTATCTACAAAACTGTATTGATACGTATATAAAGCGAGCATTAATCCTGCGATCATTGGAATAAGATTTGACTTGATAATTCCGGTTTTAACTACTTGAGCCCATAAGGTCATCTGTGATTGCTTTTTCATTGTATTTTGTAACTCCTCTTTTATTCACAAGAACTAATATAACCTATAAGGTTAGCTAAATTCCATCATAATATTGCTTTTCTACAATCATTTTTAATTATATCATGTCTGTGTCTAATGAGTTAAAAATATAGATGAACATTATCCAACTCTTTGTTTTACAGTATAGGTTGCTTGCTAGTGAATGGCGTGAGGATATGAAGGTTACTCGACCAAAATATTGAAATCATTGATATAGAATGTGCACCTAGTGACTTTTCTAAAGAAGTAATCGTAGTAAAGTTAATGAAATAAAAAGAAATATTGTCTTAAATACTTTCTTCTGGTTAGGAGCTGTTGAGTAGCTTTGAAAATTTCAAGTTCAAATGGATAAATAGATTTCTTTGACAAATAATAATTGTGAGAAAATAAGTGGAAATTCATTTTACATTGGAGGAATATCGTGGGTAAATTAGATGGTAAAGTAGCAATCATTACAGGGGCAGCACAAGGTATGGGTGCTATGCATGTTCGTAAATTTGTGGAAGAAGGCGCAAAAGTTGCGATTACAGACTTGAATTTTGAAGGTTCACAAAAACTGGCCAATGAATTAGGTGAGAATACAATCGCTCTTAAATTAGATGTTGCAAGTGAAGAGAACTGGATAGAAGTTGTAGGGAAAACAGAAGAAGCATTTGGTCCTATCAACGTTTTAGTAAACAATGCAGGTATTGGTATCTTTAAAACACTTGAAGAACTAACTGTAAAAGACTTCGAACTAACATTTAAGGTAGATGAGCTGGGGGTATTCTTAGGAATGCAAAAAGTACTTCCTTCAATGAAAAAAGCTGGCGTAGGCTCTATTGTGAACATTTCATCAGTAGATGGTTTAGTAAGTGCGCCAACAGCTATTGCTTATAGTGCTTCAAAACATGCTGTAACGGGTATGACAAAAGGTGCTGCTGCAGAGCTTGGACCACACAACATCCGTGTGAATTCGGTACATCCTGGAATCATTAAAACTCCTATGGCTGACCAACCAGATGTGGAAGAGTATCTAAAGCAACTTGAACAAGATATTCCCCTAAGAAGAAGAGCAGAAGTAAAGGAAGTATCCAATTTGGTTGTGTATCTTGCATCTGACGAATCTAGCTATTCGACTGGAAGTCAATTTGTAGTGGACGGCGGAATGATTTCTGATCTATAAAAAAGAGTGAATGGTTATGCAGGGGATTTATAAATGAAATCTAAATTAAAAAGGGCTCGGAATTAAAATAATTCCGAACCCTTTTTCTCTGCAAACTAAAAGTATTGGAGAATGGGTTTAATTTACAAATTAAATGTTATATTATGCAAACATGTTCTTTGCTTTCTAAACAACTTGGACATTATGGGAAATCGAAAAGTTGAGTTGAATTTACATAAAATCGATTTAATTTATTGGATGAAGAGAATATGGTGAAGTAGGGGAGACATTTGTGCGATTATTATTCCTTTTTAAGATAACGTTGATAATATACATGATTATAAACGACTCTTTTCATAAGAAAGGTAGATATCTTCGTGTCACTAGAGTCCTTAAAGTATTGAGGAGAGTCCCACAACTCTTTAAAAACTTCTGAAATTAAGTTTTCTGAATATATCTTAGATCCTGTTAGTTTTAAGGCAATACTCTTTAGCATATTTTCATGATCAGAGTATAATTTCCTGAAATACTCAGTATCTTTGTCTAATAAATGAGTAACAATTTCATTTTTTGTATCCAATATAACACCTCATTTCTATGTTGCTATAGGTAATATGTACCCTAGTTTTATAAAAGGAAAACGTAATATCAAATTAACAGAACTTTATATAGAATAGGATTTAAGATATTAGTATATTTTCAGCTAAAAAGCCAACAAGATTTCACAGAATCTTGTTGGCTTTTTTCTTCCATTTTATATAGAGATTACACTAGGATGGTAGGGCTGTACTTCCAATGATAATTGTACGTTTCCATTTCTAATAGGTTGCTTAGTAATGAGTAGGTGGAATAATCTTTTCCTTTTAACCTATAATTTCATGATTTTTTTAACAGAACAATAAGTGATGCCAAGAGACTCTCCGATTTAAGTCGGATAGAAAAGACCCTAGAATTGCATAATCCATTTTATGAATAGTAGCCAGAAACTACATATTTTTATTCTTCCGGCGAAGTAACCATATTTCTAAGGCTCCCGATCCAAGTAAAACTCCTGTCACAATGAAGATAAGACCAAAAAAATGTGCTGGAACAATGGCTTCATTCAAAAGAATAGCCGCGCCGACTAAAGAAAAAAAGGTGTTGAAATTTAAAAAGATAGAGGACTCTGCAGCTCCAACCTTTCCAATGATATAATTGTAGGTCATATGACCTATTCCAGTAGCAAAAAACGCTGAGAAAAAGAAAGCTATCCAGATAGAAAAAGAAGCAGATGAGATTGAAGCTAAACCATGTGGTTCCTTCCAAAGGCTAATGGCAAATAGAATAAATGACCCAATTAGCATCATGTACCCCGTTAATAACCGAGGATCCATCGTTTTTGAAGCTTTATAAATCAGGATAAAACTTAGCGCTTGTGAAAGAATGGAAAGTAAAATATCCAAATCTCCTAGATTAATAGAGTGGATACCTCCGCTGCCCGCCAAAACCGTAAAACCTACACCAAGAGCCCCGCAAAAAAAACCTAGAACCCGAATGAATGTAAGTTTTTTGCGAAAAATCACCAAAGAAAAAATGGCTGTCAATAAAGGTCCCATACCCAAAATCAATCCTGTATTCGTAGCTGAAGTTTTTGTTAACCCTTCTGCCAAAAAATAGTGATGAAAAACGACGCTCAAAAGGGCCCCTCCAAAAATATAAAAAAGCTCAGATTTTTTCGGTAGACGAATGAGACCAAGAATTCCTAGAATTAAAAAGACTATTAAAGATGCCGTAAAGATTCTAATAGAAGTAATGGTCACAGGTTGAATGTTTTCAACTAAAATTTTTATAACAGATACGTTGAAACCCCAAGTAATCATGATTCCAATAAGTAAAATGTACGTTTTAAAATAACTCATACCAAAACAACCTTTCAAACTTATTTAATAATTGACCTATTATACAACTTTTTTTAAAATAATTGTAAAAAAGTAAAAATAGCTTCTAAAAAACTGAAGATGAGTACGTAATTTGTTCTAATCTAATTTCTAAGTATGGATGACCATAGTTAATATATAGGACGGTTACTCTAAAAAAATATTAAGATATCTTATTACATAATTTAATCCGAAAAATTCGAATAAAAATAAAATTTAAAATAATATTATTTTTTGGTTGTGTTTGTAAGTGCTTTCATTTAGAATTCCATTATAAGGTTACAAAACCGGTTTAGTAAAAAACTAAACCGGTTTTGTAAGATAAGAATTAGTGGATATGATCAAATCTATTACCCTTTAGTCGTGAATGTTAAATAAGGAGGTACTGTATTGCTAGCAAAATATAATATTTTTACATTGGGTGACGCCATGATTACGTTAAATCCGGAAGAAACTGGACCTTTAAGGTTTGTAACCCGCTTTGAGCGTAAAGTAGGAGGAGCTGAACTTAATTTCGCCATTGGTTGTGCTCGGCTTGGTATGCATGCAAAGTGGCTAAGTAGATTAGGCGAAGATGAGTTTGGCCGGGTGATTTATAATTTCGCTCGAGGAGAAGGCGTCGATGTGAGTGATGTTGTCTATGTAAAGGAATATCCGACATCATTAAATTTCAAAGAAATTCGGGAGGATGGCTCAGGAAAAACCTTTTATTATCGACATCAGTCACCTATTTTGACTCTGAATCCAGAGGATATTACAGAAGAGATGTTTGAGAATATTGATCTCGTCCATCTTACGGGTGTTTTTTTAGCTATTGACGCTAAAAATCTAGATATAGCAATGAGAGTGATTGAAATTGCAAAACAAAAAGATATCCCATTATCATTTGATCCGAATATCCGCCTAAAGCTTTGGTCTATTGAAGAAGCGAGGTCTGCTTTTATGGAGATTTTTCCATATACTGATATTTTACTAGCAGGTTCAGATGAGATCCGATTGATTATTGGGAATGACTCTGAAGAATCATTGGAGAAATTTGCTACTGAAAATAAGATTGATCAGCTTGTCATCAAGGAAGGAGCAAATGGTTCAAAGGTTTACGCAAAAAGTGTTTGGCATAAAAAAGAAGCCTTCCCTGTAAATCCCGTAGATACGGTTGGTGCAGGAGATGGTTTTGATGCCGGATATATTTACGGGTATCTCAATGATTTATCTATCAATGATAGATTAGCATTTGCAAATGGAGTGGGGGCCCTTGTCACCACTGTATCGGGTGACAACGAAGGATTACCCTATTTGGATGAGGTATGGTCATTTATAAAGAACGAAGCTGTTATTGAAAGGTAAAGTGGTGAACGACATCCTTTCTGTAATCCCTTTTTCAAGGGAATGAGAGTTATACGTAATCTCCAAAAGGTCGCACCGGCACCGGTGTTTGATCGAGTATATGTGCCGGGTGAAATGGAAAAATTCATGAAGAAACAAACCTTAAAAACGTATAACGATAGCATCAAGTGTATACGAAATTCTTACGAAAAAGGTGAAGCTATGAAAGCGGTTCAAGTAAGAAAAGCAAATGAACTAGTCATTCAAGAGATAGAAAAGCCTGGGATTTCAAACCCAACAGATGTCCTTTTCAAAGTGAAAAGAGTCGGGATTTGTGGATCTGATATGCATATTTATCATGGAACAAATCCACTTGCCACACTACCGCGTATTGTGGGCCATGAGGTGGCAGGTGAAGTAGTGGAGATTGGTCAAGAGGTAACAGGCATTAAGGTTGGAGATCACGTTGTGATTGAGCCCATCCGTTATTGCGGAGATTGTTATGCTTGCCGTAAAGGTCGGCAAAATGTCTGCGAAAAATTATCCGTTTTTGGTGTACATGAAGATGGTGGGATGAGGGAATGGTGTGTTCTCCCCGAGAAGCAACTACATGTTGTGGATGCTGATTTAGCATGGGAAGAAATAGTATTAGCTGAACCTTATACAATCGGTGCACAAGCGGTTTGGAGAGGTGAGGTCGAGAAAGGTGATACGGTCCTTATCCAAGGAGCAGGACCTATCGGAATCTGTATATTAAAGATGGCCAAGCTTCAAGGTGCATCTGTAATGATTACGGATTTGAGTGAAGAGCGCCTGGCATTTGCTAAAGAGAACGGTGCAGATGTCACCGTCCTAGCAGGTAGTGAAAATGTTCGACATCGTGTAGAGGAATGGACGAACGGAGAAGGTGCTAATGTTGTCATTGATGCAGTGTGCTTACCGATGACTTTTGAATTATCTTTCGATGTAGTTTCTACAGCGGGAAGAATTGTCGTGCTAGGTTTTGATGAGCGTACTGCAGCGATTTCCCAACTTCCAATTACCAAGAAGGAAGTATCAGTAAAAGGATCTAGATTACAAACCAACCAGTTTCCAAAAGTGGTTAGTCTGTTAAATGATGGGAAACTGCGCCAAGAAGGTTTAGTTACACATACGTTTTCGCTTGATGACGTTCAAGAAGCATTTAATTTTGTTGAAAGCCATCCAGAACAAGTTAGAAAAGCGATCATTATATTTAATTAAGGAGTGAGAAAATGGATAAACATTCAATATTAAAAAAAATTTATGGAACAAAAATCGTTGCTGTTATTCGTGGAAATGATGCACAGGAAGCCATAAAGATATCTAAAGGAGCTGTGGAAGGAGGTATACAGGCAATTGAACTAACATATACCACCCCACATATAAGCGAGGGCTTTAAAGAGTTGCAAGACACAGATGCACTTCTAGGAGCAGGAACTGTATTGGATTCAGAAACTGCACGTCATGCAATATTAGCTGGAGCAAAATTTATTGTGAGTCCTTTTTTTGTCGAAGATGTTGCTCTGCTTTGTAACCGATATGGCATTCCGTATATGCCTGGATGTATGACAGTCCGAGAAATGGCAATGGCTTTTGAAGCGGGTTGTGATGTTCTGAAATTATTTCCGGCAAACAACTTTGACCCATCTTTCATTAAATCCGTACATGGTCCGCTACCCAATGTGAAAATCATGCCAACTGGCGGTATAAACTTGGAAAACATAAGTGCTTGGTTAGAAGCAGGAGCAGTAGCAACAGGAATTGGAAGTGACCTGAACAAAGCCTATCAGACGGGTGGTTATGGAGCAGTAGTAGAATTAAGTAGGAAATACATTCAAAAATCAAAAAAATAATGGAGGTGCATGATGAATATTACATTTAGGTGGTATGGAAAAAACAATGATACTGTAACCTTGGAACAGGTTAAACAAGTTCCTGGAGTGAAAGGTATTGTATGGGCATTGCACCAAAAACCAGTTGGCGAAGTATGGGAAAAGGAAGAAATACAAAAAGAAGTCGATTACATTCAATCATTTGGCTTCCATACGGATGTGGTAGAGAGTGTAAATGTTCATGAATCGATTAAATTAGGCAATGATGATCGTATGGAGTATATCGAGAAATACAAAGAGACAATCCGAAACTTGTCCAATTTCGGTGTGAAAGTAATTTGTTATAATTTCATGCCGATATTTGATTGGACTCGGACAGAAATGTTCCACCCTTTAGAAGATGGCTCAACCGCATTATTTTACGAAAAAGCAAAAGTCGATACACTAGAACCAAAAGAATTAATTCGTACTGTGGCAGAAGCGTCAGATTTAACATTGCCAGGGTGGGAACCAGAAAAGATGGACCGAATTTCGGAATTATTCGAAGCATATAAAAGCGTAGATGAAGAGAAACTGTGGGCGAATTTAGAAATTTTTCTTAAAGAAATTTTACCTGTTGCTGAGGCTTGCGGCATTAAAATGGCAATTCACCCGGATGATCCACCATGGTCCATTTTTGGATTACCACGAATCATCACTGGAGAAAAGAGTTATGAAAAATTGATCTCGATTTCGGATTCACCATCGAATGCGTTTACGATGTGTACTGGCTCGATGGGGGCGAATTCTGAAAATGATATGGTTCAAGTAGCTAAAAAGTATGCTTATCGTGCTCCATTCTCGCATATCCGTAATGTTAAAATCTATGAAAATGGTGATTTTGTGGAAACATCGCATTATACACAGGATGGATCGATCAACATACAGGGTGTTGTTAAAGAATTGAATGAGCAAAATTATACTGGCTATGTAAGACCCGATCACGGCCGTCACATTTGGGGAGAGCAATGTCGTCCTGGATACGGTTTATATGATAGATCTCTTGGAATTATGTACTTACTGGGGCTATGGGATGCATATGAAGCTACAAAATTAGGAGGACGATCATGATTCCAATCCATGAAAACTTAACAAATAGAGTAGCGGTAATTACTGGCGGCAGTGGGGTATTATGTTCCAAAATGGCTATTGAATTAGCACGTCATGGTGTCAAAATAGCTATATTGAACAGGACGAAAGAAAAAGGTCAAGAAGTGGTAGAACTCATTGAACAGATAGGCGGCACTGCAATCTCCATAGCAACAGACGTTTTGGATAGAAGCTCACTAGAAAGTGCAAGAGAGGAAATTAAAAAATTGTTCGGACGAGTGGACTTATTAATTAATGGTGCAGGGGGGAATCATCCTGATGCCATTACAGCTCCTGAGAGATATGGGGAAGAAACCGAAGGGAAATCTTTTTTCGATTTGGATGAGAATGGATTCTCTCGGGTTTTTGACAGTAACTTCATTGGTACATTTTTAGCCAGTCAAGTTTTTGGGAAAGATTTACTACAGGCGGAATCACCAGCTATCGTAAATATTTCTTCCATGAGCTCCTACTCTCCTATGACTAAGGTTCCGGCATATAGTGCAGCCAAAGCTTCAATTAATAATTTTACAATGTGGATGGCTGTTCATTTTGCGGAGGTTGGTTTACGGGTGAATGCGATTGCTCCAGGTTTCTTCATAACGAAGCAAAATAAAGATCTATTGCTTAAAGAAGACGGTAGTCTAACAGCTAGATCCAATAATATTATGACGGCAACACCGATGAAGCGCTTTGGTCAGCCTGAAGATTTACTTGGTACGTTGTTATGGCTTGTTGATGAGTCCTATTCGGGTTTTGTAACAGGGATAACTGTTCCTATAGATGGCGGTTTTATGGCCTACTCAGGTGTGTAAATCGGATATTATCTTTAAAATAATGTAATAGTCATTATTGGTATGGGAAATGTGTTTTCGGTATATTATATTTCTATATATAATAAACATATAGATAAATAGTGATAACCAAAGAAATGATTACACATGACAGGAATGAATGAATTGAGAGCCATTACAATTACTGATGTCGCCAAACATGCAAAAGTATCGAAAAGCACAGTTTCCCAATATTTAAACAAGCGCTACGAGTATATGAGTGAAAAAACGAGAAAAAAAATCCAAGAGACCATTGAAGAGCTGAACTATCAACCCAATATTCTAGCACGTAGTTTAAAACAAAAATCTACCTTTACTGTAGGAGTAGTGGTTGCTAATATTCTTCATACATTTTCAACTCAAATTATCCGTGCGATAGAAAACTATTTTTATAAACACGGATTTCATATTATTGTATGTAATGCAGATGATAATCCAGAGAAGGAAAAAAATTATATAGAAATGCTAAGAGCTAAGCAAGTTGATGGGATTATCATTTTCCCCACAGGGGATAATCTTGATTTATATAAACATATGAAGAGTGATCAGTTCCCAATCGTATTTATGGATAGGTCGATAGAAGAGTTAAATATTGCGACGGTCATGCTTGATAATCAGCTTGCGTCTAAGTTAGCGATTGATTGTTTTGTAGAAAAAGGGTATGAAAACATTGCGATGATAACAACTTCTATATACCGTAATATCAGCCCACGACTTGAACGAATCAAAGGATACAAAGAAACTCTTGAATCACATGACATACCATTTAATCCTGATTATATTAAAGCTGTGAATGCAGAAGAAATTCCTACTGCTCTTTCAGGAATTTTCGAATTAGAAACACCGCCACAGGCCATATTGGCAGGAAATGATATCGTACTTAATGAAGTTCTATTATATTTAAAGAAACACAACATGAATATTCCAGATGATGTTGCAGTTATAGGAATTGATGAAGTCCCGTATGCAAACTTCTATACACCTACTATAACGACTATTAATCAACCAGCAATTGAAATGGCAAACCAAGCGGCTGAGCTATTGCTTAGTCAAATCAATAAAACTGGCATAGAAGATACAAGCGTACATCGTTTAAAACCAAGTTTGATGTCAAGGAATTCTTGCTAGCTATTAGAATTCAAGTGGAAAAGTAAGCTCTTTTCCACTTGAAATTAACTGAAATGGATCATAATTTTTCGGAATTTTTAGAATATTTTTACGTTGAGTGAAAACGGTTTCAAAAATAATTATACATTTATAATTTCATAAGGGGGTTCAATATGTTTTCTAAAGGTAGAGGAATGGTCATTCTTTTCTTATTCTTAGCGGGTGTAATAAACTATTTAGATCGGTCTGCATTATCCATTGCAGCCCCATTCATTCAAGATGATTTAACTTTAACAGCAACTCAGATGGGGATTATCTTTAGTAGTTTTTCTGTTGGATATGCCATCTTTAACTTTCTTGGTGGAGTAGCATCTGATAAATACGGAGCAAAGCTAACACTTTTTGTGGCAATGATTGTTTGGTCCCTATTCAGCGGTGCACTTGTATTGGCTGTAGGGTTTGTAAGTATGATTATTATTCGTATTATGTTTGGGATGGGAGAAGGGCCTCTCTCATCTACAATCAATAAAATGGTGAATAACTGGTTTCCACCCAACCAGAGGGCCTCGGTTGTTGGTCTGACGAATAGTGGGACCCCACTTGGAGGTGCGATTGCGGGACCAATAGTTGGTTTTATAGCCATCTCATATGGATGGAGAGTTTCATTTATAGCTATCATGGTGATTGGTCTTATATGGTCTATTTGTTGGTGGAAATTTGCCAAGGAAAAACCAAAAGAATCAGTTGATGAAGAAAATACAGGAAAACCATATGTAGCGGCAACAACGGAAGGGAAATTGAAATTTACCTTCTATTTAAAGCAAAAAACAGTATTATTTACAGCTCTTGCATTTTTCTCTTATAACTATATTTTGTTTTTTTTCTTAACATGGTTCCCAAGCTATTTGGTCGATGCACGCGGATTAAGTGTAGAAAATATGAGTATCATAACAGTGATACCGTGGATCTTCGGATTTATTGGACTTGCATTAGGAGGATTTATATCGGATTATTTCTATAAAAAGTTTGCTAAAAAAGGGGTTTTATTCTCACGTAAGCTTGTGCTTGTTTCATGCCTATTCCTGTCGGCGGTTTGTATCGGATTTGCGGGATTAGTATCGACTACATTGAGTGCTGTTACACTGGTAGCACTTTCAGTGTTCTTCCTGTATTTGACAGGAGCTATTTATTGGGCGATTATAAATGATGTTGTAGACCCAGATAATGTTGGATCAGTTGGTGGATTCATGCATTTCCTAGCTAACACAGCTGGAATCATCGGGCCAACTTTAACAGGTTACATTGTTGATACATCTGGAACATACACCGTTGCATTCTTGCTTGCAGGCGGGTTAGCTGTTGTTGCATCGCTAGCAGTCATTCGCTTTGTACGCCCGATTGTAAAACCTGCGTTATAGATTGGTAGCTTAGAAGTGTCTCCCATTGGCATTTTAAATGAGGACACTTCTAATTAGTAATCTTGCAAATATATCTTGGCTTTAATGGATTCTATTTTTATTTAGAAATATGATTACCCGATGCCGATAGCTTCTTAAAAAACTCTACTGAAGTGAGGAATATTGCGAAAATATATCATAATGTGGAGCACAATTGTTAAGGAAGGCTTGCGGAAGCCGACTTCATTTTTTGTCACTTATCTAGTAATAAGGAAATTTTATAGTTCTTCCTGTTGAGTAGTCAAACAGGCTTAAGACGGAGACATACTCTGTCGTACATATAAAGCATAAAAAAGGAGTGTCATTTAATGAAAAGTATTGTATGTGAGCAACCTTATCAATTTAAAATGATGGAGGCTGAAAAACCTGTTCCAAAGCTTGGAGAGGCTTTAATTCGTGTACGACGTATTGGAATATGTGGAACGGATATTCATGCTTACCAGGGAAATCAACCGTTTTTTACCTATCCGCGTATACTGGGTCATGAACTTTCTGGATATATCGAATTCCTTCCGGAAAAAGTTTCCGGACTAAAGGTTGGCGATCAAGTTTCAGTCATACCGTATATGGAGTGTGGAGAATGTATTGCGTGTAAAAGTGGAAAAACGAACTGTTGTACGGATATGAAAGTGTTGGGGGTACATAAAGAAGGAGGAATGCAGGAATGGGTTGTGGTTCCTTACGATCATTTAGTAAAAACGGAAGGCCTTACTCTTGATCAATCAGCTATGATTGAACCATTAAGTATAGGCGCTCATGCAGTAAGAAGAGCTGCTATTAAAGAAGGAGAATTTGTACTCGTTATTGGTGCAGGACCAATCGGCTTAGGGGTCATGGCTTTCGCTAAAGAAAAAGGTGCGACTGTAATTGCAATGGATGTAAACGATGAGCGTCTAACGTTCGCTAGTAAATGGGCAAACGTTGATTTTCAGGTGAATGCTACGAAGCAACCGATGGAGAGATTAACCGAGTTGACTAATGGAGAAATGCCCACAGTCGTATTTGATGCAACAGGTAACGCAAATTCGATGATGGAATCTTTTAAATACCCTGCACATGGAGGGAAATTGATATTTGTAGGCTTAGTTAAGTCTAATATCACCTTCAATAATCCAGACTTTCATAGTAAAGAGCTTACATTAATGGGGAGTCGGAATGCAACTCGAGAAGATTTTAATTATGTAGTGGATACGCTGAATAAGGGTACAATAGATTTAAGTCTGTATATTTCACATCGTACTAGTCTTGTTGAATTGATTCCTCAGTTTGAAAAGTGGCTAACCCCTGACGCTAAAGTCATAAAGGCTATTGTTGAGATTGACTGAAAGTATCAGTCCAACTTAGGATGAGATTACGTTATTTTATTGAAGAGATTCATATGTTTAAGAAAGCCTACAAGATCTCTTAAGATCTTGTAGGCTTTCTCATTAGTTATATCTAAGTTTTTTCTTCGATTTTAAAGAAATTAGGCTAGAAGAAATCGTAATGACGAAGAGTACAATAACAATAATGAATACTGTATAGTACGAACCTGTTGAATCGAAAATGTAACTGAATAATGTAGTACCAAATGCTACGCCTAAGGTAGAGGCTGACATGATTGTTGTATAAATGGATGCGTAATCTCTCCCGCCGAATACTTCACGGATTACGATTGGAGGAAGTAATGTAGATCCTGAGAAGCCTATACCAAATAGTAAGGCACCAGTATAAAGCATACCTATTCCGAATGAATCGGAAATAAGTAAAGCGACTACACCTAGCATACCGCCCCCAATTCCAATGAATAGAGCTGCTTTAACTCCCAATTTATCGTTAATGGCACCAAGCAGGAATTTTCCACCTGTTTGACCAATCGTCACACAAGTTACACCTGTAGCCGCCATTGCTGCTGTGAACCCAACGGACTGTACAAAGTTTGGTACATGGAAGCTAACTGTCGAAGCCAATCCGAAAAGCCCCGTGAATAATACAACCAAATAGAATGCAGGAGATTTCAAAGCTACGCCTTTCAAGACACCAGATTCAGGTTTTTGTTGCATAGTGGCAGTTTTATCATCGACTTCATCTGCACCATAAGCAGTCATATTTAGTTGTTCTGGCTTTGAACGAATAACGAATAGAGAGAAGGGTATGATCAAAATGGCTACGATAACACCTAATACCATATAGGTTGAGCGCCAGCCAATTGACTCAATTAAGCCACCGGTAATTTGAGCGAAAATAGCTCCACCAATTCCCATGAAAGCCATAGCGATACCTAAAGAGGTACCAGCTTTTGCTTTAAACCATTTGTTCATAATTAAAGGAATTGAACCGTAAATTAAGAAGGTACTCCCAATCCCTAATGCAATTCCTGAAATATAAAATGGGAAAACGGAATGATAAGTACCCATAAGCAACGGTGCTTGTTTCTCCACCTTTATGAGGTGACATCAATTAGAAAATGTGTCACTTGCAGCTAAGGAGCTTTCAATTTCGCAACCGGCCTTAAGCAAGGCGATTACTAATCTCGAATCGGAACTTGAAATGGATTTGTTTTTCCGTAGTGGTAAGCGGATTTCATTAAATGAAAATGGCAAATTTTTATTTAAACGAGCTGAGCGCATTTTCTCAGAAGTTCATCATTTAGAGCGTGGATTAGAGGAAAGACGAGGTGAAGGAAGTGGGAACTTGTCGATTGTAACAACACTTCCTTATACATTTACAAATATCATTGACCAATTTTTTAATGAATATCCAAATGTGAAATACCAGCAAGTGCCATTATCGAAAGAGAACTTACAACAATTTACCGAAAACGGGAAATTCGATGTGTGTATTACCACGGAGGAAATTCATCATCCGAATGTCGAATGGGTACCATTATTTGAAGAGGAAATTTTTTTAACCGTACCAAAGTCATACAAAGAAACAACAACAGGAACAATTGACTTATTGGAATTTAATCACCTACGATTTATTGGTTTAACAAAACAGTATTGTTTTCGTCAATTTACAGACCAATATTGTAAATCAATAGGATATACACCGATTTATCAAGTAGAAGTAGAAGAAGCGACAACTATTTTAAAACTTGTTAAAAATGGACGTGGAGCAGCCTTTACTCCTGAAACAGCTATTAATTTATATGATAGTAAACTAAAGCACTTAAAAATTGAAAATGAAAAATTCACGAGGACGATTGGCTTATTAAAGCATCGTTATTTATTCCCAACAAAAATTTCAGAGGCCTTTGTAGCCCATTGCCATCATTACTTTAAGGAGTATAAAAAAGATTAAAGGGGATTAGAGTTTGAAATGCGGATTCATTATAACGGAGTTTGTCGAGAAGGTAGCGCTTCAATAAAAGAGAAGACTAGATACACTGTACCCAGTCTTACATTCTAAAAATCAAGATGAATGGAAGTAGCACATGTTCAATTTTAATAGTTCCACTCGAGTATCAAAGCGGTAAAACCTGTTTTGGTCGATCCATTTTCCATTCTTCTACTGATGGCAAAATATCACTAAATTGTGTTTCCCAATACTCGAAGGTCTCCCACTTCTTAGGACGCAAAGGTTTCTCTTTATGCCAAGGACGTGGTTCCATAATATTTAGCTGTGGGATATATTTATCCATATCTGTATATAATTCAATTACATGTTTATCAGGATCCAAATGATATGAGGCAATATTATGTCCAGCCGTATGCCGACTAGGTCCCCAAATAGTAGGTATGTTATGTCGCATAAGAATGTCGGAGCTAGAATATTGATGCCCTGGATTTCGTAATTGAAAAGCAATATGATGCATATAAGACTTTTTACCTTGTATGATATTCAAGGTATGATGGTCTTCATTACAAGTTAGAAAATTTGCTACATCTAAAATTTGATCTGTCTTGTGAAATCCAAGGATTTGATGATAAAAGTCGACGTTCTTAGGAGCATCTTTGACACTAATAGATAGGTGGCCTAATTTATTCGGGATAATTCCAACTTCACTATAACCTGGTGAACTATATTCCATTTCATGATAGAGAAAAATCTTATTACCATCTGGATCTTGTAACTCGAGTTGTTCAACTACTCCAGGTTGTTTATCATGTATAAGTTCGCTAAAAATACCTTCTTCTCTTAAAAGACGCTGCGCATCTTTTAATTCCATTTGTGCATGGACCTGCCAACCTATCCCTTCCATGAAGCTGTGTTGGCTAGGATGTATGACAATATGATGATGCTCGAAACCATTGCTGATATAGACCGTCCCATTTCCCGCCTGTTCAACGACTTTGCATCCCAGTACGTTTGTATAATAACTGACCATCGCTTCAACATTCTTTGAGAAGAACGTTACATAGCCTAGCCGGAAAACTGGAATCATGAAATCCCTCCTTTTATTTTACAGGTATTGCATGTGAAATTATATTTTCTTGCACGCCTAAGTCCATGACATTGTCTGTGCTTTTGATGGAAAGACGTAAAATATCGCCATCTTCTAAATAGCCATTGTCTTTTTGCGTATCGATAAAATAAGAGATTTTATCTTCATGAGGGATTGTGTTATCAAAAATATTTTGGATGATGTTTGCATTTAAACGTAAGCATACGCCACCGGGTGTTCCTGTAAGCACGAGGTCTCCTGTTTTCAAATTGTAGATTTCGGACATTTCACTTAACGTTTCTGTTGGTTTGAAGAGTAATTGATCAGTGATTACATGTTGGCGCGTTTCACCGTTTACTTCTAAGTGCAGAACAAGTTGATCTAGATATTGAATCTCATTTTCTTCTAATAAATAAATGTAAGGTCCTACCGGACAAAATCCTCGATAGCTTTTTCCTTTGAACCATTGTTGCTCTACAATTTGCACGTCTCGCGCAGACATATCATTAGCGATAACAAGGCCAGCGATGTAGTCTTTCAGATTTTTTTCTGTAATGGTAGTTTGTTCGGTGATGTCTTTATTCATGATTAGACCAAGTTCAATTTCATAGTCCAATAGTTTTACATGTGCAGGACAGATTATATCAGCAGTTGCAGATGTTAATGTGCTAGATGCTTTTGTGAACAGTAAATTGTATGGAGGTTTTTGTTTTGTAAAGCCTGCTTCTTCGCGATGCAAGCCATAGTTGGTTCCTTGGCAAAAGATATTGGCATCTTCAGTTACTGGTGAAAGCAATGTGATTGCTTCATGTGCAACAATTTTTCCATGTGTTTTTGCATTCTGAATTGCGTCATAACCATTAGTTAATAGTATATTTAGTGTTTGTGCCTCATGCTCAATAATTCGAATGACTTCTTCTAAAACACCCCAATGTATTTGAGATCCATATTCAAAACGTAATAATTTGATGCCCATAGTAATATCCTCCTTAAAGTTATTAAACTTATTGTAATGGGTAAGCTTTATAGAGAACTAGTGTGATTCTTATTGAAATCTTGAATGAGTTAAATAAAAATAATGAATCTGTTCTAGGAAGGTTTAAATACTTAGAGGTTATTTTTATTAAATGACGTCTGTTGAATTAGATGGCTCGTATTCTGTATGGACGGATCCTTTTTTAGAGAGTGATGTAATTACCACCCAAATAATGGATAGTGCCAATAAACCAATGGCTGCAAGAAATAGTGTAGAACGACCACCTTCTTGCCCGAATGAATCTAAAGTCAATTGATACATGAAAGGGCTAATGATAGCGCCAAGTCCTTGTGCGGCAGCTGCAAATCCAACGAAAGAGATGCCCTTTGCTATATTTGAAAGATCCGAAACGCGTGATAAGACTCCAGGAATCACGATTCCTAAGCCCATACCTCCAACTAAACTAGCGATGAATATGAATGTTAAGTCTTTAGCATAGAAACACCACAAGATTCCAGCTGCAGTCAATATAATGCCAAATGGAATATTGAAGTTTGGCCAAAGTTGACGAAGTCGTCCGAAGAAGAAGCCTACTAATAATGTACCTAGTGTGAATAATGAAATGGCAAGACCTGCTTCTGTTGCACTACCTAGTTTTTCGGATTGAATAATGATAGAAATGTTCGTCACATAGCCGAATACCAAGGCTGTATAAAAAACTTGTCCCAGAGTAAAGCCATAAACTGTTTTAGAAGCTGAAAATAGAACTTCTTTAAGAGAGGCATTCTCCACTTGAAGCCTTTTGGGCTCTGGTAAATATAAGAATGTAATCGCCAAAATCCATATAGGAAAAAGGTAGACTAAGAATCCGAATTGCCAGTTGTAGGCATCAGCCAGCATACCACCAGCCACTTGAAAGAATACAGCGCCAATACAAGCAACAGTGGATGTGCCGAGACCAATTAGAGTATCTCTTTCACGACCATTAAAGAAGCTCGATATAATATCAATGGATAATGGTAATGTAATACCGACACCAAGGCCCAATAAACCGCGGAATGCAATGATTACAAATAGGTTATCAATGAAGAATGGCATAATTCCCCCAATAATAAACAAGAGGAGTCCGGTAAAAAGAAGGGTCCTTTTTGTAAACGCATTCGCTAATTTCCCATAGAACAAGGAAGGGAAAATCTGAAAAAAACCAGGTATTGTAGCAATGAGCATCACGACGGAAGGGGGGAATTCAGGAAAGGCTTTGATAAGATCTGCCATAATGGAACCTGCTACACCTGCGGCAACATCCTGGAAAGCGATTAGAACGATCAAAAATTTTAAAAAAGTAACGCTTTTTGTCTTTGCCATAAATAAAGACCCCCAATTTTTTTATTCGTTTTTAAATAAATGCAAATGCCGTGCAATGGCTTAGATAGTGAATGTGACTCCCTTCTTAATAGTTACTCAAGATGATAGCATAGAATCTTACATTCAAAATCAATGTATTTTAATCAAAAGTAGAGCCATTTTACGATAAAACCACTTATTAGTTCAGAATAATTAAAAAATTAAGGTGCCTTTTTTTTATAAAATTAGAATTTTTAATGCCGGAAGTAATTTGATTTAATCTTGAATTCAATAAAATATATTTGTTTTATGTCAATCCAATTCAATTTTCCCTAAGATAATAAGGGATTTCAAAAGTAGCATAAGTTCAAATGAATGAGTCGAACTTCTTAAATCTTTATTGAGCATTTCCTCAATTTTTTGTATTCGATAGACCAACCCACTCATGGATAAATTTAAATCAAGCATAGTCTGTTGTAAGTTACCGTTGTTGTTTAAAAATGCATAGAGCGTCTTTAAAAATTCATCCTTTTTGTGTGCTTTTAATGCAAGAATAGGTGAGAGTTCTTTTTCCGCAAGTTGGATAATGGTATTCATATTGACGGGATTAATAATTGACCCCATAATACTCGTATTTTCAAAGTAAATAAGGTTAGTTTTTTTATCGATATTTAATGATGTCATTGCCTGTTGATTTGCTTCAGGTATATCTTCGATGTTATGAAGGGAACGACTTAAACCAACACGAAATTCATAACTTTTAAATGTTCGATGTAAATGTTTTAAAATATTGGTTAAAAGTTCATGGGTCTTTTCTTTTTTTGGAAACAAAAAAGTGATTTCTTGTTGAAACTCCGTAATAAAAATTTGAACTTGGTGCATTTCCAAATAGGTTGTAAAGGATTGAATAATTTTGTTCATCAAGGTGGAATCCTTAATGATGATTCCTTTTTTTGTAATGCGCAAATTTCCTATATAGAAGTCTTCATTCAAATCAATTTGTAACATATAACTCCGAGATATCATGTTACTTTTCGATATATATTGCTTCTGTAAAAGTTGCTCAAAGAAGTAAGCCTTTATATTTTCTATAGCTTCTAAGCTTGATTTTTCATTTAAATAACATAAGGCGATGGCAGTAGCTGATCGTTGTAGAAAATTCATTTCATCCTTTCGCGGTCCTTCTTCACATGAGTAAAGAAAAGAAATATACCCAATGATTTGTTTTTGGACCGTTATGGGACTGATTAAACGAATGTGTTCTGTGCAATCAATTTGAATTGAATGCAAAGGCTCAATATGTTTCATTAAAATCTTCCCAGATTTAGTCTGTGGCATTTGATTAGCAAAATCAGTAGCTACAGCATCCAATTCTGGTTCGGTAATACCAATGGAATGGAGTGTATTAAAATTTAAATCTTGAATAATAACAGGAACATTTATATTTTCATGGATGGTCTCTAATATTTGTTCAATCGTCATTCCCTGAGAAATACCAATTGTTAAGTCGTTATGGAAAGTGGAAACTTTTTCAGTTTGTTTTTTTTCGAGAAAAAGTTGTTCGTAAGTTTGATTCAACACATCAATCATTGGAGCTTGATGTGTTTTTTGTAATTCTTCCTTCGTTTTTTCATCCCAATGTTCTATCATTCTCATTTCAAAAGCACAGTCATCATCTCCTTTAGCTCTGCAAGTAATTTCAACTATATAAATCTCTCTCTTTGTTAAATAGGAAGTATAACCACTTGCATATCCTGCTAAGGTATGACAAATACATGAATCACTTTTCCCAAAATGATTCGTATGTTCATATATTTCATAAGAATTTATCCAGATTCCTTTTGCATACATATATTTAACCGTATCGTCAGGATTAAGTTCTAAAATTCTATCAGATATAACATCAGTAATCTGGCCAGAATTTAAATGATAACCAGAGGCGCAATCTAATTTTTCACGTAAACTAAGTGGTCTCTGTTCCACTTCCTTTGCATGAACCACACCGATATTCCAGCCATATCGCCTTAAAAAAACTTTAGCATATTCCAAGCCGAGATATTCAATCAATTCTTTGCGCAGTAGACCGAATGTACCTGATGTTGAAAATAATTCTTTATCGACATATCCTGAATTCGCCATCATAGAATCCTCCCCTTAAGTGTACGGATCTATTTTTATAAAAAAAATAAAGCGCTTACAGAAAACATTCTAGCAGAAATAAATGGAAAATGTAAACTTTGTAGGAATTATAACCCATTCAAGTTTTGCCAATCATGATAAATGGCTAATTACCTAGGTGAATTTGCAACTGAAAATGGAGGAAGAGTCTTTATATGATGTGAAGAATATCTGTTTTTAATCTCGCTAAAGAAGTGCTTTTTAAATAAAATTAAATAGTTTTTGTTAGAATTCATCTTGAAAATTCAAGACATTTCACTAAACTTTATTAGCTAGCAGTTTGATATATTAGATACAAATTAAACAAAGGAGTTGGATATATGACAATCACCTTGAATGAAAAAGAATTAGAAACGATTCATCACGCAAAGCAAATAGCTAACGATATTCGCGATCGAGTAAAGGAAACTGAAACTCTCCGTCGCATCCCAAATTCTACAATCCAACAATTAAAAGATCATGGTATCTTCAAGATGCTACGACCAGCCAGATATGGTGGGTTAGAAGTTAGTATCCAAACCTATAGCCAAGTTATTTTAGAAATTTCGAAAGCATGTGCTTCTACCGGTTGGGTTGCTTCTTTATGTGCCATTCGTGAAATGATGGTAGCTGAATCCTTCAGTGAAAAAACACATTTGGAAATCTTTAGTGGGGATCCGGATGACGTGTTATTTGCAGGAGTATATGAGCCCCGTTCATGTACTGTTAAGAAAGTTGAAGGCGGTTACATAGTTGAGGAAGGGCATTGGATGTTCTGTTCGGGCTCACTGCATGCTACTTGGGGTTACTTCGGCATGTATTTAAAAGATGAACACGGAAATATTCAAGAGCAACTTTTGATGACATTACCATTCGAAGAGTTAGAAATTGAAGATGATTGGTTCACTCTTGGATTACGTGGTACGGGCAGTAATGCGGTTCATATGAAGAATGTATTTATACCGGAACATCGGTGTACATCTTTTGTCAATGTATTGGATGGCCATTTCCAATCGGAGCATCTTCGAGATATTCCACTATATAGTTCGGCATTATTCCCTTGTCTAATATTATCTTTGGCATTACCAGGATTAGGTGTGATGCAAGAAATGCTACGTTTGTTCCATCAAAGTTTACCTTATCGTACCGCGCAACATATGGGCGTCAAAATGATTAAGGATGCAGCAAGTACTCATAGCATCCTTGCCGAAGCAACATTAAAAGTAGAAACTGCCGAAATTTATTTAATGAATATAGCAAAGAGCATTGATGAATGGGCGAATAAGCTAACAATCATACCAAAATCAGAACGTCTAAAGATACTTGCCGATATCGGTTATAGTAATAGTCTATTGAACGAAGCGATGCAAGAACTTCTATCCATCGGTGGATCAGGGTTTGTATATGATGGCAATCCGATGCAACGTTTAATTCGCGATTTCATTACTTTGCATTCACATCGTTCATTGTCGCCAGTAATCACTCTTGAGAATTTTGGTCGTCACTTATCTGGATTAGAACCAAATCAAGTCCGCTATTAAATTTATCTTTTGAAAAATAGAGGAGACGATATCGGTTAGTGAATGGTTTTCATTTTTCTAACATGAAAACCGTAAGGGGGGTTTAGGTGTGAAACCACAAATTGCAAAGTTAGGTTATGTAGCTTTAGAGTCTTCAGACATCGAAAAGTCGGTTACCTTTTTCCAAGATGTTATTGGACTAGAGTTAACAGAAAAAGTACAAGATACGTATTATTTTAGAGCTTGGGGCGATTTTCAACATCATACTTTATCAATTTCACCAGGGAAGATAGGAAAAGTGACATACATCGCCTTACGCACAAAAAGTTCAGAAGATTTGTACTTATTCAAAGAACAACTAGAAACGAAAGGTTATAGCATAGAACATGTAGCAGCGGGAACGACTCCAGGAATTGGAGAGGCCTTTCAATTTGATGCACCATCAGGTCACAGGCTAGAGCTATATTATGATGTTGAAAAAGGAGAAGTAGACGATCATCGGCGATCTGTCTTGAAAAATCAGACATATAAGTCTTGGGCAAAGGGGGCTTCTCCTCGTCGTCTTGATCACGTGAATATCCATACATGTGCCCCAGGAAATAGCGCCTTCGATTTCTTTGTTGACGAATTAGGATTCCGTATCAATGAGTGCATTGAAACAGTAGAAGGTAAACTGTTAGCTGGATGGATGAGCGTGACACCTCTAGTACATGACGTTGCACTTGTAGCACATGATTCATTGGAAACGAAAGCCCGCTTCCATCATATCTCTTATTGGTTAGATAGTTCAGGAGATTTGATGAGAGCGGCAGATATATTGAAAGAAAATGGACTTCAATTCATTGGTCCCGGAAAACACAGTGTTTCACAAGCTATTTACTTATATGTCATTGACCCTGGAAGTGGATGTCGGGTGGAGCTATTCACAGGAGGCTATCTGATCTTCGAACCAGACTGGGAAACGGTTGTTTGGCGACCTGAGGAAAGGGCATTTGGTAACACGTATTGGGGAGACAGTATTACGGGAAATGCACTTATAGTACCAACGATAGAAGCTTAAAGGAGGAATGAAGTGTGACAATGACAAGGGAAGAAAATTTAATTACTTCGAAGCACATTAATACCGGGGAATATACGACTTGGATGAATGAAACGGGCAAAAAAAATAATGAAACCATCCTTTTTTTACACGGTTCAGGTCCGGGCGTAACGTCCATTGCGAATTGGAGCTATGCTTTAGCGGATTGTGCTGATACATTCCACTGCCTGGCACCAGACTTATATGGGTTTGCTAAAAGTGACCATCCAGCAGAGCCGTTGAAAAATCGTCAAGCTTGGATGGACTGCTGGATTGAGCAAGTAATGGAAATTCTTGATTACTATGAATTAGAAAAAGTTCATCTAGTCGGGAATTCTCTTGGTTGTTCTATAGCGCTAGAGCTATTGTTAGAATACCCCGAGCGGTTTGACCGTATTGTTTTAATGGGACCTGGTGGTACACCTAATACCAAATTAAGCCTAGAATTAACCCGTGCTAAGTCATTTTACGATAGCCCTTCCAAAAAAAGGTTGCAGCAAATCATGGGATGGTTTGTATACGATAAAGAAATGATGCAGCCAGTTATAGATGGCTTGACAGATGATCGGTTTGAAAATGCGATGCGTGAAGAGGTACGTCGTTCTAATAATTCCATTTTTTCAACGGCAGCTGTACCCATTCCAACAGTGGCACTAGGTCGCATTAAGAATCCCATTCTTCTTGTTCATGGTAGAGATGATAAGGTGTGTTCGATTGAGTCTAGCTATTATTTAATGGAATTTCTTGATGATGCGCAATTACATGTTTTCAGTCAATGTGGACACTGGACGCAAATCGAAAAGAAAGAACAATTCAATCACCTTATACAAGAATTCTTTAATGGGCATTTATAACCTCTTATTTATAGGCTTACAAATGGATAATAGGAGTGAAAATGAATGTCGGAAATAACGGATATCGTGGTTATTGGAGCGGGAAACGCTGCATTATGTGCAGCCATTGCAGCAGCTGAAAAAGGGGTAACTGTCACGATTTTAGAAATATCATCCGAAGAAGAAAAAGGCGGTAACACAGCCTATACACATGGCTCCATCCGATTCGCGTATGAAAATGGTGAACAAGTCCGATCTCTATTACCGGACATGACGGATGAGGAGTTTAATACAATAGACTTTGGTACTTATACGAAAGAGCAGTTTTTTGATGACCTTGCCGTTATGTCGAACTATCGAACGGATTATGATTTGGCTTCGATCATGACAAAAATGAGTTATGATACCGTTCGTTGGCTCACTGAACATCATGTTAACTGGATCCCAATATACGGTAGGCAGGCTTATAAAACGGAAAATAAGTTTATTTTTTGGGGAGGAATGGTCATTGAGGCCGTCGGTGGAGGAAAAGGGTTGGTCGACGCTCTCCACCGAGAAGCATTACGAATGGGTGTGAAAATTCACTATGATACAGCGGCAATCGATCTTGTAACTGCAAACCGTACAATTGAAGGAGTTATAGTGCGCAACGGTGACCAAGAACGGATAATCTCCTGCAAAGCTGTCATCTTAGCATCCGGTGGATTCCATGCAAATGTGGCGATGCGGACACAGTATTTAGGACCCGGATGGGATACGGTTCATACAAGAGGTTGTAAATATAATGTCGGTGATGGTCTACGGATGGCAATGTCACTTGGAGCACGTACGACTGGTAATTGGTCAGGGGCACATGCGGTTTGTGGAGATCGATATCTTCAAGATTATAAAGAAGGTTTTCAAAAGTTGAGTTTTCCATTTGGCATTATGGTTAATCAACAAGGCCGTCGTTTTTTTGATGAAGGGGAAAATTTCCGTAATTATATTTATGCGAAAGTCGGTAGAGAAATTTTAAAGCAACCGGGACAAGTTGCATGGCAAATCTTTGATGCAAAGGTGAAACCTTTTATCCGAGAGGAATACAATGGTCGCCATATTACCAAAGTAACGGCCAACACATTAGAAGAGTTAGCTGACAAACTGGATGGCATCAATAAAAAAGGATTTTTAAAAGAAGTGGAAGAATTCAACGAATCCGTTTCTAAAAGTGTGGCTTTCAATCCCAATGTACTAGATGGCAAGAATGCCATAGGATTGACCGTTCCAAAATCGAATTGGGCCAACACATTAGATGAAGGACCATTTGAGGCCTATGAAGTGGCTTGCGGAATCACTTTCACATACGGAGGTTTGAAAATCAATAAGCAGGCACAAGTGATACACAACGACTTTACTGCCATTGAGGGGTTATATGCAGCTGGTGAAATCGTAGGTGGGCTATATTATGATAACTATCCTGGTGGTGCCGGCTTGACTTCCGGAGCTGTATTTGGAAAAAGGGCTGGAGAACATGCTGGGCAATATATTCAAAGTTTAAAAAGGCAGAAGATTAAAAATACTTAGGGGGTAAGGATATGACGATCAAACAACATAAAGTTAAAACGGGTGCATTTGAAACGTATTTTCATGAGGGGGGTAAGGAACATGAAGAAACGGTCATTTTCATTCATGGTTCAGGTCCAGGAGCTAATGCAAAAGCCAACTGGCAATTTGTTTTAGAAGAATATGCACAAGATTTCCATGTCATTGCACCAGACTTAATTGGCTTCGGCGATACGGATCATCCCGAAATATACCCGGAAAATGGTGTGCAATGGATGTCGATCCGAGTTCAGCAAATTTTAGATTTGATGGATGCATTGCAAGTTAAAAAAGCCAATTTAATTGGGAATTCTCTTGGTGGCGTAGTATCTATGTATTTGAACATGCAGGCCCCGGAACGCTTTGGGAAAATCGTATTAATGGGAGCGGGGGTACTTTTAAAGGAGCCTACCCCAGAACTGATGAAACTATCTAGTTTCCATCTAGACCCAACAAAAGAAAATTTAAAGAACTTATTAAGCTGGTTTGTTCATGATTTGGATAGCATGAAAGATTTTGTAGATCAGGTAGTAGATGAACGTTTTGCAATGTTCCAACGTCCTGAAATTCTTCGTTCATATCGTGAAAACTTCACCAAGTCTTCGTTGACAGAAATGCTTATTCCGCAAACTGCACTTGAACGGATGGAAAATGAGTTTTTATTGATACATGGTTACTATGATCGCTTTGTACCATTACAAAGTAGTCTATATGCACTTGACCATTTGCCAAATGTGGAATTACGTGTCTTCAAAAAATGTGGACACTGGGTAATGATTGAACAACGAGAAGAATTTTTACATGAGACGAAGCATTTCTTTACCAAGGATAAAGTCCAAGTGAAAATTTAAATGATAAAAAGGAGGGATTACGATGAGTGAAACAATAGTGAATATGGAAAATGTCAGTGAGATGCTTATTGATAATGCACGATCACTACGAAAGGAATTACGCGACGCTACTCTAGAAATCGATCAATCGAGTACTCTACCTAAGAAAATCGTTGATTCAATTCGTGATAAAGGACTTTTGAAAATTCTGCTCCCGAAAATGTTCAAGGGGTATGAAACGGACATGCGCACGTACTTTGATGTTGTAACAGAAATTAGCCGTGGTAATGCTTCAGCTGGCTGGTTTGTTTCGCTAAGTAATATCCGGGATTACATGATATCGTATGCATTTGGTAGAAAAGCATTGCTGGATATTTTCGGACCCAATCATGATAAGGATGTTGTGTTAGCGGGAAATTTCAAACCCGTCCACATTGATATTGAAAAAGTAAATGGCGGGTACATGATTAAAGATGCTAAATGGCCATTTGTCTCCGGTTCACCATATGCGGATTGGTTTTACTTTGGGGCACCAATCGATGATGGCAATGGTGGAGTTGAGATGGCAATCCTAGTTATTCCAAAAGAAGATGCCACGGTTTTAGATGACTGGGACGTTGTGGGTCTTCGGGGATCTGGTAGTAACAGTGTCATTGTGAAGGATGTGTTCATTCCGGAACATCGTACGTCATTGGACCGCCTTGCACAGCAAGGTCATTATGTTATCGATGAACTTAAGGATAACCCGCTATATCGTACACCGTTTGTACCATCGTTAACGTTATCCATCGTGGCACCGGCTTTGGGAATTGCACTTGGTGGCTTCGATTTGCATATGGAGCGCGTGGCAAAAGCTGGAATCGGTAATACCTTCTACAACAAAATGGATGAAGCGGCAGTTACGCATCTGCAAATTTCTGAGATTGATATGAAACTGGAGTGTGCACGAATGTTACTTGAAGAAGCCATTGGGAATTTAGATGGCCATTCGACAAACGGGGAAATTTTCACACAGAAAGAAAGTATTCGGATAAAAGCGCAGTTTGGCTATGCTAATCAATTATGTAAGGAAGCATTTGATTTGATGTTAGCTGGGTCTGGTTCCATATTTGCCTATAACAACAATGTATTCCAAACATTTTATCGTGATTTCATCACCATGCATTTACATGGTTTCATTACACCGTCAAGTTTATTGGAGACATATGGCCGGGTTATGTGTGATTTAGAGGCAAACACATATTTTGCATAAAGTAGATAAGGGGGAAAGGTTATGAGTAAAGCAGAAATTTCAAAATTGGGTCATTTTGGGTTAGTAAGTACGGATTTAGAGAAGTCTCTTTGGTTCTTTAAAGAAGTGGTTGGATTAGAGGAAACGGATGAAGTGGATGGCGTTCATTATCTTCGAGCATGGGGTGACTTTGAGCACCATACATTGTCAATACGTGCAGGAGAGGAAGCTTACTTAGATCATATTGCCTGGCGTACAAAGCGTCGTGAAGATGTCGATATATTTGCTAACCAACTCGAAAATAGTGGTATAGCCATCGATTGGGTGGAAGAAGGTACTGAAAAAGGTCAAGGAAAGGCATTCCGTTTCAAACTACCAAGCAATCATACTTTTGAAATCTATTACGATATGGAAAAAACTTTAGCTTCACCAGAAACACGTTCTGTACTAAAAAACCAAACACATAAATCTTGGAACAAAGGTGTGTCCCCACGAAGAATTGACCATGTAAATCTATTAAGTTCTCTGCCTGCTAATGAATTAGTAGACTTCATGCAAGAGCACTTAGGTTTTAATCTCCGTGAATATGTAGAGGCTCCAGATGGTACGTATGTTGGAGCTTGGATGAGTGTCACTCCATTGGTCCATGACATTGCCTTTAGTTTCGATCCAAATTCAGCGTCAACACATGAAGTCCATCATATCGCTTACTGGTTAGATAATGCACAAGATTTATTGAGGGCGGCAGATATTTTAAAAGAAAATGGAATCTTCTTTAAAGGTCCTGGAAAGCATGGTATCTCACAAGCCATGTATATATATGCCATTGATCCTGGTAGTGGTGTGAGATTGGAGATTTTCACAAATGGCTATCTAATTTTTGAACCAGACTGGGAACCAATCCGTTGGACGGTTGATGAAATGGATATCGGTTTTACGTATTGGGGAGATCAAATGGATGCAAATACAGAAAATAATCCAACCATTAAAGCATAGAGGGGTTCGTTTATTCCGAGATACAATGGCGGAATTTTCGACCGGCGTGACCGTGATAACAACAAAGCATGAAGACAAGGCACACGGGATGACGGAGAATGCCTTCATATCCGTATCCCCTTAATCCCAAATGAGTTGTTATTTCCCTTGGTGAAAATGCTCGCTGTCTTAACAAAATTTATGAAAGTGGCCAATTTGGAGTCATCACTGCAAATTGTCGTTTAGGGGGAAACAATGAACATTCAAACAGCAAGCCAGGCATTACTAGATGCTGAAGAAAACAAGACACCTATTGAACCTTTTACATCCACTACTAAAATTTCGGTAGATGATGCATATCGTATTCAGCTGCTGCAGATCCAAAAGAAATTAGAAAATGCTAATTTAGTAGGCATGAAGATTGGTTTGACAAGTAAGGTCATGCAGGACATGTTTGGTGTTGATTCACCGGATTTTGGTCATATTCTGAACAATATGGTTTTCGAAAATAATAGTGTTGTATCCGTTTCCAATTTTATCAGTCCAAAAATAGAATTTGAAATCGCTTTCATATTAAAAGAAGATTTGCAAGGCCCCAACATTACAGCGGAGCAGGTTTTACAGGCAACGGAAGTGGTGGTGCCAGCAATTGAAATAATCGATAGCCGGATAAGAGACTGGAAATTCCGTTTTGAGGATACGGTTGCTGATAATGGTTCATCGGCTGGTGCCATATTAGGTGATGTACGTTCCCAACCAACAATGGATGAATTAGCAAATATTAAAATTACAGCGATGAAAAATGGTTCGGTTTTTGATGAAGGAATCAGCAATGCTGTCATGGAGAACCCAGCAAGGGCCGTGGCCTGGCTAGCGAACATGTTATCAGCTTATGACATTACATTAAAAGCAGGACAATTTATTCTCTCTGGTGCAATCACTGCAGCTGTACCGTTTGAATCGGGAGATGTATTCGAAATAGATTATGGCCCATACGGCCATATGAAGGTAACTTTTTCAGACTGAGGTGACGATATGGAGAAACTAAAAGTGGGAATTATTGGTTCTGGGAATATTGGAACAGATTTAATGTATAAAATTGAACGTTGCGATGCATTAGAAATGTCTGTCATGATCGGTATCGATAAAAATTCAGAAGGCTTAAAACGAGCTAGAGATCGAGGATATCATACGATTGATAATGGGATAGAAGGGTTGAAAAATCAGCTTGATCTCGTTGATATCGTTTTTGACGCAACAAGCGCCTACGCACATGCTGAAAATTACGAGGTAATCAAATCAGCCGGTAAAAAGATGATTGATTTAACACCGGCAGCAATCGGACCCTTCACAGTGCCACCCGTCAATTTAACGGAGCACTTTGATAAAGATAATGTCAACATGGTGACATGCGGTGGACAAGCTACAATTCCCATCGTACATGCCATCAATCGTGTAGTAGCTGTAGATTATGCTGAAATAGTTGCAACAGTTGCGAGCAAAAGTGCAGGTCCTGGCACCCGTGCCAACATTGATGAATTTACACGTACGACATCTCGTGCAATCGAAGTCGTAGGCGGTGCTAAAAAAGGTAAGGCCATTATCATTCTTAATCCTGCTGAGCCGCCAATCATTATGCGAGATACGGTTCATGCCCTTGTTTCAGAAAAGGGAAAGGAAGAGGAAATCATTAGCTCCATTTTAGCTATGGTCCAGGAAGTGCAGGAATACGTGCCAGGCTATCGTTTACGTGGAGAACCTGTTTTTGAAGATAATAAGATTTCTGTATTCTTAGAGGTTGAAGGGGCAGGAGATTTCTTTCCAGCATTCTCGGGGAATTTAGATATTATGACCGCAGCGGCCGCGCGTGTGGCTAATGAAATGGCGAAGACTATGTTGACTCAGGGAGGGGCGGTCTCATGAGGGATGTTCATGTGTTGGATGTATCATTACGGGATGGAAGTCATTCAATGAAACATGCTTTTACCGAGCGGCAAGTAAGAGATATTGCAAGAGGTTTGGATCAGGCTGGAGTGGAATATTTTGAGGTAGCTCATGGAGATGGGCTTGGCGGTTCTAGTTTACAATACGGTTTTTCCTTGGTAGATGAACTGAAACTCATTGAAGCGGCTGTCGATGAATGTCAGCAGGCAGAAGTAGCTGTACTTTTAATCCCAGGAATTGGTATTAAGGAAGATATAAAAGAGGCGGTTAAGGTCGGGGCAAAAATGGCTCGTATTGCAACGCATGTAACGGAAGCGAATATAGCTGCTCAACATATTGCCATGAGTAAGGAATTAGGGTTAAAAACGGCAGGCTTTCTAATGATGGCGCATATGGCACAAGTCGATGTCATTGTAGAACAGGCGAAATTGTTCGAGCAATACGGTGCAGACATCATTTACGTGACTGATTCAGCAGGTCATTTGTTACCAAATCAAGTGACGGAACGCATACAAGCTTTAAAGCAGCATGTGCACTGTGACATCGGCTTCCATGCACATAATAACATGTCTTTAGCAATGGCGAATTCACTAGCAGCTATTGAAGCAGGAGCTACATATATTGATGGCTCGCTCCGTGCGCTTGGGGCCGGAAGCGGCAATACACAAACAGAAGCATTGGTTGCTGTTTTAGATCGTCTCCATATTCAAACTGGTATTGATTTATACAAAATCATTGATACTGCAAATAATACTGTAGCCCCAATCTTACCTAGACCACAAGAGATCTCTGGTTCCAGCCTTATGATGGGTTATGCCGGTGTATATTCGAGCTTTTTACTTCACACAGAAAAAGCGGCAAAACAATTCCAGGTAGATGAACGAGATATTTTAGTAGAGCTAGGAAAACGTAAGGCAGTTGGCGGTCAGGAAGACTTGATTTATGAAGTAGCACAACAACTACAATATGCAAAGTAATTGCACTCTCATATCGTAAGAAAAGGAAGAGCTAAATACTCTTTCTTTTTTTACAATTTACTACATGATTTTATGAACTTTATCCGTTTTCCATGAAAGTTCACCTTAGTGAAAACTGGCTTAAATATCAGAAGGGAAGACAGGGAGGAACGATATTGAAATAGTGGGTGATTAACATAAAAAAATGTGGAAGCTACCGTGCAAAATTTGGAGATGGACCGATTTGGCATGAAGGATATGGTTTGATTTGGCTGGATGTTACGGCGAAGAAAATCATTACGTATAACCCGGAAACGGAACAAGAAAATGTATATGATGCACTTGGTTGGATCAAATCCATTGTGCCATCAGTGGATGGACAGTTTATTGGGATATATAAAGATGGTTTGTATTATTTGAATTTTGAAAAAGGTAGTAAAGTCCCTTTTGTCATACCAGACGGACTAAATGATATTCATTATTTGAATGATGGCAAGTGTGGACCGGATGGACAGATTTGGGTAGGCCTATCGGACGGTTTTTTTAAACGCTTCAAAGAATCTCCTTATACAGCATTGTCACATTACCCATTTGAAAACTCCAAGTTATTTAGTATTGATGCTGTGGGAAATATTTCTGTGAAGCTGGAAAATATAACATTTTCGAATGGTTTGGATTGGAGTCGCAAAACCAATAATTTTTATCATATTGACTCTTCTAAGCATCTGATTTTCCAATACCAGCTTAAAGAAAATGGTGAAATTCAATTTGAGAAAATCATCTATTCCTTTGAAATGGATGAAGGTTTCCCTGACGGTATGGCAATCGATGCAGATGGGAACCTATGGGTAGCTTTATATAAAGGTGGTACCATTGCAGCTCGCTTAAAGAAACCTACGAGAATTGTATGTATCAGTCCTAAAAAGATGGAGGTCATTCAAGAAATTGAACTGCCATTATCACACGTGACATCTTGCACAATCGGTGGTGAAAATCTAGATACCTTGTTTGTCACAACTGCCTATGAACCATTATCGGAAGACAAGATTAAGCGGGAGCCTCTTGCGGGATACTTATTGGCTATTCCGATTGAACAGCGAGGAGTGGCAAACTATAAGTTTATTACCAATGAGGATAAAGCGAAAATTCGGTAGTTCTTTATGGAAAATGGAGTGAATTTCAGATAAATGATTCGTAGTTTTCAATAAAAAAAGTTTGTAAAATGAAAGCAAAGCTAATCGAATTTTCATACAGGAAGGAAGAGGGTCATTGAAACCAGAAATTGCAAAGTTAGGACATGTTGCATTAGTTACGAGCGACTTAAATAAATCATTATTCTTTTTCAAAGAAGTGATCGGCTTGGAAGAAACTGAAGAGGTAAATGGTGTTCATTATCTACGTGCATATAGCGATTTTCAACATCACACATTAAGCCTTGAAGCTGGAAAGGAAGGCTATGTGAAACATATTGGCTGGCGTACAAAAACAGCAAATTGCGTTGAGAACTTCAAGGGAGTATTGGAAAAACACGAAGTGGCCTTTGAAGAATATCCAAAAGGGACGACAGTTGGAATTGGAGATTCAATCCGGTTTAAGATGCCGAGCGGCCATACATTTGAACTATATTATGATGTTGAAAAGCCGAAAGCAACAAACGGAAATGCATCGGTATTAAAAAATCAGGTATATCAATCATGGCGAAAGGGTATTTCACCTCGACGATTCGATCATGTGAATATTCATACGTCTACAGATGTAAACGCTTCATTCGAGTTTTTAATGGATGTTTTAGGCTTTAACATGCGTGAATATATGCGCGGTGATAATGGTATCTTAGCAGCTTGGTTAAGTGTTACATCATTGGTTCATGATGTTGCTTTACTAAAGAAAGATACATTACCAACTCCGGCACGTTTGCATCATATTTCATATTGGTTGGATGATTCTCAAGATATCTTACGAGCAGCGGATATTTTAAAAGAGAATGGATTACAATTTATCGGACCAGGAAAGCATGGTGCAACACAAGCTATCTATTTATATGTTATAGACCCAGGAAGTGGGTGTCGTGTGGAATTGTTTTCAGGTGGTTATCAAATTTTCGAACCGGACTGGGAGCCAATTGAGTGGACATTAGAGGAACGGTCTTCCTGCAATACGTATTGGGGCGACACTGTACAGGATAAGGAATTGAACAATTTAACTATTGAAGTTCGCTAAGGTATGGAAGGTAGGCAAGAGTGATGAAAGTGATTCTTGTAAATGAACAAAACCTCTCAATTGTTCAATCAAATAGTTGTTCAAGTGTAATGGCATTAGGTTTTTTTGACGGAGTTCATAAGGGGCACCAACATGTGATCAGAAAGGCTAAAAAGTCAGCAAAGCTAAGAGGTCTTCCTTTAGCGGTCATGAGTTTCTTTCCGCATCCAAAAACCGTATTTTCAAATCAAGAAATTGATTATTTAATGCCAATGGAGCAAAAGGTACAACAATTAAAGACGCTGGGTGTAGACATTTTCTACATTGTGGAGTTTACAAAGACATTTGCATCTCATCGACCGAAAACATTTGTGCAAGAGTATTTAATCAAATTACAGGTGAAACACGTGGTAGCTGGTTTTGATTATACGTATGGAGCAAAGGGTGCTGGAACGATTCAGACGATTGCAGAGCACAGTGAACAACTTTTATCCGTGGATGTCGTAGAAAAATATGCAATGTATGGTACTAAGGTAAGTTCCACTTATTTGCGAGAACTTTTACGAAAAGGAAAAGTTGAAACAATGGCTGCACTACTCGGACGGCCTTATCAAGTCCAGTACTCTTTCCAAGAGGGATTAAAAGCGTATTATACACTGCCGGATGATGGAAGTTATTATGTTTCTGTGTTGATAGGAAAGCGAGCTATTTCCCAAGTTGTGCATGTGCTTGATCAAAGAATTCAATTCAATCATGATTTTCATTTTGAGGAATCTACAATTATTTTTCATCAAAGTGCAGCACATGATTTACAAGTAACTAGTTAAAGGATGAGGTACATGCTTAAGACAGAAAAGTTTTATCAATTATTACAGCAGCAAGAAACGCTGTTATTACCAGGCGCATATGACGGTATGACAGCACGGTTACTAGAAGAAGCGGGTTTTGAAGCGATTTATGTGACAGGAGCCGGAATTGCTAATGCGCAACTTGGTTGGGCGGATGTCGGGTTAACGACGTTAACAGAAATTGCACAAGTTGTTTCATGGATGTCCGATATCACAAAGGTTCCATTAGTGGTAGATGCAGATACTGGATTTGGAAATTCTATTAATATGCAACGGACTATTAAAATATTAGAAAAGGCAGGTGCCGCTGCCATTCAAATTGAAGATCAAGTCATGCCAAAGAAGTGTGGACATTTTAATGGTAAAGAAGTAATTTCTCAAGAAGAAATGGTAGGGAAAATACATGCAGCTCTTGACGCACGTCAAGATGAAAAATTAGCAATCATTGCACGTACGGATGCACTGTCTGTATTAGGTTTTGATGAAGCAATCAAGCGTGCTAATGCTTATAAAGAAGCTGGCGCTCATGCTATTTTTATCGAAGCCCCACAAGAATATGAACAAATTATAGAGATTCCAAAATTAGTCACAGGCATTCCACTTATCTTGAATTTGGTAGAAGGGGGAAAAACACCTCTATTTTCTCAAACGGAAGTACAAGAAATGGGTTATCGCGTTATGCTTTGTGCCAATACGGTTTTACGTGGTGCAATTAAAGGAGTAAAAGATGCAGTAAACGTTTTAAAGCAAGAGCGGTCACAGAAAAATATAGCACCATATATTTGCTCGTGGGAGGAACGTCAAGAATTATTTAAATTACATGAGATAAATAAAATGGAAGAAAAATATTCTGAAAAGTAAGAAAGTGGTGAACGCACATGGATGAAATAAATTATGATCTTGTTATCGTTGGTTGTGGAGCAGCTGGAACAGCAGCTGCTTTAGCGGCAGCGGAAGAGGCAAAATCTCAAAATCAAACACTATCTATTGCAATATTAGAACGTGCGCCGTTTGAAAAACGGGGTGGAAATACCCGTTGGACTGCTGCTTATATGCGAATGGAAAACATTGATACACCGGCACCTAATTTGGTGGGCGACATGCGAGATTTTTCGGATAATTTAATTGATCTTGAATATGCTGAAACATTAGAAAAAGAGGCAGGGCCAACGTTACGATGGGTTGAATCCAAGGGGGTTGAATTTGATTTCTTACCTACAATGTTTTTAACCGCTTCTCGTCCACGCTTATTACCAGTGGGGGGAGGTAAAGCGATAATTGATACGTTAAGTTTACGAGCTCGTGCTTTAGGTGTCGAAATTATATATGAGGCTACAGCTTGGGATTTAACCCTTGATGATACAGGAGCAGTGAACGGGCTACAAGTACGTGTAGCTGATGGTAGTAGCATTTACTTGAAAACAAATGCCGTAATTTTAGCGGCAGGTGGATTTCAAGGCAATAAAGAAATGATGGCTCAATATGTGGGGAGAGATGCACACAAAATCCCCCCAGTTTCAGAAGGTGGCTTGTTTAATAAAGGAGAAGCTATTCGAATGGCGATGCGAATTGGTGCATCAGGGAACGGCCAATTTGATTCCTTTCATGCAGAGACAGTAGACCCTAGGAGTAAGCGTGAGGAAGCTGCTGTTATGTTATTTCCCTACGCAATTCTAGTGAATCAAAATGGTGAACGCTTTACCGATGAGGGTGTATCAACGATTGATGAGCAGTACGAAGAAGTAGCACGCAAAATTTTTTATACATGCGAAAATCATATTGCCTATATGATTACTGATCAAAAGATGTATACGATCCCCAATTACGAAGAGGCCTTACAAACTGATAGACCACCAATTGTTGCAAACACAATCGAAGAGTTGGCAGACAAAATCAATGTTAATCGTGAAAACCTTGTACAAACGGTAGATGATTTTAACGCTGATTGTCCGACTGGGGAATTCATTTATGACAAAGTTGATGGTTTAGCGACGACGGCATTAGCTTTAAATAAATCAAATTGGTCAATTCCCATAAATGAGGGGCCTTTTATTGCTTATCCCATACATTGTTGCAACGTGTTTACAAACGGCGGGCTTGCAACAGATGTTGAGGGTCGCGTGTTAACAGGTGACGCAGTGCCGATTCCTGGTTTATATGCTGTTGGTGAAACATCAGGTATTTATTATGGGAAATATCCAGGCGGTACATCTGTATTGCGTTGCTTAGTATTCGGACGTCGTGCAGGTAAACATGCAGTGTCGTATATAGATAGCTATCAAACGATTCGATAAAGGAGGTCGTCTTAAATGGAACTAGAGGGGAAAGTGGCTCTTGTTACAGGTGCCAGTAAAGGGATTGGAAAAGAAACAGCCATTTTACTGGCTTCTTACGGAGCAAAGGTGGCCATTTGCGCCCGAGATTTGCAGGAATGTGAAAACGTGGCACAGTTTATTCAAAATACTTATGGTACAAAAGCTATTGGCGTCTCCTGCGATGTTGCGAATGAAGAGGAAGTAGAAGCGGTTGTAGAGAAGGTTAGGGAACAACTCGGGACGGTTGATATATTAATTAACAATGCAGGAGCAATGCTTTTAAAACCTTTTACTGAAACATTAACTTATGAGTGGCAAAGGATGTTTGATGTGAATGTACATGGCCCGTACTATTTCTGCAAACAAGTTGTAAAGGAAATGAAGCAAAAGAATGATGGAGTTATTGTGAATATTTCATCTATATGGGGTACAAAAGGCGGTCCGGATCGCAGTGCTTATATCACTTCGAAACATGCTGTAATCGGTTTTTCGAAAGCATTAGGCGAAGAATTAAAACCTTATGGTGTACGAGTGAATGCAGTATGTCCGGGACCTGTCGACACGCAAATGACCGCAGCACTTGGGGAAAATATCAATAAGGCAGGCTGGCTCGTTCCCATCGATATCGCCTTTGTAATTGTTGATTTAGTTTTACCAAAGAGTAAGGCTATATCGGCAACTTCTGTAGAAGCATTTGGTGCTGGGATGCCAGTTGGAATTACAAAATAATGAAATGGGGGAGTTTATAATGACAGAATTGAAACAGGTATACACACAACAAACAATTACATTGGATTTGGCTAAGGAGATACTTGAAAAGGCAGAAGAGAAAGGGAAAGAGTTAGGCATGAAATTTGCGATTTCTATCGTGGATAAAGCAGGAAATTTAAAGGCGTTCTCTGCTATGGACGGTACGCCTGTATTGGCATTGGAAATCGCTCAAAATAAGGCATTTTCAGCAGCTGCTTATAATCGTGCGACCCATGAATGGTATGATCGCTTGAAGGATGATCCACCATTAATGGCTGGATTAGTACATACAAATCGCCTTGTGGTATTTGGTGGAGGATATCCAATCCAGGTAGATGGTGAGTGCGTTGGGGGGATTGGTGTAAGTGGTGGCCATTACACGCATGATATGCAAGTGTGTGAAGCCGGGCTAAGCGTTTTGTTAGCAGCAACAAAGGAAGTATAAGGCTATGAATCAAGTAGATGTGATTATTGTCGGGGCTGGAATGGCTGGCCTATGTGCCGCACTGGAAGCTACCGAACAAGGATCAAGAGTCGCCATCTTTGAAAAACAAGATACCATTGGTGGCAGTTCACTTTTAAGTGGTTGTTTTATGGCTTTTGCTGGAACCAATTTTCAGGAACGTCTCGGTATCCAAGACTCAACTGCTAGTTTAATAGAAGACATGTTAACGGTTGGACAGCATCAAAATGATGAGGCGTTAGTAGAAGCGTACGGAAAACATCAACTGGAAACGTATAATTGGCTCGTTGCACATGGTATTCAGTTTCAAGATTGTCAGGCAGTAAGTGGCCATTCTAACCCTAGAGGACATACCATCATTCCGGAGCAAGCCATTTACACACTAAGAAATAAGGCAGTGGAAAATGGAGCTATCTTGTATTTGGATAGTCCGGTTAATCGGTTGATCATCAAGGAAGATAGAGTTAGCGGCGTAGTGTATGAACAGAATGGTGAGAAAAAAGAGTGCTTTGCCAATTCAGGTGTTATTTTATCGACTGGTGGATTTTCTCAAAGCGAAGAGATGCTTCATTTATATGCCCCGCAATTAGATGAAACGATTCGCCTTGGAGGAACTGGGAATCAAGGAGATGGTTTAAAATTAGCCGCTTCTGTAGGAGCATGGTTAATAGATTTTCCTAATTTGAAAGGCACATATGGTTTTCATCCGAATTCATCTAACGAGAGAAAGCGGCAAGCCCATACGTTTTATAAGGGTGGCATCATCGTAAATGAAGAAGGCAACCGTTTTGTGAATGAATCAATTTCTTACAAATTATTAGGGGATGCGGCGTTACAACAAAAACAAAGAACTTTTCAAGTCTTTGATCAAACAGTTATGAATGAAAGTGTAAAAAACGATGCCCTATATGATTTTGATCTTTTGTATTCAGAGAACTTAATAGTGAGTGCAGATTCTTTAGAAGAGCTGGCTCATTTACTTCGAATACCTACAGAAAGTCTAGTCCAGACTGTTGCATCCTATAATGAGGGGATTGCTAGAGGAAAAGATATGTATGGTAGAAAAACTTTAACTCATACATTTGGAAGTCCTCTTCCAATTCAGCGAGCGCCATATTATGCCATGGAAACCGTTGCGGCAATGCTAGCGACATATGCAGGTGTACGGGTTAATTCAAGAGCAGAAGTGGTCAATCCATTTAATGAAGTGATTTCAGGATTGTATGCGGCAGGAGAAATGGTTGGTGGGTTCCATGGCGCTGGGTACATGACAGGAAGTTCTTTGGGAAAAGCAGCTATTTTTGGTAGGATAGCCGCGAAACAAGCTATAAATAAGTTAAGTGATAGAAATTTGGCATCAAAGAATTGTTGAAAAAGAGCGTAATGCAGAAGTTCAGCATTTAAAAAATTGACGTTGGTGAAGAGCCTCGTGGGAGAAGAATCTTTATTGGTTTCAGTTTTAGAGACATTTATTCTGTTGGAAAACCCATTAAGTGGGAGGGGATAGATATGAGCGAGAATATCAATATACAGGAAATTGAAAGAAGTACATTGAAGAAAACTATGAGAAGGATTTTACCTTTTATTTTGGTTTTGTATATTGTTGCTTTCCTTGACCGGGTTAATATGGGGTATGCTGCGTTAGAAATGAATGCTGAACTTGCGTTATCCGCCGAAATGTTTGGACTTCTATCAGGATTTTTTTATATCAGTTACTGTCTGTTTGAAGTACCTAGTAATATGATTTTACAAAAGGTTGGAGCAAAGTTTTGGATCGCTAGGATCATGTTAACCTGGGGAATCATAGTCGTACTTACTGGTTTCGTACAATCGGCAGTCCATCTTTATATCTTACGGTTCTTGTTAGGTGTGGCCGAAGCAGGGTTCACCCCTGGCATCATTTTATATTTAACGTATTGGTTTCGTGCTAGGGAACGCGGAAAAGCAACAGCAGCGTTTTTTGTTGCCCTCCCATTAGCTGCATTGGTGGGTGCACCGCTCTCCACTTGGATTATTGATAAGATAGCTTGGGGTGGGTTATCTGGATGGAGATGGATGTTTATTCTCGAAGGTACCCCAGCTGTAATGTTAGGTATAATTGTGCTGTTTTATTTGACTAATCGTCCTGCCCATGCGAAGTGGTTAACGAATGAGGAAAAAACATGGTTGGAAGGGGAACTTGAAACAGAAAGAAAGGTAGCTGCAAAACATAATAAAACTTCGCATAGAGGCATGTTGAAGAATTCGAATGTGTGGAAACTGTCAGTATTTAATATTGCAGGATTTGTAGCTGTAAACGGTTTGAATTTCTGGATTCCAACCATTATTAAGAATCTTTCTGCATCAGGGACGTCGAACCTAGAAATCGGTTGGCTTGCAATGATACCTCCACTGGTTGCCATACCTTCGATTTTATTTGTCGGTTGGAATGCGGACAGGACCAATAAGCATAAACAACATCTGGCTGTTTGTGTATCAATCGCTATGATTGGATTGATCGGATGTGCCTTTGTTACAACCATACCATTAATGATTCTAATGCTTTCGATAGCATCCGCAGGATTATATGGAATTTCGGGTTCATTTTATGCTTATTTAACCTTTTTCTTCAGTGAATCTACGGCACCTGCAGGAATCGCACTCGTAAGTACCTTGTCATCTTTGGGTGGTTTTATTGGACCGATGGTATTAGGTGTTTTAAATTTACAGCAAGGTATGCTTGTCATTTCAGGATTTATGGTTGTTAGTTTGCTGACGCTCATTACCTTAAATCAACATCATAGAAAATTGACGCTGAATGTTGGCGAGGAAGTGTAAACCAATCTCGTAAATTGCACATATTTACTAATAATACAGGAGGTAACTCATGAAAATCTGGCATCAAAGTCTAACCAGCATTGAATCAGTCATTCCATATCGGGATGCTGTCTTGAAACATATTGATCGTATAGCTCGTCCGGGAGTAGAGGTTGTGCTCCATGGAATGGAGAAAGAGACCTACCCAACAAATTACCCTGGACACTTTATTACTTATTCTTATCTACAAAACTTGCACCGTGAACAGTTTGTTCGCGCAGCAATAATGGCTGAAAATGCTGGATATGATGCCATGTTCATCGGTACAATTCCTGATGTGGGTCTGTTAGAAGCCCGTACATTGGTAGATATACCTGTTATTGGATATGGTCAGGCCTCCTTCCATATTGCTTCTATGCTTGGCGATCGAATAGGTGTTGTGAATTTCTTGGCTCCACTAGCAGATGAGCTTCGTCAAAATGCTGAACGTTATGGTTTAGGAGGGAAACTAGGACCAATAGTTCAGACAGATATTGGTTTTGACGAAGTACTGGCCGGGTTTGAAAATCCAGAACCTGTAATAGCTTCATTCAAAAAGGCTGCTGAAAAGGCCATTGCTGAGGGAGCAGATATAATCGTACCTGGAGAAGGACCAATGAACGTATTCCTAGCCACCCATGGAATATCAAGGATTGGTGATGTTCCGGTGATTGACTCTTTTGCCGCGGGGATTAAGATGTGTGAATCGTTGGTGGATCTTAAGAAGAATTCAGGTGTTTACATGACTCGACGAGGTTTTTACAATTCAAAACCGCCTGTAGAAGCAGTAGCAAGGCTTCGTGAACTTTACGGATTGGTTCCTGTTCCAGATTATAAAAACGATCATGGGCTCCCAGTAAGAGGCGGGGAAAAAACATCTTTAACTTAAAACGTTTTAAGTCGTCATATCAACTGAATGATTTCTATTGAAGGATGAAAAGTAAAAATCTAAAAAACTTATTAGAAATTAGAATAGAAAAACAGGTGGGGAAAATAAACTCTTTTCCCCACCTGTTTTACTTTTTGCACTCATTAGGATTAGCATCTTATCAAAAGTTCTCACGCATTTTCCCTTTCATAACTGGCCATTTTATTTCTACGTAATTTACGTTTTAGTTTTTAAAATAGTCTCAATAATTTAGGTTAGTCCATTTTCCCTTCTATATAAGATGTTGATACTTGATCGATAGCTACCTTATTTTTATCTAATATCTTTTCAAGAACTATAGCTATACTATAAACGATTACAGAGGTGAGAATCGCATTAACAGGCGGAATACCTGGTATAAAGTTGGCTGCGAATATCCCAGTCACCCAAGCAATAATGGCTTTCGTATTGACTATTTTAATTTCATTTTGAGCATAACCTGATTTTCTTCTTATTAAAAAGTAATCAGCTAAAATTATAGCTCCAATAGAGGGAATGGTTGATCCAAGAATAGTTAACCAACTGATAAAGTTGTTATAAACGACTAATGAGAGAGCTGTACCTATTAATCCATTAAAAACGACAATCTTATTCTTTGGTAACTTTGTGATATGTGAAAATCCTAAACCTGACGTGTAAAGAGAATTATCGTTCGTTGACCAAATGTTTAGACCTAAAACAATAATGGCGGGTATAAGTAAACCCTGGGCCAACATAACGTCTGAGATATCTGCAAATCCCATAGCTAGAGTTCCGACCATTCCGAAGGCGAACATCAAAGAGTTACCAATGAAATAGGCAATGAAAGTTGTAAGAAAACCATTTAGTCCAGTTTTGGAGAATCTTGTGAAATCCGCTGTTAATGTAGCCCCACCTATAAAAGAGCCGATACAAATAGAAAGCGCTAATGTATAGGACATGGTCTCCGTGGGTTCAAGTTGCATCAAAAGTTCAAAGCCACCAACATTATCCGTAGCTTTGAAGATAGAAAGGCTACCGAGGATAGCAATGGCAGGTACTGCCACTACACTTAGTATTGTTAATGCTTTCATTCCCCAATAAGCGGTGGATGTCATCAAAATACCAGAAATGATAATTAAAAGGGGTAAGCTGATTCCTGTTGCTTTATTCACCATAATCGAAAAAGTTGCTACACCTACACCAAACCATCCTATTTGAATGGCGCTTAGCAAAAAGGATGCTAGATAGGACCCTTTATTTCCGAATGAGTAACTGGTCAATAAATGTGTACTCAATCCTGACTTGGCTCCAATGAACCCAAGAAATGCGGCGTAAATGCCTAATATAAAATTTCCAGCCAAAATAACAAGTATAAACTCTCTCATATTCAAACCCTGGCCTAATGTTCCTCCAGCCACCATACTGGAGGAAAAAAAGGTGAAGCCTAACATTACGAAGAACATAGGAATAAATCCTCTGCGATGTTTCTTGGGAATGGATTCTAATGCAAAATCTTGGTCTTGATGTGACATTGTAAGTCCTCCTTTTTTTATATAAAGTTTAGAATATTAAGAAAATTTAAGAGAAAATAGGGATGTTAATCTTTGTTATAGCAGGCTTTGTTTCAACTATAATTTCGCCGTTTCTAATTGAATAAAGTACAGGTGATTGACAACGAATGGCTTCATACTCTGAATCTGTATCAATAACGATAAGATTCGCTTTATTTCCTTCTTTTACACCATAATCTTCTTTCAACTGTAAAGCTTTAGATCCATTTGTAGTAATTAGCTTCATCGCTGTGACAATGTCGTTGTATCCTGTCATATGGCATGCATGTAGCCCCATTTCTAGAACACGAATTAAATTACCATCGCCTAGTGGATACCATGGATCCATAATTGAATCTAGTCCAAAACATACATTGATATCTGCTTCTAAAAGTTCTTTTACTCTTGTTATTCCTCTTCGCTTAGGATAGCTGTCGAATCTTCCTTGTAAATGCAAATTCGCCTTCGGAAGTGCTACAAAATTAATATTTGATTGTTTTAGTTTCTTGAAAAGTTTGTAAGCATAAGCATCATTATAAGAGCCCATTGCGGTTGTATGGCTTGCCGTTACACGCTCACCCATTCCTAATTTATAAGCTTCGGAAGCTACTACTTCTACAAATCTCGATTGTTCATCATCAATCTCATCACAATGAATATCAACCATTTTATTATATTTATAGGCCAATTCAATTGATTTTTTCACTGAGTTAACGCCATCTTCTCTCGTAAACTCATAGTGTGGAATGCCACCAACAACGTCTGCCCCCATTTTTAAAGCCTCTTCTAATAATTCTTCTCCATTTGGGTAGGCATAGATCCCTTCCTGAGGAAAAGCGACGATTTGCAAGTCTACCCAAGGTTTTACTTCTTCTTTGACTTCTAACAAAGCTTCTAACCCTAGAAAACTGGGATCCGTGATATCAACATGGGTTCTTACGTGTTGAATACCGTGTTTCATTTGCATATTCAATGCCTTCAATGCACGGTTCTTAATATTTTCTTTAGTATCTTTGAAAACTACTTTTCTCTCTGACCAAATTTGGATGCCTTCAAATAGGGTACCAGATTGATTCCATCTAGGTGTTCCGGCAGTTAAAACACAATCCAAATGGATATGCGGTTCGACAAAAGGTGGCAAGACGAGTTTCCCTTCTAAATCAATTATTTGATCGTTCTCTACTGTATCCTCAGGGGAGTAAGAGGTGATACTTAGGATTTTTTCGTCCCTTATACTAATATTCCATCTTCCTTCTTGACCATATAATTTAGCATTTTTTAAAAGCATAGTATTCACATCTCCTCGATTGTTTGTGGGTGCTAGTATATTAAAACTATAAATGAAAAAAATTCCTTTGTCTACACCAGTGTGTTAGATTATATAACATGTAGGTTAAGGGTTTATTGAAAAAAAGCTTAGGAATAAAGAATATTCTATTGTTAAATCTAATTTTAATAGTTTGTGTTATGTTTTATTACAACAAGGGGAGTTTGTTTGGTTGAACTTTTTTAAACGTTTTGTCATATGAAGTGGGTTTTCATTTATCTGAGCTGAATGGTGAAATGCTATTGAGTGGAATGTAGGGGGTGGTTTGCAAGAAAAAAACTTGAATAATCTGAAATTTTATTCATAATTAAAGAATCAGCCTATTAAATAGTGTTACATAATCCAATAATAAGGTGTTTTTATATGACCGAAAATACAATCGAAGAGCTTTGCCATTTATATACTGATTTATCGGACCCGGATATTCAGATCATTGTTAACGTAGCTAACACGCTACCTCTATATGCTGAACTTACTAACAAGTGTATATTTATAGACTGTATGGTGAAATCTAGCAAACAAGCAATTGTTGTTGCCGAGGCACTACCAAGAACACAGGAAGCGGTTTATAAAAAGTCCGTAGTAGGGGAATTTGTCTATGAAACATTTGAACCAGGCGTTCATTATAGTCATCGTACTGGAAAAAAGTCTATCCGGCATCGGGCTATTACACAAGAAGGTAAAATTGTTGAGCAAAGTGTCGTGCCCATACGTAATGATCTCCATGAAGTGATTGGTACATTGATTATGGAAGAGGAATTAGCTACTATTTTTAATAAAGCGAATGAGCGGGCTGACATTTCATTTGGATCAAAAGCACTCGGGGATTTGATGGCCGAAACTATTGATGGTTATCCGATTGTAACAGATCTGTTGATGGAAATTTTTCTCGTTACAGACGCTGATCAGCGGCTTGTATATGCTAATCCGGCTGGAGTCAGATTTATAAATGAAATGAGTCAAGCAGATAGCATACAAAATGAAGATATTTTAACACTCCTTCCTTTTCTAGCGGAGATTCTTGATAACCAGGAAGCAGTTTATGTTTCTGAATTGACTGTTTTGTCAAAAAATATTGAAGTGAAAAAGGTGAAAATGCATAGTAAAACAAATGAGCTGAAGGGTATTCTATTGATCATTCAGGATTTGACAGAACTGCGCACGAAAGAAAAAGAATTGATGATGAAGTCCGTTGTCATTAAGGAAATTCACCACCGAGTCAAAAATAATTTACAGACTGTCGCAAGCCTTCTAAGGTTACAAATGCGCAAAATATATCCGTCTGAAAATAGAATCCATTTTGAAGAAACCTTAAACCGTATTTTTAGCATTTCTTCAGTTTATGAATTGATTTTAGCCAATGAAACTGTGGATGAAGACGATGTGGATCTGATAGAATTATCAAAGAAAATTAGCTCGTCTATGGTACTTAATGGACTTTATAAAAAAATAGGTTTGATTATTGAGTCAAATGGCAACAAAGTAATAACATCCTCCAGAAAGGCTGTTTCAGTTTCATTAGTTGTCAATGAACTTGTACAAAATTCCTTGAAACACGCATTTCCAGGAGAATTATCCGGTACTATTCATATCGAGTTTTTTTCCCATAAGAAGTTTGTTGAACTGCACATCCGTGACAACGGCGTCGGGATGGCAAGGGCATCATATTCGCTCGGGCTTGATATCGTTCATAATCTCGTTGTGAATGATCTTGGGGGAGAATTCATGTATAAGACAGTTCAAAATGGTACACAAGCAATAATCAAGTTCCCACTAAGCCAGGAGGTAATGATTCATCATGAAAAAACGGATTCTAATTGCTGAAGATGAATCAATTATTCGAATGGATTTAAAAATGATGCTTCAGGATCATGGTTTTCAAGTGGTAGGAGAAGCAGGAGACGGAGACCGGGCGATTGAACTTTCTTTTGAGTTGAAGCCAGATCTCATATTAATGGACATTAAGATGCCAAAAGTTAATGGTTTGCAAGCAAGTAATATCATCGGTCGCCAACTTGATTTGCCGATTCTTCTCATTACAGCTTATAGCCAACAGGAGTTCGTGGAAAAATCTAAACAGGATAATATTCTCGGGTACCTCGTAAAACCGATATCAGAATCAAATTTGATTCCGGCTATCACGGTAGCTCTTCATCAGGCTGAAAAAGCAAAGTCACTTAAGCGTTCAGCCCAATCTGCACAGGATGAAGTTCAAAAACGAAAGCTTATTGAACGTGCGAAAGGATTACTGATGGAGAAGAGTAAGCTCTCGGAGAAGGATGCCTATACCTCACTTCGAAATGAGAGCATGTCCCGCCAGCTGACAATGGAGTCAATTGCACAGGAAACTATTTTAAAGTATCTCAATTAACAAGTACATAAGAAATTATTAAGCAAAGGCGCTTAAAGAGTAACTTCTTTAATGCGTCTTTTTGTTCTTTAAGGGGGCTGTTATTTATCAGAGATAAGCGAATAGAGAATTGAATAATACTAATCATCAAGAAAACAGGAGGAAATTCATATGGAATTGATTGGTACAGGTGTAATATACATTATCATGGCATGTGCTCTTGCTGGAGCCATTGCTGCTATAAAAAATGCGGATCAGGGGCTCGGAAAAGAGTTTATGGACGGTATTCATACCGTAGGTCATATTTTTGTTCCGGCTGCTGGAATTATGGCATCCATTCCGTATTTAACAATTTTTATTGATAAACTCGTCGGACCATTTTTTAATCTTCTTGGTGCCGATCCGGCGATTGCAGCAACAGCCATTCTGGCATCTGACATGGGCGGATATCAACTGGCGAATGCATTGAAGGGATCATATGAAGGCTGGATAATGGCATTGATCGTTGGCTATATGGCTGGCGCCACCATTGTTTTCTCGGTTCCGATGGGACTAGCGATGCTTGATAAACGCGATCATAAGTATATGGCACTTGGAATCATGTCAGGCGTATTGACGATTCCGATTGGAGCGTTAATTTCAAGTGTATTGGTAGTTTTATTTAATACAGAAATCCGTACAGAAATTAGTACAACAGCTGATTCAACACATGAATTCGCACTGGCATATGGGCAAATTTTTCTGAATTTATTACCTCTGCTCCTATTTGTCCTCGCGATTGCGGCTGGACTAAAATTTTTCCCGCGTATGATGATCAGCGGTTTTATGATTTTTGGGCGAGTGATGGATGCGTTAATTAAACTAGTACTTGTTTTCTCGATTATTGAAATTTTCACAGGTATCTTTTCGACGGTCTTCGGAGAATGGGGATTCCATCCAATCATGGCTGATGAAAAGGATCAGTTCCGTGCCCTGGAAACAGCAGGTTATATCGGTATCATGCTTGCCGGAGCCTTCCCAATGGTATATTTACTCCGTAAATATGCAGCAAAACCGCTTGAATTAGGTGGACGTAAACTTGGTTTATCTTCTACTGGAAGTGCTGGTATTCTGGCAACAGTAGCTAACATTCTAGCGATGTTTCAGCTCATTCGGTACATGCCTCCTAAAGACAAAGTGATCAATATTTCATTTGCGGTATGTTCAGCTTTTTTGCTAGGAGATCATCTTTCCTTTACCGCTAACTTTCAGCCAAATCTCATCTTACCGGTTCTTGCCGGCAAATTTCTAGCTGGTGTATGTGCAATTGCTTTCGCTTATTGGCTATCCGTCCCAACTGCCTTGAAACTGGAAGAACAGGACCGTAAGAACGGTATAATTAAAAAAGGAGAGTATCTCACAGAAGGGGATGCTGAATATCTTGTTGATAAGAAAGCCTAACAATTATCGGTTAGTTATTAAAAATGTTGGGATACACAGTAACCTCAAATATGGGTTAAGAAGGATTAGTGATAGAGGGTAAATTAACTGTAATCTTTACAATTGATAGAATATTTGATATATTGTTTCTATTGAAAAGTAAATGTTTTTGGCAAAGGCGCCTTTACAGCTCGACGAATAATCGTCGGTTATGTAAAGGCGTCTTTTTTTTACGGGGAAAGCAGGTGTCTGAATGGCCGGAGTTCATTTGAAACGAGAAACGATCATTAGCGCTGGTATAGATATTGGCACGAGTACAACTAAAATTATTATCAGTCGCTTTTCACTTATGAATACCGCAGGGAGTACGGATATCCCGCGCATCGAAATTGTCGGTAAAGAAATCTTATACAAAAGTCCCATTTTTCGAACACCACTTAAAGATGCTATAACCATTGATGTAGCTAGCGTGGAAAAAATCATTCGGTCGCAATATGAGGAGGCGGGTGTACATTCATCGGATATCGAAACAGGAGCTGTCATCATAACCGGTGAAGCCGCAACAAAACAAAATGCAAGCGAAATCGTCCATCACCTCTCAGGTGAAGCTGGTGACTTTCTCGTGGCAACGGCTGGATCAGACCTTGAAGGAATAATCGCGGCAAAAGGATCCGGTGCATATGATCACTCGGTGAAAACTGGAAAAGTGACAGCCAACGTTGACATTGGTGGAGGTACAGCCAATATAGCTGTCTTTAAACGGGAGGAATTGCTAGGTACATGTACATTGCATATTGGAGGAAGACTCATTGAGTTCAGTGAAGGGTTGGTCACATCGATATCAACCCCCGTACAGAGGTTAATTGAGCAGGAAGGCTGGACTCTTACATTAGGGGATTCGTTTCATCACCTCGATATTGATAAAGTGACGGAATTCATGGCTGAGTCAATTGCACGTATTATAGCAAATGATCCAGTTTTAAAAGATGATGTACTACTACTGGGTCATCAGCCCAATTGGGAAGAAAAGGTTGAAGATATTATCTTTTCTGGTGGCATTTCTGAATGCATGTATAAAAAGGAATCGTCAAAACCCTCTGACATCTTGTACTGTGATATCGGAGTTAAACTGGCAGAGGCATTGTTAAAAAATAAAGCTCTCACTAAATGGAATAGAATCGAACCCAACGAGACTGTACGTGCGACGGTAATCGGTGCTGGAACCCAAACGACGGAAATAAGCGGTGCAACGATACATGTTGCTTCAGATGAGCTACCTCTAAAAAATATGCCTGTATACAAATTCTCGTTTAAAGATGGGTTTGAAAGCGGGCTTTCTATATTTGAAGAGTCTGTTAAAGAGGCAATTGACATATATGATTCGTTTCAGGAAGGACAAAATTTCGTTATTTATTTAGCGGATTTGCCATATATGGGTTTTAAGGATATTCAAACATTAGCAAAAGAAATTATAAAATTGATGGAACTGCGACATGATCCGGAGCAGCCAGTTGTTATCGTATTACAAACCGATCACGCCAAAGTGCTTGGTCAGACATTGCAGGCCATGAATGCTCGGCAAAGTGTCATATGTATTGATCAGATAAATGTAGAACATGGCGATTATATGGACATTGGACGCACTCGGCAGTCCGAAGTTGTACCTGTTGTCGTCAAAACACTAACGTTTCATTCAACATAAAGGAGATATAAATAGTATGAAGTTAAAAACCACGCTTGGCAGTAAAGTATATCAATTCACCAATTTAAAAGAAGTATTTGCAAAAGCAAATGAAGAGAAATCGGGAGATCGTCTCGCGGGGCTTGCAGCGGAAAATGTGCAAGAACGTATCGCTGCTAAAACAGTTATCAGTGACATTACGCTTGCTGATATTCGAAACACTCCGTTTTTACCTACTGATCAGGATGAGGTATCCGCCATTATTGAAGGCGACGTAAATGAAAAGATTTATTCGCAAGTGAAAAATTGGAGTATTGCAGAATTACGAGAATACATTTTGAGCAGTGAAATAGGAGACAGAGAGCTGAAACGGCTTAGTAAAGGACTGAACAGTGAAATGATTGCTGCAGTCACAAAGATAATGTCGAATCTGGACCTAGTTCAGGCGGGAAACAAAATGGAAATTTTAACTACCTGTAATATTACTATTGGTCAGAAAGGTACTCTATCATCGAGGTTACAGCCAAATCATCCGACTGACAATGTGGATGGAATGATTGCCTCCCTCAAAGATGGTCTCTCGTATGGAATTGGCGACGCACTAATTGGTATTAATCCGGTTAACGATTCTGTTGAAAGTGTGAAACGTCTTCTACACGCGACCAATGATTTTATACAAGAATGGAAGATTCCGACACAAAACTGTGTGCTTGCCCATATAAATACACAGATGAAAGCTATTCGAGAAGGCGCACCAGCAGATATGATTTTCCAAAGTATCGCGGGTACAGAAGCAGCAAACCGTTCATTCGGCATTACAGCTGAACTAATCGCAGAAGCTAATGAGTTGGCAAAAAGACAGGGAACAGGGACTGGGCCACAGCATATGTATTTTGAAACGGGTCAGGGTTCTGAATTGTCTGCAGAAGCGCATTTTGGTATTGACCAGCTGACGCTTGAATCGCGTAATTATGGCTTTGCCCGCCATTATGATCCCTATATAGTCAATACAGTCGTCGGTTTTATTGGTCCAGAGTATTTATATAATAGCAAGCAGGTTATTCGTGCCGGTCTTGAAGATCACTTCATGGGCAAAATGCATGGTCTTCCTATGGGTGTAGACATTTGCTACACGAATCATATAAAAGCCGATCAAAATGACATAGAAGACCTGGGTGTTTTACTGACAGCAGCAGGCGTAAACTTCATAATAGCCACACCTATGGGTGATGATTGTATGCTGAACTATCAATCTATGAGCTATCACGACGTGGCAACATTAAACCAGCTATTTGGAAAAACACCGGCGCCGGCTTTTCTGGAGTGGCTAGAGAAAATGGGGATATACGAAAATGGGCACCTTGGCCCTAACGCTGGTGACATTTCTTTATTTTCATAAAAAAGGGGGATACTTATTTTGCAAAATGAACAGCGGTTGCAACATATGAAGGGCCTAAACCAGGAAAATACCGAATTGATAGAAGAGTTACAAATGAAAACCCCGGCACGCATAGCAGTAGGCAAGGCAGGATCAAGACCAAAAACGAGTACTTGGCTTCAATTTCGGTTTGACCATGCAGCAGCAGTGGATGCAGTATACGGAGAAGTACCAGAAGAATTACTAAAGGAACTAGATTTATTCCAAGTTCAAACACGTGTTAAAGATAAAGAAGAATACATTCGCCGGCCAGATCTTGGACGCAAATTATCCGATGATGCAAAAGAGGTCATTAAAAAGAAATGCAAGTCTTTACCTTGCGCGCAAATAGTCGTCTCAAATGGCTTGAGCGCAAAAGCAATTGAGGAGAATGTGGAAGATGTGTATTTATCACTCGTCCAGTCACTCGGAAACTTAGGTATTGAAACAGGTACGCCTTTTTATGTTGATAAAGGCCGCGTTGCCCTAATGGATGAAATTGGGGAAATACTTCAGCCGGATGTGGTCATATTGCTGATTGGCGAGCGGCCTGGACTTGTTTCGGCTGAGTCACTCAGTGCGTATTTATGCTATAAGCCGCGTATCGGCACGATAGAATCGGAGCGAATGGTTGTCTCAAATATTCATAAAGGTGGCATTCCTCCTGTTGAAGCCGGTGCCTATCTTGGCACACTTATTCAAAAAATTCTAAAGTATGAAGCGAGTGGCATTTCGCTCGTGAAAAAGGAAGGCTAAATATTACAGCACGCTAAATTTCGTGAAGTTGTGGGCAATCAAGTTATTTTACATGTTGATGAAACAATTTACAGAGATGCTATAGAAAAATCGAACCCATTACAGCCCTTAGTGTAAAAAGAACTTAAATCCTTATTAGGGTTTAGGTTTTTTTGCATCAAACATAATCATTAAGCTTTCCTATACCGTCAATATTTAGAGTGTGTAAAATTCATATAAATAATCTCTTCCTCCTCAGAGCCCCTGCGATATTCTAAAGTTCCAACTTCATATTTTTAAAATGTGTTATATAGAGGGGGGAACTCTCAATTTTATTTTTTAGCATAATTTCTCATGAGGATTTTGAATATTTCGTTTCATTGCATGACGTCAGTCCCTTTGGTACACTAGGCAGAAGTGCTTTTCGCATTTTTGCTTGTATTTAATATCAAATTAGAATAAATTACTACATAAATCATGTATCGAGAAAGACTATTGAAAATATTACATACTAATTTAATGTTTTACGGAAAATCATGTGTTCATGCATGCTATGAGATTTGTGTGAGTGGCATGAGTTTACAAGGTTTTTCTTTGAAGATCTTGCATTAGTAATAAAATTAGGAGGAAGTAATGAATAATTATAAATTGACGATTCAATATGATGGCGGGCGCTATCAAGGCTGGCAGCGACTAGGTAATAGTGAAAATACGATTCAGGGGAAAATCGAAAGTGTTTTAACAGAAATGGTAGGGGAGCCGATTGAGATAATTGGTTGCAGCAGAACGGATTCCGGTGTACATGCTCTTTCCCAAATAGCGAATTTTAAGAGTGATACAAATATGACTGAAGCAGAAGTCATGAATTACTTGAATAGGTATTTACCTCGAGATATCAGTATTGTGGAAGTTACTTTAGTTTCCGATCGTTTCCATGCCCGTTATAATGCTAAGGATAAGACTTATTTGTATAAGATATGGAATGAGCAATATACTAATCCTTTCATGCGCAAATATAGTATGCATGTTGAGGAAAGCCTGCATGTCCCCAATATGATAAAAGCTAGTCATTACTTTATAGGCAGTCATGATTTTACTTCTTATTCAAATGCCAAGTCAAAGAAAAAGTCCATGGTGCGGGAAATATATTCGATTGATTTCGAAGAAAATGCCGGTTTCATCGAAATAAGAGTGCGTGGTAATGGTTTTCTTTATAATATGGTGAGGAAAATAGTCGGAACCTTAATAGAAGTTGGATTGGGTGAAATAGACGCTAAGAATATCCCAAGTATTATCGAGTCAAAAGAAAGAGTCCAAACGGGTCGTATGGCAGATCCAGCTGGTTTATACTTGGAAAACGTCGATTTCTAAATGAAAAAATAAAATCACTTGAACGGCAGAAGCATTCACAGATATGTTTCTCCCGTTTTTTTATTTTGCTTTAAACAAAAGGAGAGGGCGTTTCTTTCCGAAAGGTTCTGTTAACTGATATTTTTAATAAAAGATAATAACGAAAAAAAGATCCAAAATGAGTCCTTTTTTCGTTAATCTACTTCATCTAGTGTCCTATATAGTAAATGAAGGTTATTATCAACGCTATTTCTTTTTCTTAATGGCATCTCTACTCAATAAAAAGTAGGCAGTACCAGCTATAAATAACCCTGTGCTAAGCCACATTGCTATACCGTTCCATTCCCCATTAAACAATGTGATATTTGTTAGATTCACAAAAAATATTGCGATTAGAATAATGTACAATCCTGTTATCTCTTTCATTTTACCCCCCCAATTAAATTGGCTCTCTTAGTTGAATAACTAAAAACACTAATATTGATACGTTCTTAATGACCGATAAGTTTCATTAATTGGAAATAAACAACTTTCCTCTCATTTTGATTATAGAGCCTTTAGTTATTGAACATAGCCTTCCGAAAAAGCCAGTTCCATTCGCAAAAAAACCTACTGAAAAAGAAGGGTTCTTGACTTTTATTCATTTACTCTTTTCAACCGAAGGTTATACCTGAATGTCTCTTCGTCAGAATATAATTTGTACCCTAGACTATCGTTGTAATTAAGGAAAACTTTATCAGGAAGATGTTTTTTTGACTCACTTGAAATTAAGATAGGGATTCCATCAATGATGTGTTTTTCATCATCTTTGTTCTGGTTGTCGATTTTCAGTTCGTGTTCTACATAAATAGAACAACTTCCACGATAAATGGCTTCAATCCGAATGCCCTCAGAATCTTTATAATCTACTTTTTTAAGTTGGTCTACTGCAGCCTGTTTAATCTCGATTTGCATTTATACACACTCCTATTAAAATATTGCTTCAAAATTATTCTATGTATTCCTATACCCAATTATTTATAAATTAATGTGCTCAGTGAGGCTGCTTTAATTGGTGCAGATACTTCCCAGTATTCTTACTAATATTCTTATTCTGGAATACCATGTTTAATTATCTTTATTCTCTTTATCTGCGGTAGATTTGATAGAAGGAAATGTCATCCGAAATATGATTAAGCGAAGTATGATATTAAAAGAAGTAATGCTATAATAGGGTACTCAGGTAGATTAGGGAGTCTAGCGCCTAATTGAAAGGAAAGTATCCGAAACTTCTTCCTACGTTTAATTCGGGAACACTATCGGAGGTGTGTAATATGAATAAAAAATGGACTATTGAAAATATCCGTGATTATGTCACGAAGAATTCCGATAGTGAATTACTTTCTACTGAATATCTTGGGTACTCTCAAAAACTACAGTTTAAATGTTCATGCGGAAATGTTTTTGAAAAATCTTTCACTAAATTTAAAGGTAGCAATCAGAGAAGTTGTTCGGATTGTTCAGAGCCTAAAACTTCGCGTTGAGGTTAATAGATCTCTTATCGTAATGTAATGCAAAAAGTCGTTCAACAAGCTGAGTATTCAGAAGTTGAACGACTTTTTTGCATTCAAAAAGGTAGAGCTAAAAACTACTTGAAGATGAAAATCGAGTTTTCAATGATAGTCTATCAATAATCAAAGGGGGCCCGATAAGGACACCCACATAACCCATTAAGAGGGCATACCAATTATAGCTTTAGGCTCAAGGAATTCTTCAATTCCGAAATCGCCCCATTCACGACCGATTCCTGACTGTTTAAAACCGCCGAATGGTGCTGAATAGTCCGTTTTGGAATTGTTAACCGTGATTTGGCCAGCTCGAATGTTTGAGGCCACTTTTATTAATTCTTCTGGATTCGTACCAAATACATAGCCGGCTAAGCCATATTTAGTATCATTGGCTATTTCGATGGCCTCATCAATGTCTTCGTATGTGAGAATGGACATGACAGGTCCAAAGATTTCCTCTTGAGCAATGGTCATGTCGTTTTTTACATCGGTGAAAACTGTGATTTTGGTGAAATAACCCTTATCCAGTCCTTCTGGTTTTCCAGGTCCACCAGCTACAAGCGTAGCTCCTTCTTCTGTACCTTTTTTAATATAGGACTGAACGGTTTCCCACTGTTCCTTGGATACTTGCGGTCCCATAAAGGTGTTTTTATCTTGTGGATCGCCTACTGGGAAATCGGGCAGTGCTTCTTTGACTGCTTCGATGAATTCATCATGCATCGATTTTGGAACGAGGGTCCGGGTTGCAGCCGTACATACTTGTCCGGTATTCATCGCAACATTTAAGATAGCTGTTTTTGCGGCTTCTTTAACATTTGCATCTTTTAAAATGACTAATGGGGATTTTCCTCCGAGTTCAAGTGACACTTTCTTTATATCTTGGGCAGCATTTTCCATGATTTTCGTACCTACGCCACCAGAACCGGTAAAGGAAACAAAATCAATATCAGGATGAGAACTAATTGCGTCCCCAATGGTTGATCCAGATCCATTCACTAAGTTGAATACACCTTTAGGTAATCCGGCTTTATCGAATATCTCTGCTAAAATGATTGCTGCAAAGGGTGTCATAGCTGCCGGTTTTAAAACGACAGTGCTACCCGCGGCAAATGCACTCGCCAGTTTGGTAGAGGGTTGGTTTGTTGGGAAATTCCACGGCGTAATAAGTCCAGCCACGCCGATTGCCTCTTTTTTTATTAATGTGTTCCCACGTTGCTCAGTGAATTCGAAGGTTTTAAGAAGTTCAGCTGCCTTTTTAAAATGTTGTAATCCCATCTCGTATTGTACTTGTTCAGTACGTGTAACAGGAGACCCTAACTCTTCGGTCATAACCTTAACCAAATCGTCTTTGCGATTTTCATATTCTTTAGCAATATTCTCTAAAAGTTGAATTCTTTCTTCTTTTTCCATTCTGGAGAAGGATGGAAAGGCATTGCGAGCCGCTTTTACTGCCCGATCGACATCTTCTTTAGTACCAGCACTAATTTTTCCTATTACTTTTTCTGTTGCCGGATTTATAACATCAATCGTTTCAGAACCTGTGGAATCCACCCATTCGCCATTAATATATTGTTGTGTATAGTTACGCATATTTCCAGCTCCTTTTTTCATTTTGTCTTATAAGGTATTTTCCCGGTATAATGACGAATAAACTTAAAAACACACATCCTTGTTTTAGATGTGTGTGTTGGGAACCGATAATTACACAAATATAGACGGGTAAAAAAGGAAGGGGAGCAGGTAAGAGTAGAGGTTACTTCATGTTATCCCTAATATTGTCTGGAATCATTACTACTTCGGTTTTTAAATCGACCGGTCTAAATGTTTCATCAATACATTCTTTCCAATACTCTAAATGCTTCTTATCTATCCAGTGATCGGAATCGTTCACTTCCAGGCCATTTTCACCTTGGATGGAGTACCAATATAAATATTCATCACCATTTAACAGCTCTCTAAAAATGGTTTCTACATACATCTTTTCACCTTCGAGCGTGATCAGAACATCTTTCATATTTTTGTTTAAGAAAGTTAACCATTCATCTACATGTTCTGATTTTCCTTTTTTCACTTTAAATCTTGTAAGTTCTACATTCATATTTTTCTCCTATTAGATATATATTTTCTATTTTTTAAAAATAATTAACAATTATTCACTTCAGCTTGAAGATAGGATATTAGATAATGCGTCGATCACCCATTGATTATTTACGTATAGCAGGAATCATGGATGGTATTCCATTACTGGCATTATTAATTATTGCTATGCCGCTAAAATATTTTGCTGATTTACCACTTGCTGTGACGATTAACGGTAGTATACACGGGGTTATTTTTATGTTGTATATGGTCACTATTCTATATGCAGCTATTCGATCACAAATGAGAAGGCTGAATTACTTATTATTCGTCAATAGTTTATAAATGAATAGATATAAAGCTCATTAAAATCAGGAAAAAACAGAAAGTTTCTATATTGAAAAAGTATGGATTAGGCTTAAATCTACCAAAAAATTTAATTCGCTTGAGAAGACTAATATCAACTAATATAGCTAGAAAATAAACAATGAGTAAGCAAAATAGTGACATTATGATTGCCAATAAGAAGTTATTATTCTCCCAAAATGCAATGGTTAAAAATAATGCCCAGATACATTTTAAAATATTTGCTAAGAGCTCAAAAGGACCAGATAATGTTGCCATCATATGGTTACTACGTTCTTCCTGAGTGGTACTTTTATTTACTTCCCTTTCTATGTGTACTATATGACCTGTTTGCAAAGCCATGGTAATTATCATCATACTTAAATAAATTATACCGAAAATCATTCCAACCTGTAAGGCTTCGTTATTTAACAAATGAGTCATTGCAATCGGTATAGGTAACCACATTACATACATGACCGCCATTAATAAATGTAAAAATCCGAATTCATTATTTTTTGCTAATTTGTTGAATGTTGTAGCAATAAAAAGAAATAGTAAGATACCAATCCAGCCCAAAATTACAGTAGATAATAACATAAGTAATAATTCCTCTCAATTATTTTTAATGCAATCCTCATATACTTACCTCATAGCTTATTACTATGTATATATAGTACCATAAAAAGTAAATTTTTCCTCCTCGTAGTTAAAAGCAAAAACATTACGAAAAGAGCCTTTTATTTAGTTAATCGAACGTGTATTGAATTTCCTTTTAGTGACTACAAAACTATTCAATCTATCACAAGTTGATAAATAGGCTTTTGACCTGTTCATTTCTTTTGCGTTATTTGATAAGCTTATATCAACAATAGAATGAAGGGTGTAGGTAAGATGATTAAAGAGTTTAGGGAATTTATTGCTAAAGGTAACGTACTTGATCTGGCTATAGCAGTAGTGATGGGGGCAGCTTTTGGTAAAATCGTATCGTCACTAGTGGAAAATATAATCACACCGATTGTTGGGATTTTACTAGGGGGAATTGATCTCTCTTCGTTGTCCATAACGGTAGGCAAAGCAGTGATTCAATATGGTTCATTTGTTCAAGCTGTCATCGATTTCTTGATTATTTCGTTTGCGATTTTCATATTTATGAAGTTGGCAAACTCTATTTTTAGGAAAAAAGATCAAGAGCAAGAGGTAGTGGTCGAAGCACCAGCTACCGAGCAATATTTAAAGGATATCCGCGACCTTTTGCAAAAAAATGCACGAGAAAATGAGAGTAGATAATTTTTTTATCAAGACTCGCGATTATATGGGATGCTAAAGAACATGGTTTGAACTGATCGTTCAAACCATGTTCTTTTATTTATGGATTCAGCCATCCTATACGGTCATGATCTCTATATAAAAGTAATCTGAATAATGTATATCGGAAGATTGTAACGGCAAATATTCGAAGAAAAGCGTCTATTTCAATGCTTCTATTATATAAATATTTAGTCATTATTTATTTCTTCAAAAGCTACATATAAAGTGTATGTGACTAAAATCTAATAACAAAGATTACTCTAATAAGTTGATAGACTTTCATAACCTTCATATACAACATTCCTTAGCGTAACCTCAAGAGAGTAACCTCAAACCTTTAAACTGTGGGGATGTTTTACCAGAGCTTTTGTTAGATATTCGTTCTTTTTTTTTGAATATGAAATTTTATTTTTAGTTAGTACTATGGATTCATTTGAGAAATAGATGAAATTTTAAAAATTGGTGGTGTTGCAAGTAAATGAAGCTACCTGAAGAAAAGCGTTTAAAAAATTGTAGATCTTTCGTCCACTTGTAATTAGGAATAATCTCCTATAAAAGCAACGGCTCATTATTGCTGAACCATACTTCATGTGAGGTTTCATCACAATGGTACATTGTGCAATTGAAAAACAAATGATATAATTTAGAAAATTCCGAAATGTGAAACGAAAATTCCGAATTTCGGTATAGATTTATTAGATGACAAACTATCAATTTTTGAGAAAAGTTATTAGAGTTTTCGATAAAAAGGAGAAGTAAACCATGCATACAGTTGATTTGAATTGTGATTTAGGAGAAAGTTTTGGAGCTTATCAGATAGGAAATGATGAAGAGATTTTAGATTACGTCACTTCTGTAAATGTTGCCTGCGGGTTTCACGCGGGGGACCCATCAGTTATGAGGAAAACAGTTCAACTAGCTTTAGAGAAAGGTGTGAAGATCGGGGCTCACCCGGGTTTGCAAGATTTAATGGGTTTTGGGCGGAGGAATATTAAGATTTCCCCTCAGGAAGCTTATGATATCGTGGTGTATCAGATTGGTGCATTGAATGGCTTCCTGCAAGCAGAAGGAGGCCGGATGCAGCATGTTAAACCTCACGGAGCACTCTACAATATGGCCGCCCAAAACAGAGGGTTATCACAAGCCATTGCGGAGGCCGTATACAAAATTAACCCCGAGCTTATATTATTTGGCTTGTCGGGGAGTGAATTGATACGGGCTGGCCAATCTATTGGGTTGCAGACAGCTAGTGAAGTGTTTGCCGATCGAACCTATCAAAATGATGGATCCTTGACGTCTCGAATGGAAAAGGACGCATTAATTGCAAGTGATGAAGCAGCTGTAGCTCAAGTGATTAGGATGGTTAAGGAAGGAAAGGTCTTGTCACAACAAGGAACTGATGTAGCGATTATGGCAGATACCATTTGTATTCATGGAGATGGAGCTCATGCATTAAGCTTTGCGAGTCATGTGAATAAATCCTTGCGATTATCTGAAATCATCATTCGTTCGTTTACGTAATAATAGACACTAGGAGGTGAATCGATTGGAGCCAATCAAAAGTAAACCGGTACATACTATTCCGAATAAGCCAAAAACCAATAAGACTTTATTATTAGGTGCGGCATTCCTCATGGCAACATCCGCTATTGGACCAGGATTTTTAATGCAAACAACCGTTTATACCCAAAGCCTGGCAGCAAGTTTTGGTTTTGTCATTCTTATTTCGGTTATTCTTGATATCTTTGCTCAGACCAATGTGTGGCGCATTATCGCTGTATCCGAAAAGAGGGGTCAGGAAATTGCCAACATGGTTCTTCCTGGACTAGGCTACGTCCTGGCGGCCCTCATCGTAATGGGAGGTCTTGCCTTCAATATAGGCAACATAGCAGGAGCGGGTCTTGGATTGAATGCAATGACAGGCATATCTCCGACAACTGGAGCGGCCATTAGTGCAGTCATTGCCATTTTAATTTTTGTTGTGAAAGAAGCAGGAAAAGCGATGGACCGATTTACTCAAATCGCTGGTTTTGTAATGATCTGCTTGATGGTTTACGTTGCATGGACAACTTCTCCACCAGTAGGGGAAGCAGTAATGAAGACATTTGTACCCGATAAAATCGATATTATTGCAATCGTTACGTTAGTTGGGGGATCTGTAGGTGGTTATATTACCTTTGCTGGTGGACATCGTCTATTGGATGCGGGAGTTAAAGGTGTTGGAGCCCTTCCAGAAGTTACAAAAAGTTCGGTAGTAGGTATCTTAATAACAACCGTTATGCGAATTGCTTTATTTTTAGCTGTTCTGGGTGTCGTTTCCAAAGGGTTACAAATTGATTCAGAAAACCCTGCGGCTTCCGTATTCCAACTGGCTGCCGGAAATGCTGGCTATAAAATCTTTGGTATCGTTATGTGGGGTGCAGCCATAACATCAGTAGTAGGTGCTGCCTATACTTCCGTTTCATTTATCAGAACATTCAGCGAAAAGATAGAGAATAAAGCTAATTGGATCATTATTGGTTTTATTGTACTTTCTACTATCTGCTTTGTATTAATTGGTAAACCGGTTAAAGTACTCCTTGTGGTAGGGGCAATTAACGGCCTTATTTTACCGATTGCACTTGGAACACTATTAATCGCTGCTTATAGAAAGAATATTGTAGGTGATTATAAACATCCATTATGGTTAACAATCTCGGGTGTATTCGTTGTAGTGGTTATGGCATTAATGGGCGGTTATACATTAATTACTCAACTACCATCCTTATTTTAATCAAACTGGTTATGAGAAAAAGCCAATGTTATTTATAGGAGATGTCTAATATATGATAGATCTTTCACAAGCAACCCCTGCTGAATTGCGCTCAATGATTCGTAAGAATGAATGGATTAAACCTACTGCTGGGATGGCTAATGGTTATGCTCAAGCAAATTTAGCCATCTTAAAAAAAGAACACGCATTTGATTTTTTATTATTTTGTCAGCGTAATCCTAAATCTTGTCCATTACTGGATGTGACAGAAGTAGGTTCACCCATTCCTGAGTTCGCGGCCGAAGCAAGCGATATCCGGACAGATATTCCGAAATATCGAATCTACAAATATGGAGAACTGGTAGAAGAAGTGACGGATATAACTGAATATTGGGAAGACGATATGGTGGGGTTCTTAATCGGTTGCAGCTTCACATTCGAACATGCGTTACTGAAAAATGATATCCCCATTCGCCATATCGAAGAAGAATGTAATGTTCCTATGTATAAAACCAATATACCTTGTATAGATGCAGGTATATTTCACGGGAACATGGTAGCAAGCATGCGTCCTATCCCGCAAAAAGAAGTCGTTCGGGCTGCACAAGTTACATCACGTTTCCCCGCTGTTCATGGCGGACCTATCCATATCGGAAGTCCGGAGTCCCTTGGCATTTCTTCCATTGATCTACCTGACTTTGGGGATGCCGTGACCATTCACGAAGGTGAAGTTCCAGTATTCTGGGCATGCGGAGTGACACCTCAATCCATCGCCATGGAAACAAAACCAGCGATCATGATTACGCATGCACCAGGACATATGTTCATAACGGATATTCGTGACGAAAAATTGGGTGTCTTATAATAAATGAAAAGAGATGAGTTCAATGCCGGAAAAGCTTTCAGATCATACAAAAGGTGTACTTTCTCCATTAGGCGATTCCGCAATCGTGATTACATTGGGAAAAGAAATGAATGTTGACATTCACAAAAAAATAAAAGTATTCATGAACATGCTCGAAGAAGAACCATTTATAGGCTTCATAGAATGTGTACCGGCTTTTACAAACTTGACGGTCTATTATGATTCGCTAATGATCTATAAAGAACAAAAGCTAAAGAGTAAAGAAGAATATATTTCACCTTATGAAGTGGTTCGGTCAATCATCGAAAGGAAACTACAGCGGATGAAGAAAGACAAAGCCCTGCCCCAACGAACGGTCACTATACCGGTATGTTATGGGGGAGAATTTGGGCCGGACCTTGAACATGTAGCTCGTTACAATCATTTAACCACTGAGGAAGTCATTCATATCCATTCTAATGGAGAGTATTTAGCCTATATGATTGGGTTTGCACCAGGTTTTCCATTCTTGGGAGGACTTTCTGAAAAAATTGCGACACCTAGGAGGCCTTCACCCAGGATGAGCATACCTAAGGGAGCCGTTGGAATTGCAGGCATGCAAACAGGCGTATATCCCATTTCAACACCTGGAGGTTGGCAACTGATTGGTCAAACACCATCCAAGCTATTTTTACCGAATGAATCCCCACCGACCTTATTACAAGCAGGTGACAAAGTGAAATTCACCCCGATTACTTCTATAGAGTATAAAGAAATGACTCTTAAGGAGGAGTTAAAATGAGCGTGAGTGTAATCAAGCCAGGATTATTAACCAGTATTCAAGACCTTGGAAGAAAAGGGTATCAGCAGCACGGAGTCATAGTAAGCGGAGCCATGGATCCCTTTTCCCTTCGCATTGCCAATATATTGGTTGGCAATAAAGAAGGAGAGGGCGCTCTAGAAATTACCTTAATGGGTCCCACTCTTAAAGTGGAAAAAGATTGTTTAATCGCGATAACGGGTGGGGACTTGACACCTACCGTCAATGGACGAGTTGTTCCGATGTGGAGACCTATCTTTTTGAAAAAGGATGCGATTCTTGCGTTCGGAGGGTGTAGATCAGGATGTCGGACTTATTTGTCTGTAGCAGGGGGGTTCAACATTCCTTCTGTTATGAATAGTAAAAGCACCTATTTAAAAGGTGGACTGGGCGGATATAAGGGGCGTGCGCTACAAGCAGGTGATGAGATAGAGATTAATGAAGAGCTTCCTAGTGAAGAGAAGCGCGCGTTCAATGATTTCTCTACAGTCAAATGGTTTGTTAACGGGAAAGATTTCATGCCCGAAAGCAAACCTGTTATCCGATTTATACAAGGAAGCCAGTATGAATTTTTTACGGATTCCAGTAAAGATGATTTTGAAAACGAATCTTATAAAGTATCCAACCAGTCTGACAGGATGGGCTATCGAGTATCAGGTCCTTCAATGGAATTTAAAGAGAAGCGGGATTTACTGTCAGAGGCTGTAACAAATGGTTCGATTCAAGTTCCACCAGACGGGAATCCTATCATTTTACTTGCGGATAGCCAAACAACGGGAGGATACCCTAAAATTGCTCAAGTAATTACGGCTGATATACCATTTATTGCCCAAGTTAAACCAGGAGAATCCATCCAGTTTTCCAGAGTGACTTTAAGAGAAGCCGAGCAACTTTATCTTCAAAAAGAACAAATGCTAAAAGATCTGAAGACCTCAATTTCATTAGCCTTGAAAGAAATACATCAATAATATCTACATTAAAACTGCGTTATAGGAAAGTATCTCTTACTCTGAGAGCACTTTCTTTTTTTATTCTTTCATAGATAATGGCGAATGAGGCTCTACTTAATTATTTCCATGATTTATAATAAAATGATGGTAAAAGTGAACGTAAAGAAAGGAGATATTGCATGCAAGCGCATAATAAAACGGTAGTAAAATCGATGCAAATTCTTACCCTTTTCTTAAATCATCCTAAACTATCATTTAATGAAATGATGATTTATTCCGACCTTCCCAAAACGTCCCTACATCGAATGGTTGTATCGTTAGAGGAAATGGGGTTCTTAACAAAAGATGGGGATGGAAATTATTCACTGGGGCTTATTTTCTTACAGTTTGGACAATTAGTTAGTGAACGCTTAGATATTAGGACAATTGCATATCCCGTGATGAAAGAGCTTCGAGATGAAGTAGAAGAGGCTGTGAACTTAATTATAAGGGATGCCGATGAAGCAATGTATATAGAGAAAGTAGATACGATGCAGCCTGTACGTCTCTATACCTCGATTGGCCGGCGCTCCCCCCTTTATGCAGGTGATTCTCGTATCATTCTTGCCCATTTACCTGAAGAAGAGCAGGAAGCATACATAGAAAAAGTGGAATTAAAGTCAATCGCCATAGGAACAATCAGCGATAAAACAATTCTTCGGCAGGTTTTGGAAGAGTCGAAGAAAAAGGGATATACCATCACGTCATCAGAACTTGAAAATTACACAAAATCCGTCAGTGCACCCATATTAAATGGTAAAGGTCAAATTGTTGCCGGTATAAGCGTAGCAGGAATCGAAGCGCGCTTTAAAGAAGACCGCTTACCGGAATTAATTGAGAAAGTAATGAATGCAGCTAAACGGATTTCTTATAAAATGGGATTTAAATCTTAACAGATTAAAGGCATTTATCAGGAAATATTCACCTTTAGGGGGTAGAGAATGAATACACTGTCTCGACCAGTAACGGCAATCAGTATCGCTTTCGTTGTGATGATTTGGGGTTTATGTTGGCCTATTTATAAAGTGGCACTCATCTATTCGCCACCACTGCTTTATGCTGGAATGCGAACATTGTTAGGCGGTCTGCTCTTAGCCTTCACGCTACTTCCCCAATGGAAGAAAATACAGTGGAAAAGAAATTGGTACATCTATGTAATCGTTGCATTCTTCAACACCATCATCTTCAATGGTGTCCAAACAATTGGTCTCCAATATTTACCCTCAGGATTATTTTCTGTAATCGTGTATCTTCAACCCGTTTTAGTCGTTCTAATAGCATGGATGTGGTTGAAGGAAACATTATCTGCTATTAAAATTGTTGGGTTAATGATTGGGTTTCTTGGAGTTGTGCTAGTTTGTTTGGATGGAATGAATGGTAATATTTCATATATTGGCATTCTATTAGCACTTATCACGGCAATTGGTTGGGCATTCGGTGTCGTTTATGTTAAGAAGACAAGTACGCAAGTGCATGGATTGTGGCTGGTTGCAATGCAAAGTATCATGGGTGGTTCATTTTTAACTGGAAGTGGCCTGGCGGTAGAAAATGTGTCAAATATCGTGTGGAATAGGCCTTACATATTCTGTTTAATATTTGGTTCGATCTTCAGTATGGCGTTAGCGACCGCGGTATATTTTAAACTAATGAGTTCCGGGGAAGCAAGTAAAGTGGGATCCTTTACCTTTCTTGTCCCATTAATAGCGGTAGGGATAGGAACCCTATTCTTGGGTGAGCCATTCACTGCTTCCCTCCTTGAAGGCATGGTCCTGATCTTACTTAGCATTTATTTAATTAATCGGCAAAGTTCAACAAAAGCAAAGAAAAACGTCGCATAAAATATGAGCTCATAAAGGGAAAATAAATCAAAATTGCAGAAGTACAAAAGGATGCAGCTACCGTATATAACAGGTGGATCCTTGCTGTCAATGCATGGTTTACTTTAATAGTCGGCAAATTTCTTTTGCAACGATTAATCTGCTAGCATCCACATCTATACGATGATGTCGACATGATGCGTATGGAAGAAACTCTCACCTTGTGCACATGAATATCGATGAAGGGTCTCAGGATTATGATGAAACAGCTGAAAGTCAGTATGGAAATCTGGTCAGGGGAAAGAGCATCAAGGAAATTCATAATATGGCTGAAGTGATGCGATTGTATACTGAGCAGCCTATTATATGGGTTCAAGTAGCTCGATAGAATTTAAGAAAAGCGCAACCACTTCTAAAGATGGTTGCGCTTTTTTCGTAAGCAGGGAGGGGTGAAATATTTCTTTCAAATGCAAAATGAGATTCATCACAGCATGTCTATTTTAGATTTCTTTTATATCTGTCCACACATGAGCTTTCTATGATGAATACATTACAAAGAACTGAAAAAATGGTTTAGAAATCCTTAAAAGGAAGTAAAGCTTCAACTTTGTCTTGAGTGAAGTAGTTTTCTTGATGGCAAAAGGTTCTTACAAATACTTTTAGGTGAAGTAATTAAAGGAGTATCCTATACCATGAAAATCCTAATGATTTCTTCCGGCTATAAAGGAATTTACCCACATTTTGAACAAGCCATAGAGAAAGCATTGAGGAGTTCCGGGCATTACATTCGAACAATAAAACCAGCTTGTGAACAAGAAATAATGGGTGCAATCAGAGAGTTTCATCCCGATTTCATCATTACGCTTGTTGGTTTCATGGTGAATGGGACCTTGATGGAATGCCTCAAAAAAAGCGGCTTGATTCTTTGTATATGGCTTACAGAAGATCCTTTCTATATGGATAAGACGATAGAAATGGTTAAGGATTATCATTATGTGTTTACTGTAGATGTAGGAGCATTCGAGCATTACAGGAAGAAGTTCCCCGACAAAAAAATTTTCTTTCTCCCATTAGGAACAGACCCATTCCTGTATAGGCCTTCTAACAATACAGTCCAGTATTCATATGACGTTTGCATCGTTGGCTATCCGTATCCAGATAGGGTTGAATTAGCAAATGATATCCTGAATAAAACCCCATATAGATTGATCCTTGTGGGACCCCGATGGAAAAAACACATGGCCAACCAGCCGAAAGAAAGGGTAGACATCATCAATAGGTGGGTGGCTCCAGAAACTGTAAGGAATCTTTTTACCACTTCAAAAATCATCTTGAATCCTCATCGAGCTTTCGATTTTGAAAAAAACAGTAATTCTATAGGAATTATTAATAAAAGCATAAATAATAAAACTTTTGATATCGCAGCTAGTGGTAGCTTCCAACTAATTTCTAATCAAACCGATATAAAGAAACATTTTCATCCTGATGAAATTGTTTCATATAGAGATCATACTGATTGCTTGGATCTGATCAATTATTATATCGATAAGGAAAGTGAAAGAAGTCAATATAGCGAAAAAGCTTATGATAGAGTGCTGAATTGTCATACTTTTCCTCATAGAGTTCAGTACATCCTTAAGCAACTAATTTTAAATTAAAGGGCGGAATTGAATGTTTTCTTTAAAAAATAAGACAATCTTGGTAACTGGTGGAACCGGTTCATTTGGGAAAAAGTTCGTTCGTAAGGTGCTAGAAATGGATGTTAAGAAAGTGATTATATTCAGTAGGGATGAATTAAAACAATATGAAATGGCTCAGGAATATACAGATCCAAGAATCCGTTTTTTTATAGGCGATGTAAGGGATAAAGAGCGGTTATTTCGGGCATTTGAAGGTGTGGATGTTGTCATCCATGCTGCCGCTTTAAAACATGTGGGCATTTGTGAATATAATCCTTTTGAAGCCATTAAGACAAATATCCATGGAGCCCAAAATATTATCGAGACTGCGATTGACAGAGGAGTGGAAAGGGTGGTGGCTTTAAGTACCGATAAAGCAGCTAGCCCCGTCAACCTCTATGGAGCAACAAAATTGGCCTCAGATAAATTGTTTGTGGCCGCAAATTCATATGCAGGAAATAAGGAGACCCGGTTTAGCGTGGTTCGTTATGGGAATGTCGTTGGAAGTCGGGGAAGCGTCGTTCCATTTTTCAAAAAAATCAGGTCGACAGGAAAACTGCCGATAACTGATGAGCGAATGACTCGATTTTGGATTACCTTGGAGCAAGGTGTGCAGTTTGTTCTTGATAACCTCAAAAGAATGAAAGGCGGAGAAATTTTTGTTCCAAAGATACCAAGTATGAAAGTGACGGATTTAGCAAAAGCGATTGCCCCAGAATGTAAAGTGGAATTCAAAGGAATACGTCCTGGTGAAAAATTACATGAAGCTATGATCACTGAAGATGATGCACGTCGTACATTGGAATTCGATACGTTTTACATCATTCAACCTGAGTTTCCATGGTGGGATTCAGAATCATTGAAAGGTGGAAAACCGGTTTTAGAGGGATTTAGTTATATAAGCAATACAAATGACCATTGGTTATCTGTTGAAGAGTTGAAGAAGTTAGTGCAAGAGTAAAGGCTGTTAACCAGCTAGTGGAAGGAGGAGGATAAATGGATGGATAGACCAATAAGAGAAACGTTTCTGCCTTATGGTCGGCAATGGATTGATGAGGAAGATATCAATTCAGTCATACGGGTTTTAAGAGGAGATTACTTGACGACAGGTCCTTTCATTTCTACTTTTGAACAGGAGTTAGCAAATTATGTTGGAGCAAAGTATGCTGTAGCGTTCTCTAATGGAACTGCTGCATTACATGGTGCCTGTTTTGCAGCTGGTATCGGGGAAGGGGATGAAGTCATCACTACACCGCTAACATTTGCAGCCAGTTCGAATTGTATCTTATACCAAGGTGGGTTACCCGTTTTCGCTGATATTGATGAAAGAACATTAAATATAGACCCGAAAGAAATCGAGAAGAAAATCACTGAAAAAACTAAAGCAATTATTCCTGTACACTTTACGGGGAACCCTGCACCCTTGGATGAAATATATAAGATTGCCAACAAACATGATTTGGTCGTCATTGAAGATGCAGCACATGCACTCGGAGCAACGTATAAGCAGAAAAAGATAGGTTCAAAAAGTGATATGACCATGTTTAGCTTTCATCCTGTTAAACATATTACTTCGGGTGAAGGTGGCATCATTACAACGGATGACAAAGAGTATTATGAAAAACTATTACAATTCCGTTCGCATGGCATAACACGTGATCCTGATAAAATGGTTGAGGATCATGGACCATGGTACTATGAAATGCAATTTTTAGGTTATAACTATCGGATGACAGACATCCAGGCAGCTCTTGGATCGAGCCAATTAAAGAAAGTTGATGAATTTTTAAACCTACGGAAAAAATATGTCTCGATGTACAACGATGGACTAAAAGAGATAAAGGATATTACCATTCCACATATAAATAAAGAGGGTAGTTCTAGTTGGCATTTGTATGTAATCCGGCTACATTTAGAGAATTTAACGGGAAACAGAAAAGAAATATATAATGCCCTCCATCAGGAAAACATCGGTGTGAATGTGCATTATATTCCTGTTTATCTATTGCCGTATTATCAAGATCTGGGTTATAAAAAAGGGCTATGTCCGCATGCAGAAAAGCTGTATGAAGAAATCATTACATTGCCTCTTTTTCCGGCAATGACAGAAAAGGACGTAGTTGATGTGATCAAAGCTGTTAAAAAAGTTCTAGACTGCTATTCTAAATGAAGATTAGAAGGTGAAAGGTTTGAAAGTAGTCGCAATAATTCAAGCGAGAATGGGATCTTCGAGATTGCCAGGAAAGGTTATGAAGCAAGTCCAAGGAAAACCTTTGCTTCAGTACCAGTTGGAGAGGATAGGGAAAGCAAGATTCATTAATAAAATTGTGGTGGCCACTACTACCAAGGAAACGGAACAGCCCATTGTAGATCTATGTGAAAGACTTTCGGTCGCAATCTTTCGTGGACCGGAAGATGATGTATTGACAAGGTTTTTTGATGCAGCTACTGAGCATCAGACTGACATTGTGGTAAGACTTACCGCTGATTGTCCATTAATCGATCCTCATACGATTGACCAAGCTCTAGAAGAATTTCTTGCAGGGGTCGGAAAATATGATTATGTTTCAAATACTCTTGAAAGAACATACCCTCGAGGTTTCGATGTGGAGGTTTTCTCCATGAAGGCGCTAGAGCAAGCATTCAAGGAAGCTAAAGAAGCCACTTACCGAGAGCATGTAACCCCTTATATCTATCACCATCCTGAAAAATTTAGACTAGCTCCCTTTTTAAATGATATCGATTTTAGTTCCTTACGATTAACGGTTGATACAGAAGATGACCTGAAGCTGATTACCTGGTTGCTTGACCATCTGTATGAAAATGATGACTTTACCCTCGAGGATGTTACCAATCTGCTACAGGATAATCCAGAGTGGGCCTCCATCAATGCCCATATTGAACAAAAGAAAGTATTCACTATGAAAGAATCAGATCGTGAATGATGAATGCATATATCCGTGTCGATGCTTCCTTAGATATTGGAACAGGTCACGTAATGAGATGTCTGACGCTTGCAGGTTGCTTAAACAAACAGGGGCTCACCGTCCGTTTCATTTGCAGGGAACATCCCGGTAATTTGTGTAATCTTATCGAAGAAAATGGATTTGAAGTTTTCCGACTTCCGTCTTGCAGAGCTTTGAATGCAAACACCCCGAATCTCTCGCCATATTTGAACTGGCTAGGCGTACCATTACAGGTGGATGCTGAACACACCATGGAAATTCTAAAGCAGGAAACTGTGGACTTGTTAATTATCGATCATTATGCGATTGATGAGAAATGGGAAAGGAAATTTAAAGGCATTTCAAAGAAAATCATGGTCATCGATGATTTAGCGGACCGTAAGCATGATTGTGATCTATTACTTGATCAAAATTTTTATGATGACTATCAAAGTCGTTATCACTCTCTAGTACCCAGCCATTGTAAATTGTTTTTAGGACCGGGGTACGCTTTATTGAGAGAAGAATTTCACGAACAATGGAAGAAGCAAATAGTGCGAAATGGGACTGTAAAACGGATCTTGATTTTTTTTGGTGGAATTGATCGAACGAATGAAACGGGAAGAGCCATCGATTCTTTTTTGAAGCTAGAACGGGGTGATATCCAAGTGGATGTGGTTGTGGGCAAGGCCAATCCCCATATAAAAGAGCTTGAAACGATATACCAACGCTATGATAATGTACATCTTCATTGTCAGGTTTCTAATATCGCCGAATTCATGTGTCAAGCTGACCTTTCCATCGGGGCAGGTGGTTCGACTACATGGGAACGGTGTTACCTGGGTTTACCTTCTATGGTATGGAGCGTTGCTGAAAATCAGGTGGAGATTTGCAAAGCCCTAGATAAAAAGAAAATCATCAAATATTTAGGAAATAAGGAAAAGGTTGAGGAGAGTTTTGTAGCCAATCAATTGAACGATATGATAAAAAATGAAGTGAACCGACATGTGATGTCACTCTTGTCCTATCATTTTATGAAAAATCTTCATGTGAGTCATCAAATGATGATAGAAGAAATAGTGAACTAGGGATGAATAAGATGGACTATCAATTAATCGCTTTATCAAAGGAAGACAGAGAACAAATTTATAGATGGAGAAATATGGAGCATATTCGTATGAATATGTATAATCATCAACGTATCCCCCACGACGATCATTGTCGATGGTTTGAAGATATACTGAAGGAACAAATGGAGTATTATCGTCTCTTCATTTATCAAGAAAAACCCTTAGGTCTTGTCTCTTTCAAAAAGTGTAGCCAGCAAATGCTAACGTGTGTCTGGGGTTTTTATATTGGGGAAATCCATGCTCCTAAGGGAGCAGGTACAATAATGGGGTATTTGGGATTGGAATATGCTTTTCATACATTAGGTATGAAAAAAATTATTGCTGAAGTTTTATCCAATAATAATAAAAGTGAAGGGCTTCATCGGAAATTAGGATTTAAGCATGACAATCGTTTAGAGGACACTTTTATAAGAGAAGGTCAGTCTATCGATGTAAATAGTTTTTCCATCATACGTGAAGATTGGGAAAAGTATAAAGGAACATTGAAAATGAATTTCACAGCAGAGGCGTGATCATATGAAAGATATCAATCTTGCAGGAAGAATGATTGGACCGAAGCATCCTCCTTTTATTATAGCGGAGATGTCAGGGAACCATAATCAATCCTTGAACAAAGCTTTAGAAATCGTCGAGGCTGCTGCAAAAGCTGGGGCCCATGCCTTAAAAATCCAGACTTATACGGCAGACACGATGACTTTAAATATAGATAATGAAGATTTTAATATTGAAGATAAAAGTAGTTTATGGCATAAAAATAACCTGTATAACCTTTACCAACAAGCTTATACTCCATGGGAATGGCATGAGGAAATTTTTGATAGATGCAGAGAGTTAGGACTCATCCCCTTTAGCACTCCATTTGATGTGACCGCAGTTGACTTCCTTGAAGATTTAAATATACCCATGTACAAAATAGCCTCATTCGAGAACAATGACATTCCCCTTATAAAGAAGGTGGCCTCAACTGGTAAGCCTATGATTATTTCTACTGGTATGGCAACACTTGCTGAATTAGATGAAATGGTCCGTGCTGCTAGAGATGCCGGGTGTAAAGATCTCGTACTATTAAAATGCACGAGTACTTATCCAGCAACGCCTTCCAATACGAATATATCGACAATTCCACACATGAAAGATCTCTTTGGATGTCAGGTAGGTTTATCCGATCACACGCTTGGTATCGGAGTTTCCGTCGCAAGCATTGCAACTGGAGCGACTGTCATCGAAAAGCATTTCACTATTTCCAGAACAGATGGTGGTGTAGATGCCGCATTTTCCATGGAACCGGATGAAATGAAGGCTTTGGTTGAGGAGACGCAAAGAGCATGGCAATCTTTTGGTCAGGTGAGCTACGGTCCGACCGAAGCAGAAATAAAGTCCATGAAATTTAGACGGTCAATCTATGTGGTTAAGGATGTAAAGGCCGGAGATATATTGACTAAGGAAAATATAAGAATCATAAGACCCGGGTATGGGTTAGCACCCAAGTATTACGAGAATTTAATAGGGAAAAAAGTCGTGAAAGAGCTGAAAGCAGGAACCCCCATTGATTGGGATATCCTATAGGGCTCGCCAGTTTAATGGATTTTGTGGAACCAAATTATTGCTGAAATTTTTAAAAAGGGGTGTGGGATTTGCCAAAAGTAACAGTGATTCTAACGAGCTATAATAAACAAGAATACGTAGCGAATACGATTCGTTCAATTTTAGAGCAAACTTTCCAGGATTTCGAATTGTTTATAATGGATGATAATTCCAATGAGGAAACACTTAGTGTTATCGATGAATTTTTAGATGATGAAAGAGTTAAATTTTTCCAGAGTAATATCGAAACACTTGAGGAAAGAGTAGAGAAGACTAGATACGCAGTTCTCATCAATCAAGCATTGGAATTGTCACAGGGAGAATATGTTACGTACGCTACCGATGATAATGTATATCACAATCAAAAAATTGAGAAGATGGTTGAGTTCTTAGATCAACATTCTGAAGCTATGATTGTCTACTCAGCTTCCAAAACCGTTCATTTGAATGAAGAAGGGGAAGTAACGAACCAAATTGTCAGACCCGCTAAATCTATTTCATGGCTTGCTTCTTGCATGACTGATCATTGTTCAATCATGCACCGGCAGTCCATTCTCCCTAAAATCAAAGAAACGTTCGGTTCGCACTGGGACGAGGATCCACAATTTTATAGAACAGGTGATGCTAGGTTCTTTTGGAGACTCAATCATTTCTGGCCATTTTTCCCCATCAATGAGATCCTAGATTTTAACTATATCACCCCTAAATCCATCCATGCCCAGTTATTCAATGAAAACCCTAATGATTTTTCCCAAATGTTACCCACTCAAAGAACCTGTAAAGAACTTAGAGAATCCATAAGGGCCCGCAGACGGAGCGAGAGGGGATGAGTATCTATCTATCAAACTATTGGACACTGTATAAGGAGTTTGTAGATACATTCAGTCACTTGAAATTCAGAGAAATCCCGATTGTATTGTTAACTAACTTTTATCAACAAATAGATGCTGAACTTAAAGCGAAAATGGAGGATGAAAACTTTCATTTGAATATAAACGCTCCAAGATTAGACCAGGAGATGATTCAACCTTATTTTGAAAAGTGGTTAGAAAAAATCAGGGCTCCATTGATGGTTAAGCCTAAGGATGGTAAAGTCTTAATCAATGCGGATTACACGCGTATTCCTGAGAAAACCTATATGAATAAGTTTGACTCTGAGCGATCGCTTATTCTCTCCAGGTCAAAAGGGTCTCACATCTATGGGATTCCATGCGAAAGTTTGGGGAAATATGCAGAGGTAAATGATGAGGGTTCGGAGGAACTTGTAAAAGAGGCAACTGATTTATTTGAATCATTCAGCACACATCCCGCTTTTGGAAATGTATACTTTCAAGAAACCTTTATTAAGCGGATTCCCCCAATCGTAAAAACCCTTAGTATGATTTTCAACCTTTTTGATAAACAAGAGATTTCCACTATCGTTGTGGGAACGACTGAAGATATGCAAAGCAGAGCTCTTTCAATTGTGGGATTATCAAAAGGTATCAGGAGCATTTGTTTGCAGCACGGGATTTTAATGGGGGAAGAAGCATTTATGCCGGTTTTCACCACCGTTGTAGGAGTGTACGGCGATTACGAGAAAGAGTGGTATGCTAAAAGAGGCGTTTCCATGGAATGTGTGGCTGAAATAGGGCACCCTAAATTTGACGATATTTTTCTTGATACTGCAACGGATAAAGTGGATTTCATAAAAAAATATGGACTTGATCCTAAAAAGAAAACCTTATTGGTGATTACTGGTCCGCAACTGGATGTTGTCAGGTTCGAAGCTTTAATGGAGAATATTTTGAATGAGTCCAATTTTCAAATTATTATAAAGCCGCATCCGTGGGAAATGGGGAAAAAGAAATACGGAATGTATTTAGAGCTAGAAGAGAAATATGAATACCTCCAAGTATATACATCTAGAGATAATCATTTGTACGAATTACTATCTCATAGCGATGGGGTGGTTTCCTCTCTTTCTACAGTCGCTTTAGAAAGTATATTATTTAATAAACCTGTGTTTATATTTAATTTCTTAAATAGTAATCGTCCCTATGATTATTTCGATATCTTAGGTGATTATATACAAGAAGATCCTAGTAAGCTTACTGAAGTAATAAAGAACTATTATCATGCTAGTGAACATAGAGCTATTTACCATTCTATACGAAATCAATACGTATCTAACTCTTATAACGATGGACGTTCTGGTCAAAAATTAGTCGATTTAATTAATAAGGAAGGTTAAATGAAAGAGCCAATGCAAAAAGAAAACCACGTTAGCAACTTGAACGTGGTTTTCTTTATTTTTAGCGTCTTCTATAGAGTATTTCTATACCGGAAATGCATTTCCGATAAAAACGACTGGTCCATTAACCTCTGCAGTAGAATCCGGACTCAATAGGGGATCTACTTGTGCCGTCAATTCATATGTGATGGAGCCCAATCCAGGAGAGGAATCGACATGTAAGATGGAACTTAAGAATCTAGCTTGTTCATCAGATTCAAAGCTGGCGCCATCACGACCTTCCCAAATGACTGGTCCTCCGCTGCCCTTACGAATCCTCCATATCAGTGCCAAATCAAAAAAGTTAGGTGAAACCATTGCTAAATTAAAGAAATTCGGTGAACTCCATCCTACCTGCCCCTGCAGTACTACCGCTGCATCTTGGAAGAGTGAGATAGTAAGAGTGGTGATAGCAACTTCTTCATTTGACACAGTTAATAAGCCGGGAGAAGGGATGAATATAGCTGATGGTACAGAAAATTCAAACCCCGCATTCCCTGTCGCTCCGGTAGCGCCAGTTACACCAGTAGCTCCGGCAGACCCCGTGGCTCCAGTTGCTCCAGTAGCTCCGGCAGGCCCCGTGGCTCCAGTTACACCGGTAGCTCCTATAGGACCAGCAGGCCCCGTGGCCCCTGTACAACCAATACATTTTTTCCAGAAATTACAGAACCTTTTAAAACTCAAATTCTTACCCCCTTTTTTAAACACTACATTATCTTATTAAATGGATACCATTTTTGATTGGACAAATACCAACGTTTATATCAATTATTCCGCTTGATCTAACTACTAGGGGATTTTTCTTTTCTATTGAAACGTAAGATACCCCCTTATTATTCATAGTAGTAAAATCTCCTATCCTAAAGCTCGATAGAATAAATATAAATCAAAAAATCCCTAACATGGGGGGAAGCAGCCCACGTTAGGGATTCGTTTGTAAGGTTTATATTTTTTTATTGTCCACAAAAACATTCTTCTTATGCCATTTAAAGTATGGCTTATTTTCAGGATGAATAGCGACTTTTATGCCTTTTTCTAATCGGTACATATCATATTCTTCCTCAGGAATCTGCTGAGATATATGTATTCTACCTTGACCGTCAAAAGTGATTAAGCCTTTTTCATACAAGGCGTCATGATTGTAGCATAACAAGAGTCCATTATAAGGATTAAGGCGTTCCTCATCCGTACTATCCTTCCAAGGTTTAGCGTAACTGGTCTGTAGCAGAGCCGCCATACCAATTCCACATAGTGGACAATGATGATTCCAAAGAGGCATAACCAATTTTCTGAATTTTTGTTGACCACAGCGAATTTTCATCTTGGCTTCTGATTCTGTTTCAGCGAGAAGTGCTTGTAAGGGATTTCGCTCTTTTGCAATGACTTCATCGACAGAGAGCTCTAATTGGTCTTCATCGGCATTAAATATGTTAAGCATACTAATATATTCTAAAAGTTTTAGCGTAAGTTCTTCGTTACATGGATATAAATAACCTGAATTGCCAGTGCCATCCTCTTGGAATGCTGAATATTTAATAGGAAGGTACTGAGTGATTTCATTAAAATGGTCCCGTATATTAAGGGGTATCTCCAACTCACGATACTCCGTTTCAACTAGATATCCATTTTCTATCTTATGATTTCGATTTCTTTGAGGTCTTATAGCTTCTTGACAACCCATTTTCACAATACTGATAGCGACAATCGAACCTTTTACATAATGGAAAATGCGATCACCATTTTTGATTTCTTGGATTAATTTAGATGAGTGTGGAACTAAACCGGATTTATCTATTTGAGGAGACCAAATGATCCCTAAATGTCTTTCTTCTTGATATGTAGTACCCTGCATGACAATAAAACTATTCAACGTCTTTCCTCCTACTTACTACTATGCGTTTTAAATGAAAGAGCGGTTTGTTTACGCTTCGAACATAATCTATGTAACTTATCATACCCTAATTATTTCAGAAATGTAATGATAACGTGCTAAAAGCCAAAGAAGTAAGGTGAAAGGACGCAAAAAGAAGATAGAAGGTGGGAAGGTGAAAATAAAAAGGATACGCCTCAAACATTAGAATATTTGAGGCGTACATAGGTATGAAAGATACGATTGGTAACGTCAGTAAATTAGTTAAGAATACGTACGGCTTTTACATAAAGAGGTTTCCAGTATGAACTGTTGATATCAGCATACGATACACCTCTAGAGGAGGATGCATTAATCATTTGATTATTCCCTGCATAAATCCCTACGTGGTTGATTACTCCGTCTCGATTAGTATCATAAAATACTAAATCGCCTTTTTTTAGAGAATAAGAAGATACAGGAACACCCATTTGAGCTTGACCGGTTGAAGTCCGAGGCAAGGAAATTCCTGCTGCTTGGAATGCTTTCATGGTAAAGGATGAGCAATCGAACGCGTCAGTGCGTGATGTGCTTGCAGCATACAGATATTTAGCTCCTAAATATTTTTTAGCAGCGGTTAAAACCCGGTCCACTTCAGATGTAGATGATACAGTCGTGGTCGTTGTGTAATTTGTGGAAGCTGTCGTAGCTTTTCCTGAGACTTTAATAGACTTTCCAATCTGAAGGGCATTAACATTTTTGATGGACGGGTTTAAAGAAAGTAAAGCAGTAACCGTCGTTTTATATTTCTTTGCTATAGTGGATAGATTATCTCCTGATTTAATTATATAGGTTGAAGTTGAACTACTTGTTGTAGTAGTTGTGCTAGCTGTCGTAGCTTTTCCTGAAATTTTAATAGATTGTCCAATCTGAAGAGCATTAGCATTTTTGATGGACGGGTTTAAAGAAAGTAAAGCCTTGACTGTCGTTTTATGTGTTTTTGCAATGTTGGAAAGGTTGTCTCCTGATTTAACCTTATATGTACCGGTTGAACTGCTTGTAGTTGCAGGAGTATTAGCTGTCGTAGCTATTCCAGAAACAATGATGGATTGGCCAATACGAATCCGGTCTGAATTGGAAATGCTAGGGTTCATTTTCATCAATGAAGTTAGCGAAAGATTATATTTTTTTGCAATATCACTTAGAGTATCGCCAAGTTTGACTACATGCTTCTTAGTTGATCCTGTGGTTTTTGCCGTGGATTCGTTTATTTTTAAAACTTGTCCCGGGAATATAAGATTACTAGATAAATTATTTTGTGATTTTAACTTTTGGATCGTTATGTTTTTTGCTTTAGAAATTTTATATAGACTGTCGCCTGATTTAACTTGGTAAGTACTAGCATAAGCAGAATTGCCGATAAATAGGGTACCTATGATAGAACCTGCAAGGATAAAAGATTTTTTTGAATTATTCATAAAAAGGAAGATTCCTCCTGATATTCTATAATATTATTGCTCAATTTTTATTGTGCAATAATATTATAAGGTAATTAAACCAGAAAAATATTAAAAATAGAAATATATTCTGCATATTGTGTTAAGTTTTTATTGCTTTTATTACAGGATTGTTACGTTGCTTCGGAAGGTGTTACCTATTACCTAAAATACTTCAATATATTAGAAATGCATGTTTTTAAGTCATTTGGTAATGATTTGATAAGTTTACTGTTTTTTAAAAATAATAATTTTAAGAGAGCATAAGAGAGCATTCTTTTATATTAATAAGATAAAGGAAAAATTCTGACTATTAAAAAACATATTGTAATAGTTAGTCATCTCATATAAAATGATACCCATTCCTATGAATAATCGTTATATAAATATCCTTGTATAATATCAGTGAAAAGGTCTGATAGTTTCTACCTGGCTGCCATAAAAAAAAGCCGGACTACAAGGAAGCGTGTATATAAGAGAAGAACTGGTATTTAGTTGTGCGCTTTGTAAGTCGTTTTGAATTTCTTACAAGGTTCAACTATTTTATTTAGTTTTGTAAGAAGCTCTTATTTATCATGCTTTCTGTCCAGTGGCTGAAAGCATGATAAATAAGGGCTTTTTATGTATGAATAACCTATAGGGATAATTAAATGGAAGTGGGTGTCGTATGTACTTTTTGTTAAATATCCTAGGTGTATTGGTTGTCATGGGGATTGTCTACCTGTGCTCGCCCAATAGAAAGAACGTTAAATGGAAAATCATTCTTACCTTGCTGGGGATTGAGTTGCTTATTACCTGGTTCATGTTATCGACCTCAGTCGGAACATGGGTCATTAAGCAAATTGCTACTTTCTTCACCTGGTTGATCGCCTGTGCAAATGAAGGGATTTCTTTCGTATTTCCTTCTGTTATGGCCAATGAACAAGTGGATTTCTTTTTCAGTGCCTTAATGCCAATCATCTTCATTATTACGTTTTTTGATATTCTATCGTATTTCGGCATCCTGACTTGGATTATAGATAAAGTCGGTTGGCTTATTTCGAAAGTGTCCGGTTTGCCGAAATTGGAGAGCTTCTTTTCTATCCAGATGATGTTTCTCGGAAACACGGAAGCTCTCGCTGTAATACGGATGCAACTTATTTCTTTAAAAGATCAACGTTTGCTTACGTTTGGAATTATGAGTATGAGTAGTATAAGCGGTTCCATCATTGGTGCGTATTTATCCATGGTACCGGCAGAGTTTGTGTTCGTTGCCATTCCCTTAAACTGTTTAAATGCCTTGCTGATAGCCAATATGTTAAATCCCGTTACGGTCAGTAAAGAGGAAGACGTCGTGTATATCCCAACAAAAGAGGAACGTAAAGACTTCTTTTCAACGATTTCAAACAGTATGCTGGTTGGAGTCAAAATGGTCATTGTTATCATGGCCATGGTAATCGGGTATGTCGCGTTGACAGCCAGCCTGAATGGTATATTAGGTCTTGCGGTGGATGGTTTGACGATTCAAAAAATCTTCTCTGTGATCTTTAGTCCATTCGCTTTCTTGTTTGGATTAAACTGGGGAGATACGATGTATGTTGCTCAATTAATGGGTATTAAACTGGCTACCAATGAGTTTGTGGCCCTGCTGGACTTAAAAAATCAGATAAGCGGTATGGCTCCACATACAGTCGCCGTCGCCGTAACGTACCTGACTTCATTTGCAAACTTCAGTACAGTCGGCATGATTTATGGAACATTCAATTCCATCCTAGATGAGGAAAAATCAAGTATCATTGGTAGGAATGTCTGGAAGCTACTGCTTAGTGGAATGGCAGTATCCATGCTAAGCGCCATGATTGTTGGCTTGTTTGTTTGGTAACTATTGATTTACTAGAAACCGTTAACATATTGATGTTTATATGTAAATTATGAATACATTAAGCCAAGTGATTTTATGCATCCTTGGCTTTTGTTGTCCTATAAAAGTAAGTACTGAATCTTAATAAAATGTTTAATAGGAAATAAGATGAGACTATACTTAAAAAGGAATTATCCTTATAAAAGTTTGTGTAACTTTTTCGAATAGAATCCTAAGGTAAGTAAAGAGTATAATAGTACAGAATCAAGAGAAGATGAATTTCTTTACATAGGGTAGTGGGGTATGGTACTTTATTGTTGAGGAGGGATGAGGATGAATAAAGAGATAGAAGAAAAGGACCTTTTCATTGAAAATGAATGCTGTATCAATCCTTCCCAGGACCGGAAGAGTCATCACTCGGATGCAGTAAAAAAGAACTTAACGACCAGGTTAAATCGGATTGAAGGTCAAATCCGTGGTATTAAAGGTCTTATTGAAAAAGATACGTATTGTGATGATGTTATCACCCAAATTGCCGCGACTCAAAGCGCTATGAATAGTGTGGCTAAGATTTTATTGGAAGGTCATATGAGAAATTGTGTCGTTAACAGGCTCAATGATGGAGATACTGAAGTCATAGATGAAGTGCTAATCACGATACAAAAATTAATGAAAAAATAAAGGAGAAGTGATTGGAATGGAAAAAGTAACATTAAATGTAAGTGGTATGTCTTGTGGACATTGTGTAAATGCAGTTGAAAGTAATGTAGGTAAGCTTACAGGCGTAGAAAGCGTAAAAGTCCAACTTGAATCCGGAAAAGTGGAAGTTAATTTTGATAAGGAAAAGGTTTCTCTTGAAGAGATTAAAGAAACAATCGATGATCAAGGATACGATGTCGAATAAATAATTAGGGTGCTTTTATCGAGCACTTCTTTTTTGCTAAATATTATACCCCATAGCGGTATAGGGAAGAAGGGTAGGATATGAGTATAAAGGAAACCAGCATGCAGGTTTCTGGTATGACGTGTGCGGCCTGTGCGAACAGGATAGAAAAAGGGTTAAACAAGATGGAAGGCGTCGAAGCGGCTACTGTTAATTTGGCCCTAGAAAAATCAGTCATTTCATATGACGCAGAAAAAGTAAAAGTCCAGGATTTGGAGAGTAAAATACAAGATTTGGGATATGACGTGGTGAAGGAGAAAAAAGAACTCGCCATCACGGGCATGACGTGTGCGGCCTGTGCCAATAGAATAGAAAAAGGGCTTAATAAGATGGATGGGGTTTCCTTGGCTACTGTAAATCTTGCGCTTGAAAATGCGACCATTGAATTTAACCCCTCTCAGACTTCCACTCAAGAAATCATTCAGCGAGTCGAGAAGCTTGGATATGGCGCGTTGATCAAGGAAAACGAGCAGGAAGCGGTGGATTATCGCCAGAAAGAAATTCAAAAGCAAAAGAGGAAATTCATTATTTCCCTCATTCTATCGCTGCCTTTGTTATGGACGATGGTCGGGCATTTTAGTTTTACTTCATTTATATATATGCCAGATTTCCTGATGAATCCCTGGGTGCAAATGGCTTTCGCTACCCCCGTACAATTCATAATCGGTGGACAATTTTATGTAGGAGCTTATAAGGCTCTGAAGAATAAAAGTGCTAATATGGATGTTTTGGTCGCCATGGGGACATCCGCTGCGTATTTTTACAGTGTATACCAAGCAATCCTTTCTATTGGAGCACATCATCATACGGCACAGTTATATTTCGAAACAAGTTCGATACTGATTACACTCATCCTCCTAGGTAAGCTTTTTGAAGCCAGGGCCAAAGGGCGTTCCTCGGAAGCCATTAAAAAGCTGATGGGGCTTCAGGCCAAGACGGCATTGGTGCTGAGGAATGGAGTCGAACAAACGATATCTCTTGAAGAAGTCATGGTGGGAGATATGGTCTTGATTAAACCCGGTGAAAAAATCCCGGTGGATGGAGAAGTCATGGAAGGCAATTCCGCTGTCGATGAATCCATGTTAACAGGAGAAAGCATTCCAGTTGATAAAAGTATTGGAGACACGGTAATTGGTTCCACATTAAATAAAAATGGTTTCTTAAAAATGAAAGCTGTCAAGATTGGAAAAGACACGGCTCTTTCACAAATCATCAAGGTGGTTGAAGCAGCTCAAGGCTCGAAAGCACCGATTCAAAGGCTGGCAGACAAAATTTCTGGCGTTTTCGTACCTATTGTTGTGGGCCTAGCGATTTTAACTTTCCTCGTAAGGATAATTTGGGTGAATCCAGGTGAATTTACGCCAGCTTTTGAAACGATGATTGCAGTACTGGTCATTGCTTGTCCCTGCGCCTTAGGTTTAGCTACACCAACATCGATTATGGCTGGTTCCGGTCGTGCGGCAGAGTTCGGCATTTTATTCAAGGGTGGGGAGCACCTGGAAACGACTCACCATATTGATACGGTTATTTTAGATAAAACAGGAACTGTCACAAATGGAACTCCCATATTGACTGATGTCATCATTGAGAATGGAATGGATGAGACACAGTTTTTATCTCTGATTGGAGCTGCTGAAAAGCAATCTGAACATCCTCTTGCGGAGTCTATTGTGAAAGGTATACAAGAAAAGGAAATTCCTCTTGGGCTGGTTCAGGAGTTCGAGGCTATACCAGGTTTCGGCGTAAAAGCACTCGTGAATCAAAAAGTGTTATTGGTAGGAACCCGAAAATTGATGAAGCAACATCATGTGGATGTTACAAAAGCGTTGGCCATGATGGAACACCTTGAAGGGCAGGGCAAAACATCGATGCTTGCTAGTGTTGATGGTGAATATGCAGGTCTCATAGCAGTGGCTGATACAATCAAACAGACATCTCAAACAGCCATAAATCGATTAAAAGCGATGAATATTCAAGTTATCATGATAACGGGTGATAATGAGAGGACTGCTAAAGCGATCGCCAATCAAGTCGGGATAGATCAAGTGATTGCGGAGGTGTTGCCTGAAGGGAAAGCGGAAGAAGTGAAAAAATTGCAGGCGTCCGATAAAAGGGTCGCAATGGTTGGGGATGGAATCAATGATGCACCGGCTCTTGCACTCGCTGATATCGGAATGGCAATCGGAACGGGAACGGACGTCGCCATGGAAGCCTCGGATATTACGCTTATCCGGGGGGATTTGAATAGCATTGCGGATGCCATTCTCATGAGTAGAAAAACGATGCGTAACATCAGGCAAAATTTATTTTGGGCATTTGCTTATAACGTGGTAGGGATACCAATCGCTGCATTTGGTTTTCTCGCACCGTGGCTTGCAGGTGCCGCAATGGCCTTTAGCTCGGTATCTGTAGTACTGAATGCCCTTCGTCTTCAAAGGGTGAAGCTTTGAACTTTGGTATTGATCGGTAAGTCTTTTTCAAAAGGGGCAGAAATGTTGTTTATCAACGTTTCTGCCTTTTTTAGGTTTGGTTATTGTTTCCTAAAACGACCCTTTATTTGAAACTTTCCAAATGTTTTTCCAAATCTTTATCAACAATGAATACTTCGATCCGTTCACCGGTTTTGGTACTAATATCACTATGGGAGGATAGGACCTTACAGCTTGTTAGTTCTTCAACTATTTTTTCATACTCCTCACTGTACATTTCACGAAGAAGTGAGCGCATTTTCTTTACAAGTTTCTTTCCAGAATCCTGACTGACAAGATGTTTTTCTTCGACAGTCAAAACTCCCTTGAAACGAGTGATGATCATGTCATTTATTATGTAGGTTTTGACTTCTTGTGGACCTCTGCCGATTAAATCACGCTGGAATTTAATGAATGCTGCACTAATTTCGGCTTCGATTTTCTTTTTTTGATTTAGCATAATGCCTCCGATTTTTTCATCGATTATATATGGGACTTATCATAAAGCTGAATTCAAGTTTTTGTCAATGGAATTATGAGTTTATGTGTTATTGATAGAAAATAATAGATTATTAGAGTAAATAATGTATTTGGATATAAAAATGAAGTTAAATGATTTAAAATGACTTTATTTACGTATATATGAGGTTTTTTAAAGGTTTACAAAAGTTAAGTAATGAGCGTAGAATATGCTCATCAATAACAATTTGATATCGGCCAAATCTCAAGTGATTGAGAACGGAGGACCCACTTTTTATGGGGTTAATTCTGCATTTTGCAGAAGGGATGTGATACTCTTTCGCCATCCTACCCGTCAGCTAACTTCGTCGGCTAAAGCGAAGGAGGTCATAAGACCACCTTATTTCAGGAGGCTTTTTTGTTGTGTTTTTAGCAAAATAGCAACCTGGCATTTTAGTAGGTCTTTTTATTATGCCTATAATTAAATGAAAAGGTTTCTTGGAAGACAGATCGCAAAGAGGGCTATAGCTTGCTAGGCGATAAGTAGACCAATGAGTACTTTTTCTCCACTAATCTTGTTTGCTTTTGTTAATATTCTTGTTTTAATTGTGAATCATTTTTTCACGATTTTAGCTAGGATAGCTATGCGATGGCAGATTCTCGGAGGAAGAGTATGCATTGGTCTATTTTTTATGGTTTTGGCACAATTTTCCAACTAATCATTAAGGAGGGGGATTGTAAAGGATTTCAAATGGTTGTGAAAGGGGAGAATCAAATGGATTTTGTAACAATCTTACTTATAGCGATACCCTACTTTCTTTTCTCGGGATTTATTCATTTTTGTAACACAGTTATAACGAAAAAAGGAGAGTAGTATATGTTGTTTCTTATTGCAGGGGCGGTAACCTTGTATTTAATTCATGCTTTACTATACCCGGAAAAATATTAAGAACATTAACGGAGGAAATGTAAATGGATTTTTTACAAATCAGTGTGGTGTTGCTTTTTGCAATTTTACTAGCAATACCAATGGCCAAATATTTAAAGACTGTGTATTCGCTTGAAACTACCAGGCAAGATCGCATGTTTGGGTGGATAGAACACGGTATTTTTAAAATAGCTGGAGTTAAGTCAAGTGATATGAATTGGAAGCAATATGCACAGGCATTGCTCTTGAGCAACTTAGTCATGTTTATTATCTCATATATCATCATACGTTTTCAGGGACTTTTGCCAGGGAACCCAAGCGAGATAGCTAACATGGATCCTTTGTTGGCCTTTAATACGGCCGCAAGTTTTCTTACCAATACCAATTTACAGCACTATAGTGGAGAAACTGGTCTATCGTACTTATCACAGATGGTTGTCATCATCTTTCTGATGTTCACGACACCTGCAACCGGTCTTTCCCTGTGCATCGCTTTTTTCAGGGGTTTGACCGGCCAAAGGAGTTTAGGAAACTTCTACGTCGATTTAATTCGATCAATTATTCGGGTGCTGCTGCCACTCTCAATTTTGGTCAGTTTGATCCTTGTTTCGCAAGGGGTGCCTCAAACCCTTGATTCTACAGCTGTTGTTACTACTTTAGAAGGAGCGACTCAAAATATAGCAAGGGGGCCTGTCGCTGCATTGGAGTCTATAAAACATATAGGGACGAACGGTGGTGGATTCTTTGGTGCCAATTCGGCGCATCCATATGAGAATCCTAATGGCTTTACGAATGTTTTAGAGATTTTATCGATGTTCCTCATTCCTGCTGCCCTTCCATTGACATTTGGATATATGGCCAAAAGTAGAAAACAAGGATGGATTCTTTTTTCAGCCATGGGGCTTATGTTACTTGCCTTCCTATGCGTGAATTACTTTAGCGAACAAAATGGAAATCCCCAATTGGAGGTATTAGGCCTATCGCAAGAAAGTGGCAGCATGGAAGGTAAAGAGGTGCGTTTTGGGATTGCTCAAAGTGCGCTCTTTACAACGGTTACGACAGCAGCAACCACAGGGACTGTAAATAATATGCATGACACTCTGACTCCAATCGGGAGTATAACGCCACTAGCGATGATGATGTTGAATTGCGTATTTGGCGGTGATGGGGTAGGTACGGTAAATATTCTCATGTATTCAATCCTGGCTGTATTCATTGCGGGGCTCATGGTTGGACGTACACCTGAGTTTTTAGGAAAGAAGATTGAAGGAATGGAAATGAAATTAATAGCCATCGTCATTCTTTTGCATCCGCTAATCATCTTGGTGCCTTCTGCTCTTGCATTAACTACACAAATGGGGACAGAGGCCATTTCGAATCCAGGTTTCCATGGGATTTCTCAAGTTATCTATGAGTTTACTTCATCTGCCGCCAATAACGGATCCGGATTTGAGGGCTTAGCGGATAATACACCTTTTTGGAATATTTCCACTGGGTTAGTGATGTTGTTTGGCCGTTATTTTTCCATGATAGCACTGATTGCTGTTGCTGGATCATTACTTGCCAAAAAACGTGTCCCAGAAACGATGGGAACATTTAAAACGGATAATCCTACATTTCTTGTCATTTTGTTAAGTACTGTTTTAATTATTGGAGCTTTGACTTTCTTCCCAGTTATTGCACTTGGTCCTATCGCAGAATGGTTAACATTTAGATAAATGATGAAAAGGAGTATTACCGATGAATACGAAGCATATTGGAAAAGTAAATAATGATGTGATTTTTGAAGCGATGAAAGATGCTTTCAAAAAATTAAATCCCAGAACCATGGCCCGAAATCCTGTTATGTTTGTCGTGGAAATTGGGTTTGTCTTGACTCTTTTTCTCACCATATTTCCTCATTTATTTGGGGGGATATCGGATAGGGGATATACCAGTGCAGTGACGGTTATTTTGTTCCTGACCATTCTTTTTGCCAATTTCGCTGAAGCGTTGGCTGAAGGCCGTGGAAAAGCACAAGCAGATAGCTTAAAAAAGACAAAGCAGGATACGAAAGCAAAGGTACTTCAAAAAGACGGATCGATAAAGATTGTCGATGCCACAGAGCTGCGTAAGGGTGACACAGTTTTAGTAGAAGCTAATGATTTAATCCCTAGTGACGGTGATGTCATTGAAGGAGTAGCTGCTGTCGACGAATCAGCCATCACTGGTGAATCTGCGAATGTCATAAAAGAACCAGGCGGGGATTTTAGTTCGGTTACTGGCGGAACTAAAGTGATTAGTGATTATATAAAAATTAAAGTGAGCAATGATCCTGGGGAGTCATTCTTGGATCGGATGATTAACTTGGTGGAAGGGGCTAAACGGCAAAAAACACCGAATGAGATTGCACTTAGCACACTACTTGTGAGTTTGACGTTAATCTTTTTACTTGTTTGTGTGACACTCGTGCCCATTGCTTCTTATATAAAAGTGACATTGCCAATCGCCACGTTGGTGGCATTATTAGTCTGTTTGATACCGACGACAATAGGGGGACTTCTTTCAGCTATAGGAATCGCTGGAATGGATAGAGTTACCCAATTCAATGTAATTGCTAAATCGGGAAAATCCGTTGAGGCAGCTGGAGATATCAATACCATTATTCTTGATAAAACAGGAACAATTACACATGGTAACCGGATGGCTTTTGCTTTGCTGCCCGTGCAAGGTGTAAGTCAGAAGGAACTTAATATGTTCGCAGGTTATTCATCATTGCATGATGAAACACCAGAAGGACGTTCTGTTGTCGAATTTGTCAAAAAAGCGGGATTGCCTGAAAAAGAATTAGATAAAAGAGAATCGGAAGGCATTGAGTTTACGGCAGAAACCAGGATGAGCGGGACAAATTTTTCTGATGGGAGGATTGTCAGAAAAGGTGCAGTTGATTCAATTAAAAAATATATAAAGCAACAGGGCGGAAACATTCCTCCTGATTTACAAGATATTAGTGATGAAGTAGCAAGCCAAGGGGGCACACCACTCGTTGTCGCAGAAGGAAATCGGATATTTGGTGTCATTTATTTAAAGGATACGGTAAAAGCGGGGATGAAAGAGCGATTTGATGAATTGAGGAAAATGGGCATTAAAACCGTCATGTGTACGGGTGATAACCCTTTAACTGCTGCAACAATAGCCAAGGAAGCCGGGGTTGATGATTTCATTGCTGAAGCAAAGCCTGAAGATAAGATTGCTGTAATTAAGCGTGAACAGGCCGAAGGAAAACTTGTCGCAATGACCGGGGATGGAACGAACGACGCCCCTGCTTTGGCACAGGCAGATGTGGGTTTAGCGATGAATACAGGCACCAATGCAGCCAAAGAAGCCGCCAATATGGTGGATTTGGATTCAGATCCTACAAAAATCATTGAGGTGGTGGCAATCGGAAAACAGTTACTCATGACACGTGGAGCATTAACAACGTTCAGCATAGCAAATGATGTGGCTAAATACTTTGCAATTATACCAGCAATGTTCATGTTAGCTATTCCACAAATGAAGGCATTAAATATAATGGGGTTGGCCAAACCTCAAAGTGCGATATTATCTGCCTTGATATTCAATGCCATCATCATCCCACTCCTGATTCCGTTAGCCATGAAGGGGGTAAAATATGTTCCGATGAGCGCTACAAGGTTATTAACGAAGAATTTATTTCTGTATGGATTGGGCGGGGTGATCGTCCCTTTCATTGGCATCAAGTGTATAGACCTAATTCTTGTACTGTTTGGCTTAGCTTAATTCAAATATAAGGGTGAGAATAAATATGTTGAAAAATATACGTGTTGTATTGGTGCTATTGTTTATATGTGGAATGGCCTATCCGTTACTCATAACGGGTCTTTCACAAGTATTGATGCCTGCTCAAGCTGAGGGTAGCTTAATTAAAAATGATAAAGGGCAAATGATTGGCTCGGAATTGATTGGTCAATCTTTTGAAGGACCTGGATATTTTCATGGGCGCATTTCTTCGATAAGTTATGACGCCGCAGGCTCAGGTTCACTTAACTATTCACAGTCCAATGAAGAAATGATAAAACGAACAGAAAAGGAAATGGCTGGATTTCTAAAAGAGAATCCTTCAATTAAAAAAGAGGAAATACCTTCTGACCTAATGACGAACTCGGGTTCAGGTCTGGATCCTAATATCTCTCTAAAAGGAGCACTCGTTCAGGTTCCACGGATTGCAAAAGAGCGGGGATTACCTGAAAAGACTGTATATAGACTTGTTGATGACCAGACGGAAAATCGTTCATTTGGAATTTTTGGAGTACCCCATATTAATGTTTTGAAGTTGAATATTGCTTTGGATGAAGTGAAATGATTGAGAATGGGGAGGGCTTTTCACTCCCTATTAATCTAGAAAGAAATCTGGAGGGGGTTTTTTGAGAGAACAATTCAGAAGAAAAACGCCAGCTGAAATCCTACAATCCATCTCCGACATCAAAAAAGGCCGGTTGAAGATTATAATGGGATCTGTTAGCGGTTCCGGGAAAACCTATCATTTGCTTCTTGAAGGACATGAGTTGAAAAGGCGTGGCGTTGATGTCGTGGTTGGGTTATTGAGTGATTCTAGTAACAAGATCACGATGGAGCAAGTAGGTTGCCTAGAAGTAATACCCACCATTGAGTGGGAGCAAAATGGGTTTATAAGGCAAGACTTAAATATAGAAGAAATCCACAAAAGGAACCCGGAAGTGATCTTAGTCGATCAGTTAGCCCACAAAAACCGGCCAGCTGCTAAAAATGCAACTAGATTAGAAGATGTCATGGAGTTGATCAGAAATGAAATCAGTGTCATCACAACGATAAATATATATGAATTGAAAGGGGTGAAGGAAGTTGCGGAACATCTACTGAATCTCCCGCTCCATGTAAGTGAGGTCTTACCTGAAAACACGTTGACACAAGCTGATGAAGTACGACTTTTGGATGTTACACCTGAGGCAATCCTCAAGCGGTTTCAAGAAGGAAAAATCGTAGAAACACTAGCACGAAAAGATGTTGATGTGAAACTCTTTCATAGAGATAACCTAGCCGTTCTAAGGGAACTATCACTCCGGTTCCTAGCTGGAGAAGTAGAAGAAGACTTAACCGAACATAGAGAACAGGAAGGGTTAATGGGACCTACAGGCGCTTCCGAGCGGATCTTGGTTTGTGTACAATATCATTGGAATGGCTCCATCTTAATTCGGAGAGGAGATCAAATAGCCAAACGATTAGGCGGAGATTTAGTGGTGGTTAGCTTTATCCCAAGTCAGAAAGAGCTAACTAGAGAGGAGTCGTTATTTAAAAGTTCTATACAAAAACTTATCGTAAAGTTAAATGGAAAGTTTGAAGAAAGAGTCATAAACGGGGGTGATATTGCTGAAGAAATCGTTGGATATGCCATGAAGCACTATATAACCCGGATCATCCTAGGTCAATCCAAAAGGACGAGGTGGGAAGAAATCATCCATGGTTCTATAGTCAATAAAATATTGGGCCAAACTAAAAACATTGATGTATGTGTTGTAGCAGACCGGACAAGAGGAGAAGGAGAAAGGGTATTACCTGCCGTTCACTCAAAGAAAAAGAAAAAGAAAAAAAATCCATACCGAAGACTTTCGCCTGCAGAAATAAAAGAAAAGATACAGGGGGTGAAAAGAGGAACATTAAAGGTGTATATTGGTTCTGCTCCTGGCGTAGGAAAAACGTATACCATGCTGAGGGAAGCCAATCAATTAAAGAAAAGTGAAATTGATATTGTAATAGGATTATTGGAGACACATGGTCGAATAGAAACGGCTTCCCAAGTTGACACGTTAGAAATTATACCTCGCAAACAGGTTCCGTATAAGAACGTCGTGCTGGAGGAAATGGATCTTGACGCCATCATCATCCGCAATCCTGAAGTTGTACTTGTAGATGAATTGGCACATACAAACGTGCCAGGAAGTAAAAACCAAAAACGTTATCAAGACGTTTTGAACATATTGGAGGCTGGGATATCCGTTATTTCTACCATGAATATTCAACATGTAGAAAGCTTGAATGATAGTGTAGAGCAAATTACAGGGGTTCGCGTACGAGAAACCGTTCCGGACAGAATTCTGCAATTAGCGGATGAGCTTGAATTAATTGATGTCTCCCCAAAGGCACTTAGACAGCGAATGCAAGAAGGAAACATATATAGCATGGATAAGGTGGAGCAGTCCTTGAACAATTTCTTTAAGACTCGTAATCTCATAGCTCTAAGGGAACTTGCACTCCGTGAACTGGCAGATGATGTGGATGACAGATTGGAATCATTCAAGCGTAAAGAAGGAGTAAGGGGGCCGTGGCGAAAAGAGGAAGTCATTTTTGTTTGCGTCAACCTTAACTTAGAATCTGAGCGCTTAATTAGGAGGGGCTTCCGAATTGCCTATCGACTTAAAGCGAAGTGGTATGTAGTCTATGTTAAAGACCAACGTTCACTACCTAATGACAAGCAGATGATATTGGATAAAATAAGAAGCCTTACGAAACGATTAGGTGGCCATTTCGAAATGTATTCAACAACCAACAGGCGATTGGTGGTAAGTGAAATTACTAAACAATTACAAGACAAAAAAGCTACACAAGTTATCATTGGACATTCAGCAAAAGAAAGATGGCAAGAAATCATACAAGGCTCAATTGTGGCTCAACTTTTACGAGAGGCGAGGCACCTTGATATCTTAATTGTGGCGGATTGAAAGAATAAATTCATAATGATGTAGATTAAAAGGGGTTAACGGAAACCGGATCATTCAAAATGAAAGGTGTGTTTTCCAAAGCACAGAGTATCATGTTTTTATTCAAAAACCTCTCCAATTTATTTATTATGTCAGTCCATATTGAGCTATAGGTAAGGTTTATAGAATTTCATATGTATATAAATTTATTTCAATAAGCGTATGCAAATCTACGTTTATTGAAATTTTTGCTTTTTTAAGAAGTATTCAAGGAATTTAGAAATAATATAAAGAACAATGAAGGTAGCTCTTACAAGCTGTGCCATATTTAATAATTGTTGTTCTAAGACTATAACAATATAAGGGAATGGGATACTATATTATCTTCTACAGCAGTTCCATAATAACCTATTACACTATGGAGAATTGAAAATATCCTTGATTCTTGTGGAACTAAAGGGAAATGATTGTTTAAGAAGAAAAGTGTGTTTGGACTGTACGGTATAATGAGAAACAAATGAACGAGAGAGAACATTTTGAAAAGAACTCAACAATGGAGTAAAGAAAAGAATAATAATAATATAGAATTTGTGCATCACTTATGGTAAAATCATACAAAAATGTATAATTAATATAAGTGGTCATTATGGATATAAAATTAAGGAAACGCATCTTAGTTGGAACTATTATTTATACCCTTTTAGTTTTCTATTTTCTCTATCTTGCATTTGGTCGATTAGAACATTTTTCATTATCTAGTAGAAATGGTTACACATTTATTTTCGTTCCAGAAGGAGGCCCACTTTCTTTCCCTAGACTAGATTTTGGTTGGATATACAGTTTCGGAAATATTGCTACGTCTATCCCTTATGGAATCCTGATTCCTCTGTTGTATCGTGTGAGTTTCAGGAAATTCATTTCTTTGTTTGTCTTGTCTATCCTCATTCTTGAAACAATCCAGGCTTTAACCCATTTGGGTAGTTTTGACTTAGATGATGTATTTGTAAATACACTAGGCGCTGCAATCGGATTTGTCGCTTATAAAGTTGGATTTTCTTCAAAATTATCTCTTAAAAAGCTTATTGCTTCTGCCCTTTCTATTGTTGTTCTTCTAGTTGGAGTAATCGTGATCTCGGAAACGGTTGATTATGTTGTGGCAAAAAGAGAGCCTTACACGATGTAAAAGAATTGAACGGAATCATGCCTATGACTGGAAATCTTTCAAGTTTCACTGTAGCAGGGAAGAAAATAGAACCCAAACTGAACGTGTATACCAGTGAAGATGGTAAACGCAAATCATACACTTACATCTTGGGGAACAAGGGAAATGTGACGTTCTATTCTTATTTTGGCATTCCATACAATGGTGATTCCAAGGGAGAAGTTACGATAGAGGTAGATGGAAACCGTATAATTCAGCGAGATGAAACATGGAATAAAGAGGCAGAGAAAATAATCGTTCCACTTTTCCACATGATGAATCCTAAAACAAATATGACATATAGTAATGTTAACGAAATTTCGATTACCGTTTCCGGGAACGCGAAACTAAGGGACGTTAGGTTCAGTGAACAGAAGCATTGGTGGGAGTAAAGAAAAACAAACAAGCAAACAATGAAACTATGATATCACTAAAAGGCTGTCGAGAAGGTCTCGAGAGCTTTTTAGCGATAATCATTAAATTTAAAATAGACTCCTCAACTAGAAGTGGAACTACTTTTTTATTTGTAAATCGTTCTTAAATTGTGAAGTGATTCACTTGAATTTCAGGGTGCGTTACTTCAATAAGGATTAGTTTTTACACCGTTTCAATTCTGTACAGTGTTTTCGAGTTTTTATAAATGTGGATTTGGGGCTTATTAGCTTAACAAAAACAAATAGAGGGGTTTTATGCTGTTTCTAGAATTTTAGCTAGAAGGAGTTGAAGTTATGATTATGAAAAGGGTAGTGATTATTACTGTGGGTAAAACTCATTCTGGAAAAACAACATTTGCAAGGGCTTTGGAAAAAAAGTTAAACAATGCTTTTGTTATGGATCAAGATAATCAAGCTGAATTTATAAACACATATTATAAAAACTTACTACCCAAACAAGGGCCTAATACTCTTAAGCATTCTCTATCAAAGCTAATAGTCGATTATGCTAAAAGAAACACTGATCTTAACTTTATAATTTGCAACTCAAATCGAAGTCGAAAAGGACGATTATATTTGCTAGGTGAGTTGTTTACAACTGATGAGTATGTCAGAATCTTGGTCCATTTTGATATTCCTGATGATGTTCTTCAAGAACGGGTTACCCAAAGTCGAAGAAGGACGAATATATTTAGGGGTCCGTATTCTAATTATGAGGATGTCCTTGTTAGACAACAGGCTGAATCTTTTAAAGAAGATGTAATTGATCCAATAGAAGGGGAAGCAGACTATTTATTTGTAATTAAAGACAATGAGGATGTCAATTCAGTTATTCAAAAAATTATTCATATAGCTGAATGAAGGTGTCTTAGTAATGTCAGACATCATATATTCAAATTCAGGAAAAAAACTATTGTTCAATTCTCTTTGTAAATTAATTGAACAATAGTTAGATAAATTAGAATATTAATTAGCTAAATAGGGAAAAAGCAAGTGCGGTTTTGTTATTTCAGATGTGATTTACGGTTGATGGGTATCGTCTTCGGAAGTGGACTGAGCATTGTGAATAGATAACTACAAGAAGATACCCGTTATTGGTCGTTAATGTTTTTTTACTAGCACCAACCTAAGGTAAAATACTGCTTAAAGTCCGTTAGATTCAAAAAATCTCTTCTTGATTAACGGCCATAAACTTGATGATTTATTGTTGGCTCTTCTTTTATTTCTTATCTCATCAGATGAATAAACTTAAAATTAATACCATTAATAACCCTACAACAGAGTTGACTAATTCCAGGAGTCCCCATGTCTTAAAGGTATCTTTCATGGAGATGCCAAATGTTTCTTTGAATAATAAGAAACCACCATCATACATTAATGTAATCGTATTGGAACCACACGCGACAGCTAAAACCATCAAAGCAGGATTTAAATCAAATTGTGTCACCAAAGGAGCTACCATTCCAGCAGATGTTATCGCAGCAACTGCTCCTTGTCCTGTTAGAATGCGAATAATTGCCGTAATAATCCATGCAATAATAAAAGGCGAAACAGGAATATCATTAACAAGATGAACAATATGATCTGATACTCCACTATCTATAATCACTTGCTTTATAATTCCTCCAGCTGTAATCACCATAAGGACATCAGCAATTTGAGAGATTCCTTGACTTACTGTTTTGGTTAAATCCGACATTTTTTCTCCACGGCGTATGCCTAATAGGTACATAGCTGCAAACAAAGCTAATAACATTGAAATTTCTGCTGAGCCAATGAATGTACATAGTTTTCCGACAGTAGAATCATTTCCGAAAACTGGTTTCACAATGGATGATATAATCATTAAAATGGCTGGAATCAGTGGAATGATTATAGAATTTCTAAAGGAAGGTAATTGTTCCTTTGGTATCTCATCTACTGGCTTTAAAATTGAATTTAAAGGCATATCCTTTAATCCCGGTATCATTCGTGGCAAGACAATCCCTGCACAAAAAAGGGTGGGAACAATGACGATAGCTCCTAAAATATAAACCTGTGCAATATCTGCATTAAATGCCGCGACTAAAGCTACTGGCCCGGGTTGTGGTGGAAACAAGCTGTGTCCCATCGTTGCCCCGACTACAGTTGGAACAATCAATTTCATATAGGGGATCTGTGCTTTTTTTGCAATATTCAGAACTAGTGGAACGACTATCAGAAATGCCACCTCATAAAACATAGCAATCCCAAAAATCACTCCAATAAACATCAAACCAACCGGTAAAAATTTAGTTCCGCATTTTGCGATTACCGTGTTGGCAATTTGTTGACTTGCCCCACTATCGGTCATGATTTTTCCAATTATTGCCCCAAAAACGATAATTAAGGCGAGATGACCAAAAATTCCGCCAATTCCGGTTTCAATAGTAGTAACGATTCCATCGATCGGCATACCTTCCATAATGGCAATAAATATTCCTACCACTAATAATGCAATCACATTGTGTAACTTGAACTTTAAATTGAATACCATTAATAATCCGATTCCTACGAGTACCCACAAAAGGGCTAACATTGGTGCCATTATATTTCCTCCTAAATCAACTGATTCAACACGTCTTCTTGTATTCGTTAATGACCTGTTGAATTCTCATCCATTCTGCTTTCATGATTGTTAATATGACAAAAATTACTTTCTAGCTTTTTTGTAAAGGCTTACAAAATTAAGTAACATACATAGGGTTTAACACTCAATCATATAGTTGATATTCTTTCTATCATATGAGGGTATGACAATACTTCTCTAGCAAATGCTAGGCACCAAAATAAATAGTCTTTAGGTAATCTTCAAATATTAATTCGTGGGGTTTATATCTCTCCTAAAACATAGTTTCCAATAAGGAAACTATGTTTCCTTATTTATATTAAGAGTATATTCATTACTAAATTAAAATGCAAGCGCTTTTATTAATAAGAGTCAATTAAACAAGTCTTCTTGAATATGTTAGAAGTTTGAGTTTTGTGATTTTTCACCGTTTCCTTTATTAAAGGTGTGGGATTATTATTGCATAAAAAAAGCCGATAGTTTTCGCTATCGACCAAATCCGTGTTTATTTTTATAATTTTTCTTCCACTTTTTCTTTTGCAACTAAGAGGGAGGAATAGATTTCTTGTTTCAATTCTTTAGTCATTCGGTACTTTGGTATGCTTATACTCATAGCACCATAAACTTCACCAAACTTAGTAAATGTAATTGCCGCACTTTGAACACCCAATTCATACTCTTCTCGATCAATTGCATACCCGTCTTTGCGGATTATTTGAATTTCTTTCATAAATTCATCAAAATTAGTTATTGTATTTTCTGTATATTGAATGATATCCACAGAATGATAATAGTCCTTAATGACACGATCCGATTTTACAGCAAGGACCGCTTTCCCCATTGCTGAAGCATACATCGGAACATCTTGTCCCACGCGGGAACGTAAATTCACTGTTGAAAATGCCTCATATTTTTTTAGATACATCATTCGTCTATTCTGTTCAATTCCTAAATGGATGGTCTCTCCAATTTTTGAATGAAGTTCCTCCATGACTGGTGTTGCTAGCGTTTCGATATTGAATTGTCTAGCAGCTGCTGCACCATATCCAATCAATCGGCTACCCAATGTAAAGCGGTTCGTTTGTTCATGTCTGATGACAAGGTTTAAATCCAACATGGAGTTCATAATTTTAGAAGCAGTTCCCTTATTCAATGTGAAGGCCTTGCAAATCTCCATAAGACTTACGGGAGCCTCAATATCTCTTAAAAAATCCATTATCTCAACCGCTTTATATAAAACACTGCCGTATTTCTTTTCTTCCGACACAATCAAATCCTCCTAGAACTATGATTATTTATTAAATGATAGAATTTTATAATATTGATTCTTGCATGATCCAGTCTTTTAAATAAGAAAAAGGAGTACCTCTCCATAATTCCGAATTGAGTAAGTGACTATAAACTCAGAGACTGGAGGAAACTCCTTTTATTTATTATAAGACAGAAAGCTCTTTTAGTATCAATGTAAAGAAAAGATATTTGACGAGCTATAAGCTAATACGGTAATTATTAATTGTTTATATGATAACAGGCTGATTTCTTGTTCTGATGTGGAAAACCACTTCTTGATGGGTTATGGTGAATCGTATCATTAGTAGGTGACATTTTATAGTAAGAAGGGTTTTTCTGCTTCACCTAACGGGGGAGGATATTCACCTAACGGGGGAGGATAATTTTACAAGTATGACATTTACTTATAAAGAAACTTTATGTTACTATTATAATACTAATTTTACAAATTAACCCTTAAATAACTCCCTCTTATTTAAATGATTGGATTAACAATTCATTACCATTTTAACCCAGGTTTATTCAGTATGTAAATATTCAGAGATACAATTCAAAAATTCAAAGGAGTGAAACCAATGTAAATCAATATTTCTCATTCGAAACAATTGAATAAGAGGGGTTATTTACATTGAAGAATAGATCATTTAAAGTTCTACTAGCTGGACAATCTTTAGCTAATGCTGGAGATGTTTTTTATATTGTTGCGCTTATAACAAGTGTTTACAATGTAACACATTCATTATTTTATGTATCGTTGGTTCCTGCAATAAATATGCTTGGTGGATTTTTAGGCGGATTATTAGCACCACTGCTAATAGATCGGTATAAGTTAAAAACGATTTTATTTAACTCTCAATTCATTAAAACTTGTTTCTTACTTATGCTAACCCTGTACGTATCATTATTATTAACACAAGATACGATTGTGACAATTTATATAATTATTTTCTTTATCACTTTTTTAGATAGTTTCTCTAACCCATCAAGTAGTGCATTGATACCTCAACTTGTTTCAGAAGAAAACTTATTAAAAGCAAATAGTCTAATGTCTTCTATGTATCAATTCATTCAGATGGGTGGGTGGGCCGCAGGTGGTGTATTAGCAGCATTCTTGCATACTAATGGGCTATTAATGTTGACGTTTAGTTTGTATGTACTATCTACGTGCTTACTGGCATTTGTTAAAGTCAAAGAAAAAAAACCATCTGAAGAACAATCAGTAAAGGAAAGTAAATGGGCTTCATTGTTTGAAGGTTGGAGAATAATTGCAGGTGATAAGAGGCTACGTGTCCTCCATCTAACGCTAATTTTTAGTTCTATAGCTGGTCCAGTTTGGGTATCGTCCATTCTATACCCTTTTATAGACATAAGGCTAGGGGTAGGAACTGAGTGGTGGGGCTATATAAACACTTCTTTATTATTCGGATTATTTTTTGCCGGAATAGTTGCATATAGACAATCTGATTTCATAAACCGAAATATTCTAAATTTGATATTAGTTGGAGGATTTATGGTCTTTCTAATGACTATTTTGTTTGGACTAAATGTACATCCCATCTTATCTCTTTTACTGATTGGTATGTTTGGTCTATTCGAAGAGCTGAGGATGATTTCTATTCATACAATCATCCAAAGTTTAGTTAGGGATAAGCTTTTAGCTAAGGTTTATGCAGTTCAGAGTTCTTTAACAATGGCAACATTCGGAATATCAACCCTTATGATGGGAATACTGGGACAGCGATATAGCATAGTTGTTGTCTTTATTATTGCTTCGATATCCTTATGCTTTTCCTTTTTTTATATTGTTACCTCTAGAAAGTATTTAACATTCACTATAGGTGCATCTAATATTAACCTAGAAAAGCAGTTGTAAATGATTAAGACAAAAAGCCTGTATCGATGATTACTTGGTAATCAAAGATACAGGCAGTATATTTGGATAACTAATGATTCATATATGGCACTCATTATCTTTTTTGGTGTCGTATCCGGAAGATACTCTTCATTAAGAATGAATTATTAAGACCTTTCCTTAATACCAAATAGTTCTCGTAATGGATAATTTAGAAAGAGGTATGTTGTAGTTAAAAGAAAACAAGGTGGACAGGAGATATAAGGTGAATAAATTAACAAAACGAGTTTTTATATGGTTAAGTGTACTAGTTGCCCTGTTTATTCTTTATGTAGCTTTTGATTACTTGGATAACCAAAAAAAAGCAGAACAAAGTAGGGCATTTATGGAAGAAAGTAATGAAGTGTTAAATGATTATTATATTATTGCACTAGGAGTCAATCCTCATAACAAAACGATTAAAGTACACGTACCATTAAAGGAAGAAAAAAGGAATGAATTGGCCTATTCTTTGGCACTTATCGCCGAGAAGCATGGTATGGAGGATTATGAAGTCATAGTTAAAGCTGTAAGAAAAGGGAATTCAATTGAAATTTGAGAATTATGACGACTAATTTAACTAGAAGATGTTAAGGCAGGCAGGGTGATATCTGTTACCTTTTTTTATGAATAAAGCACTTACGTTAAGGGGGCCAAAATGGTGAATGTACGATATTCAACGACAGAAGAAGAAAAGCATAAGGTCCTGTCCTCTTATTTTAAAAATGGAATGGATAGTAACTTAGATACTTTTCCAAGAAAAGAAAAAAGAAAACTAATAGTTCTACAAAATATTATTAAACATTTTGAACCGAGTAGAGTATACAGTGAAAAAGAAATTAACGAAATATTAAAAATGATATTTAATGATTTTGCAACCATCAGAAGGGCCTTAATTGATTATAAATTAATGGAGCGAAATAAGGACTGTACCGAATACTGGATAAAAAATTAATTAGAATAATAACATATAAGGTATTAGTAGATTCGTCAGTTATAATAGGAGGGTTTATTTATCCGATAGTAAGTAAAGAGAGAACGCCATATAAGAGTTCAGGCTTCTTGCTAAACTAAAAAGTATATAATTGAAAATGGGCTTCAAAGAAATGAGCTTGGAAATACATTTTCCAGCTCATTTTTTTGTGCCATATTATTACCTTTAATATAGTCTAATATAAGTAAACTCCAAAAAAATGAAGGTCTTTCTTCATAGTTATTTAAAATGGATCATAGGCAAAGCTTTCTATAACTTCGTTTGGTTTTCCGTCTATAATTAACATACTTAGAATTTCACCATTATTCTAATTTTTGAAAGCTTTTTCGCCAGTTTACTTCATTTTGCTATTAAAGTCTGCTTCCTCCAGAGGCATCAATAACTTGCCCAGTAATCCAACGCGCTTCCTCAGATGCTACAAATACAACGATATCAGCAACATCTTCAGTCGTACCCACTCTCGAGAATGCAGAAAGTGCCTCTGCTCCAGCACGTCCTTCTGGGGTCGCAAGCATATCTTCGTTCATATCAGTATCCGTAATTCCCGGAGCTACTGCATTAACCGTAATGCCTTTTGAAGCAAAATGTGGAGCTAAGGCCAAAGTAAGGGTGTCAATAGCTCCCTTGGAAGCCGAATAAATGGTATGTGTAGGTCCAGCAATACGAGTAAAGCCAGTAGAAATGTTAATGATTCGTCCTCCGTTCCTAATAAACGGACTAGCTGCTTGAGTAATGAAGTATGGAGCTTTTAGGTTAACATTAATAACATCTTCAAACGTTTCAATTGACGTTTCTTCAAATGGAATGGCTGGTGAAATGCCTGCGTTATTAATTAAGATGTCCAAGTGCACTGTCCCCAATTCCAAGCGAGTTGCCTCTTCAAATGCGGTCCATAGCCTTTTTACACCTGAAATACCCGTAGTTAAGTCTGCTTGCAATGCCACGGCTTTTGAACCCAAGGACTTAATATCATCAACAACCTTTAAAGCAGCACCCTTATTATTGGCGTAATGAACGCCTACAAATTCCGCTCCGCCCTCAGCTAATTTTTTTGCTATTTCAGCACCTATACCACGACTTGCCCCTGTCACCAAAGCAACCTTGCCATTGAATTTTCCTTCGTTTGCCGACATATCATCTACTCCTTTAAAGATAAATTGAATGCATAATCAATACTAAAAGATTATAATAATTTTGAATAGTACGATATTTAAGTATCATTACGATCAAATGGTATATCAAGAAGGAAGTACAACAGTTTAAAAGCAAGTTTGTTTTTTGGGTTTTCTTATAGAGGTATATTGACTTAGAGCAAAGGAGGAGGTGAAGTTTCATGATTGAATTAACAAGTGCTGATTTAAATTGCCCGTTCACTACAGCTCAGAAGGTATTGTCTGGTAAATGGTCTCTTATAATTATATTTCACCTAAAGGACGGTCCCATACGATTTAACGAACTATTACGGAAATTTGACGGCTTAACGCACTCATCACTGACTAAACAACTGAGGCAACTGGAAAATTTTAAACTTATTCATCGTGAGGTCTATAATCAGGTTCCTCCAAAAGTGGAATACTCATTAACCGATTTGGGGAAAAAGCTCTATCCCACGATTAATGAGCTGACGGAATGGGGAAGCAAGTATATTGATGATTGCAAGAGTGTTGAAGGATAACTGAAGCTAGTCGGGCCTCAATACGCTTCATAGCCGGTCTGTTGCGTTCACTACTTTTTTGAATGATTGGGTGTATTTATTCAAATCCTAGGAGTGATGTCCCCTGATATGACTGGGCTTTAGAGTAAGATGAGAGGGGAATGCTATAACGTTGAGGATTTTAACGGAGGCTTCTCATGAGTTCAGCGAACTTTTGAGAAGCTTCTTTGCTATGTCAAGAATATAGGGGCTTCTACAATCATGAAACCACAGAAAGGAATTCAAGATTTTAATCTGAAGAGTAAGTTACATAATTAAAGATGACGATATCAGAATCAATTAAACTAGTTATTTTTAAGGATTTTTTTCAAGTGGACAAGCTGAAACGGTAACTAATCATTGCGAGCTTGAATACTAATGTCGCTTATTGTCTTGCTCCAGTAGACGCAATAAACTCTCGTCGGTCCCTGATCCAGGTACCGGGACGTAGAAACACCAGTGCAGGCCTGGATCGTTATCGACTACAGAAGCGGAATGAATCACGAACTCCATCTCCTGTGAGTCTGGAAGACGAAATAAAGCAGTTGCGACCCGCTTTTGCTTGATTTCATAGAGATCCCAGAAATGCACAAACTCCTCACTTTCCAGCCTCAAACGTTCGAACCGTTCCATATACAATGGATTATCCTTATAACGGTCTATGTTTGCTCGCACCATCGCCGTCATGTACCGGGCATACCCCTCCCAATCTACCAGTCTTTGTCGGTAATCTGAATTAAAGAACATAATGTTCATCATATTCCGTTCACATAGCGGCAGACTACCAAAATCGGCTATAATCAGTTCAGCTGCCCGGTTCCAGGCGATAACGTCTGTTCCTTCGTCTGTGACAAAAGATGGATAATGCAGTTGATCAACGATTTTTTGCAAAAATTCGCTATCTGATTTTTCACTATTTAGCACTGCACCTGCACTCGCCGGGTCTACATTTGCCAAATCAAATAGATGCTTTTTCTCGTCTTCATCCAACCTCAGCGCGTTACTGATATTTAGCAATACTTCCGGAGACGGATTAACCTCTCTGCCTTGCTCCAGCCAAGTATAGTAAGTCATGCTTAAATTAGCGAGATAGGAGACCTCTTCTCTTCGAAGCCCCGGGGTGCGTCTTCGTCCGGGAAGAGGCTTTATCCCCACCATTGAAGGGTGCAATCGTTCCCTGCGTGATTTAATGAATTCACCCAATGCGGATGAGGAATGATTCGTTTTCACATGTATGACCTCCCATTAATCCTATGTGAGAATACAAATCGAAACTAACAAAATTAACCAAAATATACTTGTGCACGAACATTATATCTTGTTAAAGTGTCCGTTGCAACAGGACATAACCTCCACGGAGAATGGATGCCTGTTAATCCCGCTAATAGTATAGATATGATGTGGTTAACAACCTCTACCGACAGTATGATTAAGGTATTACGACAGAGAAGAGATGTCGATAGGAGGTTTTGTTTCGTGAACAAGTATGCTTATAGAAACAAGCTAGCTGTAGTCACCGGTGCTTCATCCGGAATAGGGAAGGCGTACGCTAAAGAACTGGCGGCACGAGGTTGTCATGTCGTTCTGGTAGCGCGCTCCAAGGACAAACTCGATGCAATGGCTGAGGAAATGAACCGCCAGTATGGAGTGAAGGCATATGTGTTGGCTTGTGATTTATCCAAAGCGAACGCCCCGCGTCAACTGGCTGAACAAATTTCTGAACTGGGTTTGTCGGTCGATATTCTCATCAACAACGCAGGCGTTGGCACTTATGGTCGTTTCGAAGAATTAGATCCAGAGCGTGAGCAGGAAGAGATTATGCTGAACACGGCATCGTTAGTCGATCTTACGCATCGGTTGCTGCCTAATATGCTGAGGCGAGAGGACGGAGTAATCGTTAATGTGGCTTCGATGGCCGCGTTTATGCCATGTGCTTATTCTACAGTTTACGGGGCTACCAAAGCGTTTGTATTGTCCTTCTCGGAGGCGCTATGGGCGGAAACGCACGGGCGAGGCGTACGCGTGCTCGCATTGTGCCCAGGTGCAACAGAGACTGGGTTCTTTGATGCGGTTGGCAGTGATGAGATGGGAGCGGGTCAAAAGCTCTCGACCCCGGAGAAGGTTGTACAGGCCGGAATCCGCGGGATTGACCAGGGACGCAGCTATATCATCGATGGCCGTAACAATTACCTTATGGCTCAAATGATCCGAATTTTCAGCAGACGCAGGGTAGCTCTGATCATGGAAAGCATGTCAAAGCCAAAAAGATAGGGGAGAAGAATGCAACACCTTCTTTGAGATGCTGATGTTCATGTTCATAATTTAGTATATGCCTTTAAACAGTCCAAAAATTTATGATTTTAGGTATGCTTTTTACTCGACTCCAGATGATTTTAATGTAGAGACGCTGTTGTGGTCTTTCTCATTATTGACACATGAGGTCCCCTATAATATAGAAAGGCTTTTAGAGGAAGTTATTTTCTATTCACACGTATAGGCGTTTGCATTAGGGTTCCCCACATGACTTAAGTGTCTATCATTTCTTAAAAAAAATGGATAATGTAAGTTCTTAGTTAACTATCGGGGCAGGATAGCTCAACAAGGATAATTCACGATGAAATTACCACCTAACTGAAGTTATTAGAACTTGTGGTGACGGAACCAATAGTTGTTTGAAAACAAGAAGTTATGTAATTAATTTAAAATTATGTTTATTGGGATAATGTCAGTGGTATTAAATGGTAAAGGAGGTGATGGAATGAAACGTTTATTTGTAATCGTTAGTACCGTTCTGTTCGTTCTGGTTGGTGGATTGGTAGTGGGTTCTTCTACTGCTCAAGCAAGTGTTCCACGTTATTCTTTTCAAACAGAAGATGGAAAATGGGATGGTGAAATTTATAATCCTAACAAAGGAAGTGACATACAAATAGAACTAGTTTCCCCGATCTATTTAAAGACCTCTACTGGAAGTAAGAAATTAACTGATTATAGTAAGATACAGGTTCGCCTCGTCAATGCTAAAACGGGAAACACCACAGTCTATCAGAGCTTAGCAGGTGGTAAGACGTTATTCACTGGTATGAAACCAGGTAAATTTTATGTTGATGTGATAGATGGATACTCTTCTGGTAAAGTAAAAGGAAAATTAGATATAGTTTTCATGAACTAGCGCAAGTGTTAGTGTCTAAAAAGACTGCCAATTGGCGGTCTTTTTTTTTAGGCTCTGTTCGCAGAGATAGCTGCTCTAGATACCTTATCTTATTCAACTAACGGAGCAGGTTAGTATATTAAGAAAAATTCTCAAAGACAATTATTAATAATCTCAAGATGTCAGAAATGACGGCTTTTCTTTTTCTTGTAATTTAACTGAGAGGAGAGTTTACAACTATTCTCCTCTTAGTTAAAATATAAACAGGAGATGAGCAGATGAATTTAGAAAATAAAGGGTCTTTATCAAAAGTTCAACATCGAAAACTTGTTGATGAGGTTTTAGAGCAATTAAAAAATTATTTACTTTCAGGGAAATATAAAATTGATGATAAAATTCCAACAGAACCCCAATTGATGGAGGAATTAGGCATTGGTCGTTCGACACTGCGTGAAGTAATTAAAATATTGGTTTATGCTGGTGTTCTTGAAGTAAGGCAGGGAGATGGCACTTATATTCGTTCTCTTCATCTTTCTTCAAATAATTTTGAACAAAAACTGAATGAAGCAACAATTGAGGATATTTACGAAGTAAGGCGAATGCTGGATTTAGAAGTGGTAAAATTAGCAGTCCAAAGACGTTCAAACGAAGATTTACTTAAAATGAAGGGCTGCTTGGATAAAAGGAACCAGGCACTTCATTTAGGGAATTATTCGGAATATATTGATTCAGATATTCAGTTTCATCTGGCTATTGCCAAAGCAAGTAAAAACGATGTTTTATATGAGTTGTACCAAACCATTACTCCCAAACTACGAACTATTTTGAGTGGGCTTATTCTCAAAACCAATAATTATAATGACAATACTAATATTCACGTACAGTTATTTAATTCAATCTTAAATCAAAATGCAAAAGAGGCAGAAAAATTTGCGATAGATAATTTGGAGTTGAAATAATCTCCATTTAACCTTAAACATCTGATGATATGCTGAATATATATGATTGAATTTTTATTATATATGGAGGTTTTAAAATGAAAAATCAAAAATATCAAGTCAAATCATTAAATGTGGGGAAAATCGAAACACTAACCTACGGCAAAAGAACATTCGAATCAGCTATCAGAAAGAAATCTGTCCTAGAACCCATTTTTTTAAGTAAAACAGGATTTATGAGTGATGAACAAGCTTATGAACATCACGGTGGAGAGGATAAAGCTCTATGTTTATATCCTTATGATTACTACTCCTATTGGAGTGATATTTTAAATAATTTTAGTAATATAGCCTTGTTCGGCGAGAACTTAACAGTTGAAGGATTAAAAGAAGATAATGCTCATATTGGAGATATTTTTACTTTTGGTGAAGCAGTAATTCAGGTCTCCGAACCCCGAAATCCTTGCTATAAACTTGCTGCAAAATATGAAGTACCCAATATGGTTATTCGAATGAGAGATACTGGCTATACAGGGTTCCTTTTAAGAGTATTGAAGGAGGGGATGGTAACACCAAACGATGACCTAGTGCTTCTTGAAGAACATCCTCAACAGGTTTCTGTATCATTAGTTAATGATATAAAATTTTTTGACAGATTTAATAAAGAGAAACTAGAAAAAGTTTTATCGGTTGATGCTTTATCAGAAAATCTGCGTGCTATTTTATTAAAACAATTTCTATCTAAATCAACAAATCGATGGGAATAGTTCTTTTTGAATGGCTGTTTTCGTAAATATTGTTGCTATTTCATAATGGATCAAAAAAAACTCGCAATAGAAATTTGCGAGTTTTCTTTATTATATAAGGATCTGCTTAATCCGCTAAATCACCCGTTAGTATAAGTAGATCTCTTCACACACTATTAATATATACTTTATTGTAGAAAGGATTTTATGTAACTGATTGCTCGAATATCGGTCAAATGGGCGTAGTGACCACCATTTAGTTCTTTAATGATAATATTAGACTTTCTAATTCGAGTAACTTGACGATGTATTTTATTTTGAAGTTTTAGAGGTTTGTTATAACGATTCCCATAAAGGACGAGGCAGGGCACTTTAACCTGACTTAGCATTCTTGGCATATTGCAACGATATAGTGCCAAAAGAAGACTAATACCTCTTAATGTAGTTTCTTGCTGATTTTCAATTGCTTTTCTTACAAATTCAGTGTCTACAAGTTCCAAATTTTTGATCAACGTATTAATTTCTTCCTCGGTTTTTTGTTTTGAGATTTTATCTGTATTTTGTTCTTTTTCTTCACCTAGAAATTTTTGTCCCAAAATTCTATGTAAAATACTAATTCCAGGGAGAAAATACCCAACTGACCCAAACATCTGAACAGGAAATCGTTCAATTTTAGCAAAGTCAATATCAAGTAAAATCAGTTTATTTACCTTTTCGGGATAAAAATAGGCAAAGGATAATCCAATACCTCCTCCTAAAGAGTGACCAATTATTGTGATTTTATCTATTTGTTTTTCTTCCAAGTAATCATTTAACCATTTTGCTGCATCACTCATTTTTACTACTCCATCAAGCCCTTCGCTTCTACCGATTCCAGGCAAATCCAACAAATGAATATTGAATTTTTCAACTAATGATTCTGCGATAGGCATTCCAAAATCCCCTGCCCATCCAGTGCCAGGTAAGAAAACTGCTGTTTCATTACCCTTACCCAATACTTCTACAAAAGGATTCACTAACTGCCCCCCTATTTTCGATTTCACCAAATGAAAAAGAACTTTTTAGACATATAGGAAATTGCCGATAAATTATATGCATACAGAGAATCTTATTACACTAACCGCCTTCGTTAGTTGAACAAAATTTTTTTTATTATCCTAATTTTAACATAATTCTCCTGCCATATTTGCTTATTGGTCGGCTTATTTCAAAATTTTGGCACACCAAAGAAACCATTTGAGCAGATTTTTTTTATGCTGACCTTAACATTTCAACTGTAGAATGCTTTGAGTTCCGGCAAGAACCTAAGAGTAGCTGTTTTACCCGTTCAGATTTAGCTATAGATTTTGATTGGTTAATATATTTGTACCAGAAAAGATAGTTATCCAAGTACTTGGTGGCCACACCTTGAAACCTTTGCATAAATTTCTTGAGTTGAGTGTGATAGGCGTTGACGTGTTTTTTTCCTAATCCACAAGAAAGATTGTGCAGAAAGGCATTACAAAAATAATACTCAGCCGCCTTATTGAGATTTCCGCATAACTTCATGCTACACCAACGTCTTTTTCCTGATTTTGATGTAGCTACAAAGTAGAGTTTGCACTCTTGATGCTCGCATTTCCTAATGCGATTGATTGAGGTGTTTTCCAGTGTGTGTGTAATTGAGTCATTAATACTGTATAGGATGTGACCGATAGCCGTTATGCCTTCGGCGACCAATTTTAACGTTTCATTCTTGGGGAGTAAAGTCAGGCTTACATTAACCTTACAAACGAACCTTTCAAGTTGATCCAAAGTGCTTAGTGAGAGTCTCCCTTTTTGCTCTAAATCAGACAAAATCAGCATACTAAGATGACGCAGCATATGAAGCTCACCTATTAACGAATCCAGCAAGTCTTTGGTCTTTAAAGCCAGAGCATCAGACTCACGCAACAGACTTTCCTCCAACCATTGAAAAGCGTTTGATTTATCGTCCAGGGACATTTTCCTTTAGAAGAAGAGTTGGACACCAGTGCTTTTTTGACAAAACAATTTTTAAGAGAACGTTTAACGTAATATTGATTGTCTTTGAACCATATATCATTGGCTTGGAACCTTTGCTATGAATTTGGAAGGGAAATGAGAGTGGACTATTAACAGTTTGCTAACATTGCAGATATTAAAAAAAGTTGCTCATGAGTTAATCATACTTTTGGGAAGCTTCTTTTTTTCTTGGGTAACATGGGGGTACACGTTTTTGTTATTTGTTCAGTACATTCATCTACTCCGTTTTTGTAACAATAAAGTCTTTATTGTGATAATCTAGACCTAGTAGCGAATTTTGGTATTTTAGTGACCTTTAAAGCCTTGAGAACATCTTCAATTGGAATATTTTTCCGTATGGAATCTCTTTTCGTGTGATCAGGTCTAAAGAATAGGTTCATTCAAAGATAAGCAATCCATTAAACCAAAAAATAGGTGATTTTGAAATGTTGAGAATAGTGCTTCCAAGTATAGCTATGATTGCTGTAACATATGCTCTTGCCCGACTTAGTTTTGGATTGTTTCTTCCCGATATATCCAATGCGCTTGGATTAAGTGAAAGTGATGGTGGCTTTGTTGGTTCTACAGGGTACGTTTCCTATTCACTTGCTTTATTTATTTCATCGTTCTTAATTAGAAAGTTAGGACAACGTAAGGTGAATAATTTAGCAGGTCTTACTGCTGTAATAGGGTTATTAGGTATAGCTACTGCAAATTCATTCGTTTATTTGGTGATTGCTGTATTTGTAGCAGGCATAGGTAGTGGATTAGCATCTCCAGCTCTTAGTCAAATGGCAACAAATATGTTTACAAGAGAAAAGCTTGACCAGGCAAATACCTGGATAAATAGTGGGACAAGTTTTGGGGTGATTTTAACGGGACCCATCGTATTATTGTTCACGGACCAATGGCGACTGTCATTTTTCTTTTTTTCATTTATCGCAGGTATAGTCCTCATTTGGAATTATTTTATTATTCCATCTAATAAAGATCAAAAAGAGGACTCTTATGATAACACAAACTGGTTATCAGTAATAAAAAGAGCAAAGTTCTTAATAACAGCTTCCCTGATAATAGGTATATGTTCTTCTATTTTCTGGACGTTCTCAAGAAGTTTTATAACAACAGAGTATGATATGACGACTAAAGAAAGTGTTGTATTTTGGATTGTCATGGGAGCGGCAGGTATCGTAGGAGGAGTGGCAGGAGGTTTAATACAGAGAATTGGTCTAGGATGGTCTTATCGTTTAATCCTTTTAGTATTGTTAGGATCAATCGCAATGTTAAACATTTCAGCTGAGGTATTTGTTTATATATCTGCAGGGTTATTTGGAGTTACGTATATACTTATTACTGGTTTGTATATTGTGTGGGCAACAAGAATCTTTGAAAAATCACCAGCAATAGGTGTTAGTTTATCGTTTTTATCTTTAGGTATTGGTCAGTCCCTCGGTTCTTTCTTAGCAGGGAAAACAATAGAAATGACATCTTATCCGTTAGCTTTTATTTTGTTTTCTATTTTAGGACTCGTTGGTTTATTTGTGCCGACAGAGAGTAAACATGTACCCACACCCTGAAAATTCTACATCCATATTTTCACTCAATTGTGTAAGTTATATATAGTACAGAGAGTTCGTGGTGGATGTAGATACCAAATATATATTAAAATAGAAATTAGTCATAATAAAAGGGAGTTTTTATACATGAACCAGTCTTTACAAAATAATAAAAGTACTCAAATATTAGATGAAACTTCCGTTTTAGCAGCATTAGAGTTTAATTTATCTATGATAGAATTTAATTTAAATAGAGAAGTGATTTGGGTAAATGAAAATTTTGCGAAGACTTTGGGATATACAGTCAATGAAATGAAAAATATGTTCCATGAACAGTTTTGTACAGAAGAATTTAGAAATAGCAGTGAATATAATAAGTTATGGGATAATCTCGCAAAAGGAAAAAAGTTTCAGGAAAAAATTCAGCGGGTTGGTAAAACCGGAAGTTTATTTTGGTTTGAAGCTACGTATATTCCAATTTTAAATGATGAAGGTAAAGTTGGATATGTTCTTAAAATCGCCACTGATATCACTGAACGTGAAAATAACACGATAAAAATCATTTCTCAATTGAAAGAAATGCCAGCTGCATTAGTAAATATTGTGGTGGAAAATTCTTCTGAAAAAATACAAGCAGTTGAATCGCTAAAGAAACAAACTGATTTGATAAGTGATGTAGCCAAAAATATACGCAATATTTCCTCGCAAACAAATGTACTTGCATTGAATGCAGCCATTGAAGCTGCACGTGTAGGAGAACAAGGAAGAGGATTTAAGGTTGTAGCTGATGAAGTAAGAAAAATGGCTAGTAATGTTGATGAGGCTATTAAACAAGTTAATTCTAACGTTGAAAATATTACAAAAGAAGTTGGAAAGGTTAGCAAAATAACAGATGATTTACAAAACACAGTCAAAGAAACTCAGACCATATTCAATAAGACAATTGGAGAATTTGAAGGTGTTACTAAATAAACGAGTATTAAGTGAATAAGGAATATAGCAATACTGGTCTAATTGTGTTTCGGGATTTTTTTCAAAACATTTTGTTATAATTTATAAGAATATTCCTTCAATGGTAATGAATTATCACTTTAGAAGGGCTTCCATCTGTTACGAAGGATGGTAGCCCTTTTGTTCCATGATGTCAGTTACTTGGTCGTAAGTTGTTCATCATTATTTGTTTATCTGGATAGCATTTTTTATCCTTTTTTCCTCGAGTTTATTCAATTGTAGGCCATTTTTGTTTTAATGCACTTATGAAGGTTTGGACGTTTCTCTTATCTTTCATTATAGGTGAATACACATAGGAAAGCGTTCGTGGAAAAGTCTCGTTTTTCACCTGTAGAATAGACAGTGTTTTGTGTTGCACATCTCGTTCAATGACACTACTGGATAAGAGGGAGAGCCCCATTCCATTTTTTATGAGTGTTTCCTTAATTCCCTGATTGCTGCTGATGGTGAGAAGCGATTTGATTTTCAGTCCATTAGAACGGATAAGATGGTTAAGGTATTCACGTGTACCCGACCCCACTTCTCGAGTGACCCAGGCTTGATTTTGCAAGTCGGCAATCGTAATCTCTTTTTTTCTGGCGAGTTCATGATTATTGGATGAAACAATAAATAATTCATCTTGCATGAAAGAGTGAACGGAAAGCTCCTTCTCATTGGTCTGGCCCTCAATCAAACCGATATCTACATTATATAACCGGACAGATTGGATAATTTCCTCCGTATTGCCGATCACCACTTGAAGCACCAGTTCAGGGTAGTCCTTTTGCAAATCGATGAGTAAAGCAGGCAGGATATACTCACCAATTGTAAAACTGGCACCTATTTTTAATTCCCCTTTTATTGTGTTATGACGTTCTTCGATATCGCGTCTTGTTTGTTCGTAAATGGTGATCATTTGCTTTGCTCGCTCGTATAATATCTCGCCAGTTGGGGTGATTTTTATATATTTTGGAGATCGTAGAAGCAACTTAGTCTGGAATTCTTGCTCTAATTTTTTAATATGTAAACTAACATTTGGTTGTGACATTAGAAGCATGTCAGCTGTTTTTGTGAAGTTTTTAACCTCCACAAGGGTTACAAAAGTTTTTAATGCATCGTAATACAAGAGAATCCCACCTCATTATAAGTAATCCTAATAGATTTAATAATATATATATATTTTACTAATGATTTTACATCTGGTAAAGTTTAACTAGTAATATCTGTAATTAGCATGTCTTTTAAGGTAGATTGTCGATTTAGTTATTTTATGTTTTTATAATAGAATTAAATATTTGAATATTCGTTATACATAAGTGTGAAGTTATTATTCTTTTGTGAGGTGGAAATCGTTGCAACTTCAGGTAATGAACAGTCCGTTTAGTCAAGAACAGGCAGATTTACTTAATCGCCTATTGCCAAATTTGACAGATACACAAAAAGTTTGGTTGAGCGGTTATTTGTCTGCGACCCAGTCTTTTTCTCCGTTAACAGAAGCACCATCGCAAGTTCTTGTTAAACAACAAGAAAAAACCATATTAAAAGAAGTGACCATTCTCTACGGATCTCAGACAGGCAATGCCCAAAGGCTTGCTGAACAAGCGGCTAAGAAGCTTGACGAGAGAGGATTTCAGGTAGTCACTTCATCCATGAGTGAATTTAAGCCGAACAATTTGAAGAAGGTCAAAAACCTTCTTATTACTGTCAGTACGCATGGTGAAGGCGATCCGCCGGATAATGCGTTGACCTTTCATGAATTTATTAATGGAAGACGTGCGCCGAAATTGGATGATTTTCATTTTTCCGTTCTGTCGCTTGGAGATAGCTCGTATGAGTTTTTTTGCCAGACGGGGAAAGATTTTGATGAGCGGTTAGAGGAGCTTGGCGGAACAAGGCTTTATCCGCGCGTTGATTGCGATTTGGATTACGATGAACCTGCAACGGAATGGCTAGAAGGTGTTATTGCGAGCTTAAGTGAGGCTGGGGAAGCGACTATTGTCCCTTCTGCTGAGCAATCAGTTGCTGGTGAATCAGTATATTCGAGGGAAAATCCATTTAAAGCAGAAGTGCTGGAGAATTTAAACTTGAATGGTCGTGGCTCGAATAAAGAAACTTGTCATCTTGAATTATCGCTGGAAGGGTCAGGACTGACGTTCGAACCTGGGGATAGTCTTGGGATCTATCCAGAAAATGATCCTGCTGTTGTGAATCTTATACTTGAGGAAATCCAATGGCCGCCTGAAGAAAAGGTGACTGTCAATAAACAGGGAGATGTTCTTTCGCTAAAAGAGGCACTCACATCTCATTTGGAAATTACCGTATTGACGAAATTGCTTCTTGAGCAGGCTGCACAGCTTACAGGTAATGAAAAATTACGGGAGCTATTATCACCAGGAAATGAAGAAAAGTTAAAAGCATACCGTCAAGGAAGAGACCTGCTTGATCTAATCCGTGATTTCGGTAAGTGGGGAGATTCGGCACAAGAGTTCGTTTCCACTCTTCGGAAAATGCCGGCCCGTCTTTATTCGATTGCGAGCTCTTTATCAGCAAATCCGGATGAAGTCCATTTGACAATAGGAGCAGTCAGATACAATGCACATGGGCGTGAACGGAACGGTGTTTGCTCTATATTATGTGCAGACCGTTTAAAACCTGGCGATACTTTGCCGATTTACATTCAACAAAATCAAAATTTCAAGCTGCCGAGTGACCCTACTACACCAATCATCATGGTTGGACCAGGAACAGGCGTGGCTCCGTTCCGCTCGTTTATGCAGGAACGTGAGGAAGCGGGCGTACAAGGTAAATCGTGGATGTTTTTCGGAGATCAACATTTCGTGACGGATTTCCTTTACCAGACCGAATGGCAAAAATGGCTGAAGTCAGGTGTGTTAACGAAGATGGATGTTGCGTTTTCGCGTGATACCGATGAAAAAGTATATGTGCAGAACCGGATGACTGAACATAGTGCTGAATTATATGGTTGGTTGCAAGAAGGTGCAGCCGTTTATATTTGCGGAGATGAGAAAAACATGGCACATGATGTCCATGAAACCCTTATTGGAATCATCGAGAAAGAAGGTAGCATGAGCCGTGAGGAAGCGGTAGTCTATCTTACCGATATGCAAAAAGAAAAAAGATATCAACGAGATGTATACTGAGTTTGGATCGAAAGGAGAGAAATAATATGGTGGATTCTCTAAAATCAATACTAAAAGCACCTGACGGCCCGCCAAGTGACGTCGAGGAGATAAAAGAAAGAAGCAACTACTTGCGCGGTACGCTCATGGAAGTCATGGAAGACCGGATCAGTGCCGGAATTCCGGATGATGATAACCGTTTGATGAAACATCATGGCAGTTACTTGCAGGATGACCGTGATCTTCGTAATGAACGCCAGAAGCAAAAGCTTGAGCCAGCTTATCAATTCATGCTGCGCGTCCGGATGCCCGGTGGAGTGGCGCAGCCTGCGCAATGGCTTGTTATGGACGAACTTGCCCAAAAATATGGAAATGGCACGTTAAAGCTGACTACACGCGAGACGTTTCAAATGCACGGTATTTTAAAATGGAATATGAAAAAAACCATACAAGATATTCATGCATCCATGCTCGATACGATTGCTGCATGTGGTGATGTGAACCGAAATGTCATGTGCAACTCCAACCCCTATCAATCTGACATTCATGGCGAAGTTTATGAATGGTCAAAAAGGCTGAGTGATTATTTATTGCCCCGAACAAGGGCCTATCATGAAATTTGGCTTGATGAAGAGAAGGTGGTCGGAACACCGGAAATAGAAGAAGTGGAACCGATGTACGGGCCGCTCTATTTACCACGGAAGTTCAAAATTGGTATCGCTGTTCCGCCATCGAATGATATTGATGTATATTCACAAGACCTAGGCTTCATTGCAATCGTTGAGGATAGTAAACTTGTTGGTTTTAATGTTGCGATAGGTGGCGGCATGGGAATGACGCATGGCGACACAGCTACATATCCTCAGCTTGCTAAAGTAATCGGCTTTTGCACACCAGACCGAATTCTGGATGTAGCGGAAAAGATCATTACGATTCAACGGGATTATGGAAATCGTTCCGTCCGAAAAAATGCCCGCTTCAAGTATACGGTGGATCGGCTTGGCTTGGAAAATGTAAAAGCTGAACTGGAAAACCGTCTTGGTTGGAGCCTGGATGAAGCGAAAGAATATCATTTCGACCATAACGGGGACCGTTATGGCTGGGTGAAAGGTGTGCAAGACAAATGGCATTACACACTGTTTATCCAAAGTGGTCGGATCGCAGATTTCGATGATTACAAGTTGATGACTGGTTTGCGTGAAATCGCTAAAATCCATACAGGGGATATCCGGTTAACGGCGAATCAAAATTTGATCATTGCCAACGTCACAAGCCAAAAAAAGAACGAAATCAATGAATTGATGGAACTGTACGGTTTGACGGATGGCAAGCATTATTCAGCTCTTCGTCGCAGTTCACTTGCATGCGTTGCACTTCCCACATGTGGTTTGGCAATGGCAGAAGCTGAGCGTTATTTACCGGATTTACTTGAGAAAATCGAGAGCATTGTTGATGAAAACGGTCTGCGGGATAAAGAAATCACCATCCGTATGACGGGTTGTCCTAACAGTTGTGCACGTCCGGCCCTCGCGGAAATAGGTTTTATCGGAAAAGCGCCAGGCAAATACAATATGTATCTCGGGGCCGCTTTTGATGGCAGCCGTCTAAGTAAAATGTACCGCGAAAATATTGGCGAAGAAGAAATATTAAGTGAGTTGCGTGTACTTCTTTCTAGTTATGCGAAAGAGCGGCAGGAAGGTGAACACTTTGGAAACTTTGTCGTCCGCACAGGAGTCATAAAAGCAACAACAGACGGGATGAATTTTCACGCTTAATCTGATGAAATGAGACAGGATTTGTACCTGTCTCTTTTTTTGAATGATTTCTGTCCAAAATTTGGTGTGGAAAACCAGAATATTAGATAGAATGATAATTGCTATTTTAGTTTTAGGCTATAGTAGAAGTAAAGATTGACTTAAAGCTCCAAACTCGAATATAGATGTTTGGGTTTTTTATTGGGACCTTGTTCAAAAATATACATAAGGAGTTAGCAATGGAAAAGTGGGATTTATATGATAAGCATCGAAATATATTAGAAAAACAAATAACCCGTGGAGATGAACTAACGCTAGACGAGTTTCATTTAATAGTACACGTATGTATATTTAATTCAAAAGGAGAAATGCTGGTTCAGCAACGTCAGCCCTTTAAGCAAGGGTGGCCAAACCTTTGGGATATCACTTGTGGCGGTAGTGCGGTTGCAGGAGATACAAGTCAGCAGGCTGCTTCAAGAGAGTTATTCGAGGAGTTGGGGATTCATTATGACTTTGAAAAGATACGGCCACACTTTACTATTAACTTTGAACGCGGATTCGATGATTATTATTTGATTGAATATGACGTTCATGTGAATGATTTAATATTACAGACTGAAGAGGTCCAAGCGGCGAAATGGGCTTCTGAAGAGGAAATCTTAAAGCTAATAGAATTAAAGAAATTTATACCTTATCATGAGAGTATCATTTCGTTTCTTTTCGAGGGTCGACATCATTATGGCTCTATTCGTCTATGAGTGATTATGCAAGAAATCAATTCAATAGATGTTATTGAAAATAAAACATGGGCTATCCTTAAAGCGATAACTGCAACGGAATTATATAATTAGTAAAAGGCAGAAACGTTGATATAACATTTTTGCCTCTTTATTTTGTGGAAATTCTTAAGGAAATGGAATGATTAGACAGATCCATTTTTCTTTATCTCGTTCACAGTTAATTTAGCACAATTATTTTTTGTTTAAAATAACAAGGTTTTCAACGGTCAAAAGGGAAATTATATGTTTTTAAAATCTATTATAGTCAGCCAATTATATAACGTTGTAATCAGCTTTACATAGCTTCGTTTTTTAAAATAGATTCGAGTAGAATATTGACATTAATTGGATAAATATATTTAATTGAATTATGGTATAAGTGTATACAATTATACTAAATACAGAGAGGAGGTTACCCATGGATCTTACCTCAATAGATAGTAAAAGGTACTCAGCAAAAGATTTTGTCTATATGGAATTGAAGAAACTTATCATTTCTGGAAAGTTAGAGCCGTCCCGACAAATCAATGAAAAAGCATTAGCAGGACAACTTGAAATTAGTCGTACACCTATTCGCGAAGCTTTACATCGAATTGAGCTGGAAGAATTAATCGTACGCCTCCCTAATGGTCGGATTAAAGTAGCTCCTGTTTCAGTCCAAGAAGCAAAAGAAATCTTTACAGTTCGTAGTTTATTGGAAGGCTTAGTCGCAAAAGAAGCCGCAATAAAGATTTCAGAAAGTGAATTATCTGAAATGAAATTATATACGGATTTATTAGTTCAAGCTGCTGAGCAATCTGATAGTGAAAGAGTAATCTTATATGGCGATAAAATACACCATTTGTTGTACGATGTTAGCGGCAATCGAACAGCTGTAAAAGTATTGAATAATATGAATGATCATATTATGCGTTATCGCGGACTAGGTCCTAAAACAAACAAATTTCGTAGTTTTGCTGCTGCGAAAGAACATCTAGCACTTTATAAAATTATCAAGCTAAAAGATGGAGAACAAGCTGAGTTATTAATGAGAGAACATATCAAAAATAGTTTAGATGCAGCAACCCAATCAATAGAGATTCATCTTGATCAAAAAGATAAAGACTAAAAAAAGGTTCTATTTATAGTGGTTTCTTCTCGATAGAAAAATGTAAACGATTACAAATATATAATGACTATGAAGTATCTTAGTAATCTGATTCTAACAGCTAAAACCCACTTATTATTAGTTCATACCTTCTTTCGTTCCCGCTGTATACGTATCAAAAAAAGGAATTAAAACGCTTTTAATAAACTGAATTTTCAAATATATACAATGATCAATCATAGGAGGCTTAATTATGATAAGTAGCGTTCGGCCACAAAATGAAAAAATGGATAAAGGTAAATATAAAATTTTCTTTGGGGCTTATATTGGATGGATTTTTGATTATTATGAAGTATTTGTATTAAGTTTCCTTGTAATTCCAATGGCAACAGCTTTGCAGTTAACAACTGGACAAGTCGCGTCTGTTTTTTCAGTTCAACTTGCTTTCCTTGCAATTGGTGGTGTTTTTTTTGGTTATTTAGGAGATAGAGTGGGGCGTAAAAAAATCTTAATCGCAACATTAGTTATTTTCTGTTTAGCGACACTGATGCGAGGCTTTTCATTCAATTATGAGTGGTTGATTGTTTGGACTGCTGTTGCTGGATTTGGCTTAGGAGGTGAATACGGTGCAGCGCAGGCACTCGTAAGTGAATCAGTACCTTCTAAACAACGTGGATTTTGGAGTAGTATGCTATATGGTGGCGCCTATATGGGGATTTTCTTGGGAGCAACTATGGGTGGATTTGTCCTCCCAATAATCGGATGGCGTTGGACTTTCATTATCTCTGCTATCCCAGTCTTATTTGCTCTCTGGCTCAGAAAAGGTGTGAAAGAATCAAAAGTTTGGGAGGAAGAAGTTCAAAATAAACAAATAGCTATTGAAAAAGTCGATTGGCGAAAAAAGTATGGCTTAAGACGCTTCTGGAAACCTTTCACAATCGCTTTGATTGCTGCCGTGTTGCAATATTTCGCTTACTATGGCATAACCAACTTCCTTCCAACATATTTAGTCAAATACGAAGGATTCGAAATGGGTGCGGCGGGATGGTGGTTATTCTTCACTGCATTCGCAGGTTTAGTGGGATCTTTTATTGCCGGTTACACAGCAGATAAATGGGGAAGAAAAATAACTTTAAGTTATCTAGGCCTAGTTGCGGCCCTTGGCGGTATCGCCCTTTATTTTACATGGTCGAGTTTAATTAACTCGTTGTGGATTTTAGTACCGATTTTCTTTTTATACTTTGGTTCGAATGGTGCCTCTGTTTTTGGATCATTATTTAGTGAAATTTTCCCTACAGACGTGAGGGCAACAGGAATTTCATGGGCTCTCCAAATTGGCCGCGGTCTTTCAGCAATTCCTCCGCTAATCACAGTAGCAGTATTTCCTGTGTATGGGTATGAGCCGATAATCTTAGCCGGAGCCGGTTTATTCTTCTTATTGGCTATATGGGCTTGGGTATTTCCCGAAACTAAAAATCGTCGTTTGGATTTTCTTGATGCCGAAACCCTGAAGGTTGAAGAATACAGTGAAAACCCGGAACTTCAACCTAATAAGACAACATTGACTTAATTTATTTCTTGAGAAAGACCTTTTTTGGGCATTTTCTTATATGAGGTAGAATAAATTCATATGTATAAGGAAAGTGAATATATTGTAGTAAGAAAACTTTAAACGGATAATAAAATATAAGTACCGAATTGTATGTGATTAGGCGAATCCCCACAAATGTTGACAGATGGCTGTCAATTATTTGTGAGGATTTTTTGTTCTTATTATAAAGTAACGGGGGAGATTACATGTCAAAAACAAGACGAATGGGTAACATATTTGCACGAGATGGGAAGTCTATCACACTGGCACTTGATGGCCATTACTTCTCGACGAATACCACGGGCATTGATGACACAATTGGTGAATTGCCAAAGATGATTGAAAGTGGCCTTGATGCAGTACTTGTAACTTATGGCATGGCAAAGACCTACGCCAATTCCTTTACAGGCGTAGGAATGCTCATCCGTGCAGATTTATCGACGGGAGTATTTGATTCGAGTGTGCCGAATACAATGGGATTAGTAACCGTTGAGGATGCACTCAAGATGGGAGCAGATGGGATTATATCTATGACGTTTCCGGGTGCCCCTAACGAAGCAACTTCCCATCAAATTGCATGGGAATTAGCCCGTGAGGCAGATAATTGGAACATGCCATTTATGTGTGAGTCGTTGCCCATTGGCTATGCAGTTACGAGTGAGGAGTCCAATAGCCCGAAAGTGATCGCAGCTGGTGCGCGACTTGGGACAGAGCTGGGTGCGGATATTATCAAGACCCGTTTTACAGGGGATGCAGGGGATGCTGAAATTGTAAAAAGAGCGCAGCGACCCGTGCTGGCCTTGGGTGGGCCAAAAACCAGGCACATACTCGATTATTTTTTGTTCGTCAAGCATTGTATGGACGTTGGTGCAAAGGGGGTAGCGGTTGGACGAAACATTACACAAGACAGACATCCTTCTGGTGTTGTAGCTGCATTAAATGTAATTATCCACCAGAACGGGACAGCTGAGGAAGCCTATGAAACGTATAGAGCATATTAAAATCGTGGATTATTGAAGGTGAAAGTACGTCAATTGACACATAGTTGAGATGGCTTCCTGATTCTATTTGATTTTATGAATCGCAATGCTGATTGGCCAATAGCAGTAACAATCTTTTTTGCCCCTTCCAGCCGTTCTTGCCACTGGAATTTCAATGACTCCTTTGGCCCTAAAGAGCAAGACTACTAAACTCGCTAATGACCGTGGACTCCATGCATTTAGATGGTTACTTATCAAAATCGCATCTATTTTTGGTTAAGGGGGGAAAAGGTAATGGAGAAGTATTTGCTGGGTATTGATAATGGTGGCACAGTTACGAAAGCAGCCCTTTACACACTAACTGGAAAAGAAGTGGAGATTGCCTCGCAAAAGACAAAGATGATCATGCCAAAGCCATTTCATACGGAACGGGACATTGATGAGCTTTGGGGAGCCAACGTTACGGTAATAAAAGAAGTATTGAGAACATCGAAGATAGATGCAGGGCAAATTGTTGGTATATCCATTACTGGTCACGGAAACGGTCTCTATTTAGCAACGAAAGAGGGCGGGTCGCCATATAACGGGATCATTTCCACTGATAACCGCGCGAAGAAGTATATAGATGAATGGTATGCAGATCCCCGCTTCGAGACTGAAGTGCTTCCAAAGACGATGCAATCTGTTTGGGCGGGTCAGCCAGTCGCATTGCTGGCTTGGTTGCAAGACCATGATCAAGATGTAATTAATCAGGCAGATTATATATTCACGGTTAAGGATTACCTACGATTTAAGTTGACGGGCGAAGCTTATTTGGAATTGACGGATATATCAGGAACAAGCTTATTGAATGTGAGGGATCAATGTTTCGATGAAGGATTGCTCAATTTTTTCGGACTACGGAATATCATGCAGAAGCTTCCCCCACTTAAACAATCGACTGACATATGTGGCTGCATCACTAAAGAAGCTGCAGAAGCAACAGGGCTAAGGGAAGGGACCCCGATTGCCGGGGGAATTTTCGATATTGCCGCTTCAGCCATAGCCTCGGGTCTAGTGGAAGAAAATAAGCTATGCATCGTCGCTGGAACATGGAGCATCAATGAATACATCACGAAAAAACCAGTCATCGATAAAGATTTATTCATGACGTCAATCTATTGTTTGCCTGGCTACTGGCTCACTACGGAAGCAAGCCCAACATCAGCTAGCAATCTTGAATGGTTTATTGATAAGTTCATGGTCGGGGAGAAGCTTGAATATGAGAAGCAAGGTAGGTCGGTGTATGATTGTTGCAATGAAATGGTAGGTTCCACTGCCCCGGAGGATAGTAATCTACTCTTTTTTCCTTTCCTGTTCGGGTCAAACTCGGTCCCGAATGCGACCTCTTGTTTTATCGGCATGAATAGTTGGCATAAGCAGGAGCATTTCGTAAGAGCGGTTTATGAAGGAATCGTGTTTAGCCATATGTACCATATCGAGCGATTGCTTAAGTATGCTGATAAACCAGATTCCTCACGAATTGCCGGTGGAGTAACCAAATCAGGTGTATGGCTTCAGATGTTTGCAGATTCCTTGCAGATTCCACTTGAAATCGTCGAAGTGAAAGAGCATGGTACGCTTGGTACTGCCATGTGCGCCGCGGTAATGAAGGGACACTATGAATCTATTAAGGAAGCAGCCATCAAAATGGTGAATATCAATCGCATCATACAACCGAATCCGAATAAAGGAAAAATATATGCCGAGAAGTATAGTCGCTATAAAGAAACACTTAATTATATGGAAAAAATATGGAAGGTAGGAATTTAATATTATGGATTTAGGAATTCAAGGAAAAACGGCAATTATCACGGGAGGTTCCCGGGGAGTGGGCCGCGAAATCGCCCTCTCTTTAGCGCGTGATGGTGCTAACGTCGTCTTAACATACCAAGGCAATAAGGAAAAAGCACAAGAAGTGGTCGAGGAAGTTAAGTCCCTTGGATGTGAAGCTGTCTCTTTCCAAGTGAACTTAGCCGATGCTGATGCAGCTGTTGAGTTGATTCAAAAGAGCATTAGTCAATTCGGTGAGGTAGACTTGCTGATAAATAATGCCGGTGTATGGCCAACGAGCTTTGTGAAGGATATGTCGTTAGCAGAGTGGAATGAAACGTTGGACATCAATTTGACCAGTGTCTTTCTAACATGTAAAACCTTTGCCAATCACTGCCTTGAACGGAACAAACCCGGAAAAATCTTGAATATCACGTCGCAGGCTGCGTTTCAAGGATCGACTACCGGGCACGCCCATTATGCGGCAAGCAAGGCGGGGATGGTGGGCTTTACAATCTCGCTTGCCCGTGAACTTGCTAAGAATAAAATTAATGTGAATAACCTAGCGTTAGGCATTGTCGAAACCGACATGATCAGAGAATCACTTGAGAAGAATGAAGATTATTATGTGAATCGCATTCCGCTTGGCCGAGTCGCAAAAGCAAAGGAAATCGCCGATATTGCCTGCTTTTTGGTTTCCCAAAAGGCAAATTACATAACGGGCGCTACTCTCGACGCCACAGGCGGGATGTTAATGCGGTAAAAATATAGAAAAGATTATGGGAAAGGGGCGTCCGACAATGAAATGCTTAGCCATCGCTGATTTATTCATTCCAAAAGGTATGATGGAGCAGGGCTTGAAAAAACTAGCTGATGCCGGAATGGACATTACTGTCCGGGAGTGGAAACATGAGAATTTGGAACAGTTGCAAGAAGACAATTTAAGGATAGAAAATGGAGGGAGCGAAGTCGTGGAGTTACCGGACTATTTGCTCGAGGACATAGAGGAATTTGACATCATCATTACGCAATTTGCACCTATTAATGAGACGTTAATCCTTGCCGCTAGTAATTTGAAGGTAATCGGTGTCCTCCGTGGTGGCACGGAAAATGTCAACGGGACTCTGGCGAAAAATAGAGATATTAAAATCATTAATACACCAGGACGGAACGCCCGTAGCGTCGCTGAATTTACAGTCGGTTTGATGCTATCAGAATTACGGAATATCGCTCGTTCCCACTCCGCTTTAAAACAGGGAAAATGGCGAAAGGATTTTCCAAATGATGACTATGTTCCAGAACTCCAAGAAAGGACCATCGGTATAATAGGATTTGGTAACATCGGTCAACTCGTTGGACGTTTCTTAAGCGGATTTGATGCACGCATCATATTCCACGACCCGTATTATAAAGGTCAGACCGACTTCGAACAAGTTGACCTGGAAACGTTACTTGTTCAGTCTGATGTCGTTACAATGCATGGACGGCTAACAGAAGAGACAAAAAATATGATCCGTTATGAACACTTTCAAAAAATGAAGGAAACGGCTATCATCGTCAATACAGCGAGGTCGGGACTTATTAAGGAAGACGACCTCATTAAAGCGTTGCAAAATAAAGAAATTTCTGGAGCGGCTATCGATACCTTTGATCATGAGCCGTTGGGTAATGATAGTCCATTCCTGCGGCTGGACAATGTGACCATCACCTCACATTTGGCCGGCAGTACAAATGATGCCTTTCGAAACACGCCGAAGAAATTGGCGGAACGGCTGTTGGAGTATTATGAGACCTTTCATATGTGAAAATGCCCCGGCAAATCGTCGGGGTTTTGCATATGGGAAAATCAGAGGGAAGAAGCGTAACTTAGTGCTAATAAATTGGACTAAGAAAAGATGCTTATAGCGTTACGCGCAATTATGCTCACTTTGGTTGTTATATATTGAAAGGTGCGAAACCACGTCCTAATCCAAATACAATGGCCACTTTTACTTTCAACTCTTCTTTAAAAACCCCACTACAAAAATTTCTTTAGCTTTTATTGTGCTTCTTTGATGCCTTTTATTTTTGCATTGTTTAGTGATAATTCATCAATGGAAATATTCCAGTCACAATCGACTGTCGCCTCTTTCGAAGATAAAAGTACCTAATTGGTAGAAAATTTTTTAAAGACATCGTTCTTATTTGCAAGCCTTTACTTTAAGCATTTGTTTCTTTTTTTAATGAAAAATCATCTCTAATAGTTTAATCAATAAAAAAAAAGTGGTAGAATGATATAGTATTTAATTAGTACCAGGTATTAAAACCAGATAATAAGTGTTCGTTTAATTATATTATTATTAGAGTAGGGGTGATTCGCATGGGGGAAAAACGTCATTTACAAGCAGGCCTTAGTGATGAAAAGGTATTAGAAATGTATAAAATGATGCTATTAGCCAGACGTATTGATGAGCGGATGTGGTTATTGAACCGATCAGGGAAAATACCATTTGTGGTTTCATGTCAAGGGCAGGAGGCCGCTCAAGTAGGAGCCGCTTTCGCATTGGATCGTGAAAAGGATTACGTACTTCCTTATTATCGTGACCTTGGAGTGGTGTTAGCGTTTGGCATGACGGCAAAAGATTTAATGTTATCGGCTTTTGCGAAGGCTGAAGATCCCAATTCAGGGGGGCGGCAAATGCCAGGCCATTTCGGACAAAAAAAGCATCGTATCGTGACAGGATCATCGCCGGTTACCACGCAGGTGCCACATGCAGTTGGCATTGCGCTGGCAGCTAAGATGGAGGGGAAAGATCTCGTTTCATTTGTTACATTTGGGGAAGGGTCTTCTAATCAAGGTGACTTCCATGAAGGAGCGAATTTTGCGGGAGTTCATAAACTTCCGGTCATCTTGATGTGTGAGAATAACCAATATGCCATATCTATTCCGATTGAGAAACAGTTAGCCTGTGAAAAAGTATCAGAACGTGCTATTGGATATGGGATGCCAGGCATAACGGTTGATGGAAATGATCCAATTGAAGTGTATCGAGCAGTGAAAGAAGCGGCTGACAGGGGGCGGCGTGGTGAGGGCCCAAGTTTAATTGAAACGGTTTCCTACAGGCTAACACCTCATTCAAGTGATGATGATGACAGTACATACCGCTCTTCAGCGGAAGTGTCAGAAGCGAAAAAAAAAGATTCAATTGTAACCTTTGGTGCCTATCTAAATGAAATAGGGATACTTGATGATAAGCTTGAGAAACAGATTAACGATGAGCTGATGACTATAGTAAATGAAGCGACCGATTATGCAGAACAAGCCCCTTATGCAGATGGAGAAACTGCCATGAAATTCGTTTACGAAGATTCATTCCAAAAGGATTGAAACGTTTTGAATTATTGTGTGAATATTGAGCATACATGCTTAAATAAACCCCGATTCATTCGGGGTTTATTTTTTGTGAAATATACCATGTGTATAATGACTACTTAGTGAAAAAGCAGGGGGTGGCACAACTTTAGATGGATACAAACTCAGATTGATGGCTGTTTCTTGGCAGGCCGATGTCAGCCATGGTAAGTAATCCTGGTTTTCTAATCGCATCAATTTGTTTAGCTGTATTAATAACCATGGAGGCAGTAGCGGTATCGCCGAATATTCCATTTGGTATAAGGAGTCTTTGCGTCTCGTTCCCTTCAATAATAATCTCATCTTCTTGGGTAGTACCTACAGACATGACTAGGTCCAAGCAAATTTCTTTTCCCGTAGAGGTCAAACCCCTTGCTACTTGATGTAGCCCGCTAACCGCCCCTTTTTTCAAGGACGTAAGTGGGACGGTTATATCTTCTCTAGCAATCGTTGGCTCAATGATATTATTTAAACTAGAAAGCTCCCAATCTAGGCCATATGCAATCAATCTTACTGATTCTTCAAGACCAACATGTCCTATCTTATCCTGTTCAGCTAATGATACGAATTCTTCTTTAGTCATACCGATCCCTACTTTTTTTTGTAAGGGGAGGCGACGCTTCGAAACATCGACCTTCCGATTGATAAGTACTCTGTCTACCGTTGTTACTACCGTTGAAAAACAGATAGCCATGGTATCCATGATGAATCCTGGATTAATACCAGTCCCGATGACACTTAGCCCTTTGCTCTTTGCATAACTATCTATCTCCTTGGCAAGGTCAGGATGGCGCTCCCAAGGAAATGAAAGCTGTTCGCAAGTGGACACCACTGAAAATCCATGGTCTAAAAGCTCCTTAATTTGTGGCCATACTTGGTTTGCATTAGATCCAGTTGCATGGAGGGCAATGGGGTGCTCTGCATTGGTTTTTACTTCGTGGATACTAGAGACTACATTCACATTCATTTTATTTTCATTCAATAGCAACCCAATATCCTTCCCAATCTTTTGGGGGTTAATATCTACAGCACCAATAATCGAATGAGGATTAGTAAGGTAGGCACTACGGAGAATTTCCATGCCAATCGGACCTAAACCGAATATGGAAAATTTAGAAATTTCATTTGACATTTATTTATCATCCTTTCAAATGTTGTATAAACAAAATGCTAACATTGAAAGGGGCATAACAAAAATAGGATGTTTTTATATACATATAAACCGTACTTATAAAAGAGGTTACCTACACAATGATTCTCTTAAGGTATTTATCATTTCAGGCATTCTACATATCAAGAAGAACGTTGGTCTGGAGGGTATGGATAATCTTGTCGATCAAGAAAGGTGTCTGTTCGCTATTTTTCCAAACAGCAGATATGGAACTCGACAAATTAACATTTTCGATGTCTATTGCCTTCACTTTCTTGGTTTCTAATAAATCAATCATGTCTTTAGGCATGAGGGCCACGCCTAAATTATTTGAAACTAAATTGGCAATCGTTAATAGCTCTGATCCTTCACATAATTTTTTTGGTGAAAAACCTGAGATTGAACATGCCTTTTCCAAAAGAAATTGAAGAGAGTGGGCTTGTATTGAATGATAATGAATAAAAGGTTCATTCTTCGCTTCATGTAATTGTATGGAATCCTTTTGAGCTAGCCAGTGATCAAAAGAAACGACTAATTGCAAAGGAGATCGTTCGAATTCAATCATGTTGACCCCTTCATTAGCGATAAGGTTATTATGTATGGGAGTTCGAATGAAACCGATGTGATACTTTTGCTGCTTAACTAGCTTAACGGCCCTTGCGGAAGTGGTTTCTTGGAGGTCCACTTCTACTTCAGGAAATTCGATAAGTATTTTCTTTAATAAATTCGGTATATAAATACTAGCAGCTGAAGGGATTGTGGCAATTTTGATTTTCGGTTTGGGGACGATTTTGTTCTCAACGATATTGCTTACCGTTTTTTCAATGTCATCAAAGGATGGAGCGAGCTTCTTGTAAATATACTCTCCTTCTTCGGTCAACGTTATTTTTCGTGTCGTCCGATTTAAAAGCTTAAAACCTAGTTGATTTTCTAGTGTTGAGATTTGTTGACTCAATCCCGGTTGGGATATATGAAGAATTTTGGAGGCTTTGCTGAAACTAAGGTGGTTTGAAACCTCAATAAAATAACGAAGGGATAGGAAATTAATAAGATCACCTCTGTCAGTCAGATTTTAATAGTAGGTTGTAAACGTCACTGAACTCATCCTGTCAAGAGTCGTATATAATCTGCACTTATAATTGTATAACAATAATATATTTCTCAAATGGATGAGTCAATATTATCTTTAAAGGAGATTGAATATTTAGTAAATTAAGACGAGTTAATCCAGAGGGTACAATGAAAGAAAGAAATTATGGTTTTTATTTCCAATTGTAAAATGGAGGAAAATGAGATTTTTCACAGAATACTACTAATAATATCGTCTCATTAATGGATGATAAAAATGAAAAAGGGGGGGTTTTATGAAAGGATTTAAAATTCTTTTTTTATTCGGAATGATCCTGACACTTATACTGGTAACCGCTTGTAGCAAGGGAAATGAAGGGGCATCAGGTGACGAAAGACAGAACTTGAGTCTTTTAACCGGTGGGACAGGTGGTACATATTACCCACTTGGTGGCCAAATTGGAAATGTCATCACCGACAATACCAATGCGAATATTACACCCCAAACATCGGGTGCTTCAGCAGAGAATATGGAAACGCTAAGAGCTGGAGAAGCTGAACTAGCTTTTTCACAGACAGATATTGCCGCCTATGCTGTTGAAGCAAAAGAAATGTTCAAGGGAAATCCAATTGATAATATCCAGGCTATCAGCTCTTTATATCCAGAAACTGTACAACTTGTAACAACAACTAAAAGTAAAATTAAATCAGTTGAGGATCTAAAAGGGAATAAAGTATCAGTTGGGGCACCTGGATCAGGAGCGTACATTAATGCCATGCAAATACTAGCAATACATGGATTATCAAAAAAGGACATTAAAGCACAAAATCTTTCCTTCGATGAGTCTACGGATGGAATTCAAGCTGGAAATATTGACGCAGCATTTATAACAGCTGGGACTCCAACTGGTGCAGTAGAGGCACTCTCAGTACAAAATGAGATTATTGTCCTTCCTATTGCAGATGAGAAAATTAAAGAATTAGTTGAAAAGTATCCGTATTATGCAGAGGATACCATTCCGAGTGGGACTTATAAGATTAAATCCGATGTAAAGACCGTTGCTGTTAAAGCTATGTTAGTTGTTAGAGAAGACGTTGATGAGGATTTAGTTTACAAAATGACTAAGGCTATGTATGAGAATACGGATAAAATCACGCATGCAAAAGGTAAATTAATTACTGCTGAAACGGCACTTGAAGGATTAGGCAAAATGGAACTACATCCTGGTGCAGCTAAATATTTTAAAGAAAAGGGGATTACTAGATAAATGCTTCGACGGTCGATAGCTCGCTATCGATTTCGTTGTTTCTTATAGTGTGGAGGTATTGATGAGATTTAAGTCTTTTAAGAAACTTGCGGTTTTTTTAACACTTCTACTGTTCATCGCTTTACTTGGTTTCATACCGTATAAACAAGTCATCGCATTATCCTACCAAGATAAAGGTGAGTTACTTGCTTACTTACCTTTAAAAACAGAAAACACCTTTCAAATAGAATATACACATTCTATCCACCTCTCGGAAGTGATTGAGACCTACCACCTCTCAGAAAATTTAATTAGACAAACAGAGCTTGCCTATGATGACTTTGCAGTCGGCATGCCTTCTAATGCGGAGGGTAGGGAAGTTTTTGAAGAAAAAAATGGTACGTATTATATCAAAAATATGGATCGGACATTTGAATATATCGATTTGAGGATTGGGCAAGTTATAGCTAATCATCGGTTAATCTATAAAAATCAAACAATGCCGCTTTCCAAGTTTATAAAACCAGGAACATGGATCAGGGTTTCAACGAAAAAAATTTCATTTTGGGAACAAAGGAATGGAGTGAATATGAATGGATGATGATAAAGAAAAAGTGAAGTACTTAACGGAAGAAGAACAACAGAAGCTTTTAGAGAAATACGATCCCGAAGCAGGAACGAGAAAATTAAAAGGGATGTTGGGTTATATAGCATTTATCGGCCTCTTAGCTTTTTCTTTATTCCAATTGTATACAGCCATTTTTGGTGTTTTTACTGCACAGATTCAAAGAACGATTCATTTAGGTTTTGCGTTATCTTTAATCTTTATATTATTTCCTGCAAATCGGAAGAAACGACAAAAAGGAAAGTTTCAAATTGCATGGTACGATATTGTTTTAGCTGTTCTTAGTATAGGGGTCGGCGCGTATTGGCCGTTATTTTTCGAAGACTTGGTCATGAATGTTGGCCGTTTAGGTACGCTGGATTTCACGGTCGGATTACTGGCCATTTTACTAGTGTTAGAAGCTACGAGGCGAGCTGTAGGCATTCCTATCACCACTATTGCGGTTCTCTTCATTTTATACGGGCTGTTTGGTCAATACATGCCTGGTTTTCTATCACATCGCGGTCTAACGTTTGAACGGATGGTCCAGACGATGTTCTTCTCTACAGAAGGGATATTGGGAACTCCGTTGGCAATATCATCAACCTTCATCTTCCTGTTTTTACTATTTGGTTCCTTCCTTATTCGAACTGGGGTTGGCCAATATTTCAATGATCTCTCAACTGCAATAGCAGGTAGAAGGGTTGGAGGACCTGCAAAGGTTGCGATTTTTTCAAGTGCCTTGCAAGGAACCATCAGCGGAAGTTCTGTAGCAAATGTGGTTACTTCAGGAGCATTTACCATTCCCATGATGAAAAATTTGGGCTATAAGAAAGAATTTGCTGGTGCAGTGGAGGCGTCTGCTTCAACAGGTGGACAACTAATGCCACCAATAATGGGAGCAGCAGCATTTCTAATGGTAGAGTTTATTGGCAACGGCATTACGTATTGGGATATTGCGAAGGCAGCCACTATTCCAGCCATTCTTTATTTTACGGGCATTTGGATCATGACGCATTTTGAGGCGAAGAGGCTTGGCTTGCGTGGTCTAACAAAAGAAGAAATGCCTAGTAAAAGAGAAGTGATTGGAAAGGTGTATTTATTAATTCCAATCGTCGCAATTATTCTGTTGCTGATGTCAAATATAACGGTAACGCATGCAGCCTTATACTCTATTCTTATCTCGATTGTTGTAGGTTTCCTTAATAAAGATGTTCGGATGAAATTTAGTGATATCATATATGCCTTAGTCGATGGAGCTCGAACGGCACTTGCGGTAGCGGCAGCAACGGCGAGCGCCGGTATTATCGTAGGGATTGTCACAAAGACAGGGCTAGGTCTAAAACTGGCAAATGGTTTAATTGATTTGGCTGGTGGTTACTTAATTCCTACACTAATGCTTACGATGGTCGCAGCATTGGTATTGGGTATGGGGTCACCGACCACGGCGAACTATGTCATTACCTCTACGATTGCAGCACCAGCCATCATTTTATTAGGAGTACCAGATTTATCGGCGCATCTATTCGTATTCTACTTTGGTATTATCGCGGATATAACCCCTCCTGTCGCATTAGCAGCTTTTGCGGCAGCGGGCGTGTCTGGCGGAGACCCGCTAAAGACAGGGATAGAATCTTCTAAACTTGCTATAGCTGCATTCATCATTCCCTACATTTTCGTCCTTTCTCCACAAATGCTAATGATTGATTCCACATGGATAGAAGTGGTATGGGTCGTCTTTACGGCAATGACTGGCATGATCGCTATTGGAGCTGGTGTAATCGGTTATTGGATACGCGGGATGCACTGGATAGAAAGAATTACTGCCATCATAATTGGCTTGCTATTAATCTATCCTGAAACCATAACTGACATCATCGGATTAACTTCGTTTGCGATATTGCTTGCATTGCAATACTTTAAGAAACAAGGCAATAAGAATATGCCAACTATTTTAGAAGATAGTCATAATATTGAAAGAGTAGATTAAAGGTGTGTTTATATATCTATCAAGACGGTTGCTTTACCAAACTACATCATTTATCAGTTAAGGAGGTGAGTGTGTTATATGAGGTAAAGCCACCGTTTTTAAAATCAAGCGATAGGTAAGGGGGTATTTAACTTTTTTGATTATTGAAAAATGGTATATCGCTTGCAGCTCAAGCATCTTAAGATGGCATCTGAAATCTTGGAAAGTTAATAAAATTATCTTCATAGATAAACATAGGGTTTGTCCCACCTATAGACTCTTTATCAGAAGTAGAGTTTCATTTTTATTAAATGAAAAGGATTGATATCCGTTTGAAAGGGGACTTATGGATGACCTATCTAAAGAGTTTAATTTTAGCTACTTTCAGTTTCTTTTTTGTTGTTTCAACCGTTATTGCCAGCGTGCCTGGAGTAGACGATTCGATGAAACCCGGAACAAAAAAAGGAATCGTTTCAGTTTCCCACCCAATAGCTGCTGAAGCAGGTAGAAAGATATTAGAACAAGGTGGAAATGCTGTTGATGCGGCTGCAGCCATTCAGCTATCGTTAAATGTAGTTGAACCGATGATGTCGGGAATTGGCGGCGGTGGTTTCATCATGATTTACAGTAAAGAGGAAAATAAAATAACCATGCTTGATGGCCGTGAAACGGCTCCACAAAATGTTACTCCCGAACTTTTTCTAGATAAAAACGGAAAGGTAATACCGTTCAGTAAACGTCATGTAACTGGAAAGGCGGTTGGGGTTCCAGGGACTTTAAAGGCAATAGAAACGGCACTTGAGAAATATGGCACGATGAATTTATCGAAAGTAATAAAGCCTGCCATTAAGCAAGCGGAAAGAGGAGTAAAGGTAAACTGGTCCGCGGCTCAATATATCGAAGAAAATAAAGCGAAGCTTAAAAATAACCCAGCGGCTGCTAATGTATTCATTCCTGGTGGAGAACCATTAAAAGAAGGCGATACGCTCATTCAACCGGATCTCGCCAAGACTTTTAAATTAATAAAAGAACAAGGCTCTGATGCACTTTATACAGGGGAAATCGGTGAAGCACTCGTGAATGAAGTTCAAGAGCGACAAGGCGTCATGACCACGGATGATTTGGAACGATATGAGGTTAAAGAAAGAGAACCGATTAGGTCCGATTATAGGGGATATGAAATAGTAGGTGCTGCTTCGCCTAGTTCAGGTAGTTTGACAGTTCAACAAATCCTAGAATTGATGGAAGGTTATGATGTGAAGAACATGGGCATCAATTCTCCTGAGTATCTTCATCATCTAACTGAAGCCATGCACTTGGCATTTGCTGACCGTGCAGCCTATATGGCTGATGAAGATTTTTATGAAGTCCCTAAAAAAGGGCTTTTAGATGATGAATATATAAAAGAAAGAAGAAAACTTATTAATCCAAATAAATCAACTGCAGACGTTAAAGAAGGAGACCCCTGGAAATATGAAGGGAAAGAACCCTCTTCTATGCCAAAAGTGGAGGAAAATCATCCTGAAGGACAAACCACCCATTTCTCAGTGATGGATAAGTGGGGGAATATGGTTTCTTATACCACCACGATTGAACAGGTGTTTGGTTCGGGCATCATGGTGCCTGATTATGGATTTATGCTTAATAATGAAATGACTGATTTTGATGCTTTACCGGGAGGAGTCAATCAAGTAGAGGCTGGGAAACGCCCAAGAAGCAGTATGGCACCAACCTTTGTCCTAAAAGACGGTAAACCATTCTTGGCCCTTGGCTCTCCAGGAGGGGCGACAATTATTGCATCTGTATCAGAGACAATCATGAATGTAATCGATCATGGATTACCGATTCAAGAAGCCATTTTATCGCCGCGCATATACTCGGCCAGCTACCCCACTGTTCGTTGGGAACCGGGAGTCAATCAAAATACAAGATTGGAGCTAATGGCGAAAGGTCATGTCTATGAAGAAGTACCACAACACATTGGAAACGTACAGGCCGTCGTATTCGATTATGAAACTGGCAAGATGTATGGCGGGGCTGATAATACGAGAGAAGGTACTGTTCTTGGAGTGGATAAAGTATCTTATACGTCGAAACAACCCGCTAAAATAATACCGAATAAGGCAGGGCCGTTCAAAGTGAAAGTAAATGGTGCAGTTTTCCCTTATTTAGCTAAACAAATGAAATTACTAGATGGAAAACCCTATATTCAGTCAGATAAATTACTTCTTGGTTTAGGACTAATTAGCTCAAAAGACTTAAAAACCTATAAACCAAATGAAGAATCATATTTACCCGTTATCAAAGCTGCGAAAGCAACAGGTTTTAAAGTGACGTGGAACGACAAGGAAAAAATGGTTCTTTTAGAAAAAGATCCAGCTGATATTGAAGATCCGGATGATGATGGGTCCATCACCAATTAAAAGATAGAAGTCCAAATATTAAATAAGAAGCTCAATAAAGCCATTTATGACTTTATCGGGCTTTTTTTTGTTAGATGGTGTTAAAGTACTTGTTTTATTTGAAAAACTCTTTTTGCCAATGCTGTGGTAGATACTTAAGGGTACCTCGCTTAAAATAAAGGGTCGCTTTTTTGTAATCAGTGATAAGTTTTGGTGGGCAATTATGGATATTTAAAGTATGGTATTAGTACTACCATGTGAATGATAAAGATTTGTGAATGAAAGGGAATTTAAGATATGTTACTAAAAAATATTTTGAATTTTTACAATTTATCTTTGTCTTTAGGAGCTTTTTTTATGGGTGCTTTGCTTTTCTTATGTACGATTATATCGTCTAGGTTGATAGGAGAATGGTACTTACCAACAGGACAACTATTGATATTTAGCATCATCCAAATAGTACTTGGATTAATTGGCTTCGTTATATCATATTTCACTAACAGAGCTTTGGTAGAAGAATAAATTAATAGGCTTTGTTGAAGGTTTTTATGTGCATTTCGTTGAATACGAGTTCATAAAATTTTAACGATAATCTAAAAAAATAAGGGGATTAAAGTAATGGATCAACTTTTATTCGATATACCATTCCAATTAGAAACAGAAAGACTAATACTTCGAGCACCAAGACAATCAGGGGACGGCAGTATTGTCAATGAGGCAATAAAAGATTCATTTAACGAATTAAAAGCATGGTTACCATTTGCACAACAACTTCCTTCTATTGAAGAAACAGAAGTCAATCTGAGAAAAGCTCATATTAACTTCCTTAAAAGAGAGAGTTTTCGCTTTCTAATCTTCAGTAAAGTTACCAATGAATTTATTGGAGTAACGAGTTTTGAGGGAGTAAACTGGAACATACCTAAATGTGAAATTGGATATTGGATCAATACAAAATATAGTCAAAATGGATATATGTTAGAAGCTGTAAGAGAATTAACTAAATTCGGAATAAACCATTTGAAATTTAAAAGAATAGAAATAAGATGTGAATCGGCAAACCTTAAAAGTCGTTCTATCCCTGAAAAACTAGGTTTTGAATTGGAAGGGACCTTAAAGAATGATGACTTATCCGCAAATGGAACCAAACTAACTGACACTTGTATTTATGCCATAGTTTGATAAGGCATTTATTTCAAGTTTTGCAATTAATGAGAAGTTTTTTAATGAAATGGAAATAAATGGACTTTTGTTATATCCTTGTTTAAAAGTTTATTTCTAAAAAGTCCGTCAAGAAGCGTCACAGACTTTTTTATTGAGAAATTAAGACTAACGTTTAATCTTTTTGTTTTTACCTTCCCCTGTATGTGTATATAATACGGTTAACTAACCTATTGAAGGGAGAAACTAATATGAATGAATATAAAGTTACAGTAAAGAATGGCAGTATGGTAATTCTGACCGATATTATTAAAGCAGAAGATGAAAGGGAAGTACTGGGCACACTATTGATTAATAGTGAATTATTCAATCAACCATTCACCGATATTAAGATTCTAGAACGTTAAAAATAGAAAACAGTAGGTGATAGATACTATGTGTGGACGTTTCACCCTATTTACGAATATCGAAGAAATCATTGATCGCTTTGAAATACAGGCTGCATTCAATGATGAATACCATACGAGCTACAATGTAGCGCCAACTCATCCCGTTTTATCTGTCATCAATGACGGAACAAAGAATCGGCTAGGCTACCTTCGCTGGGGATTGATTCCATCCTGGGCCAAAGATGAAAAAGTTGGCTACAAGATGATAAATGCCAGAGCCGAGACAATTGCCGAGAAAGTTAGTTTCAAGAACGCTTTTAAAAAGAGACGGTGCCTGATTGTTGCAGACTCATTTTATGAGTGGAAGAAGACTCCAAATCGTAAAATACCAATGCGGATAAAACTAAAGAATAACGCACCCTTTGGTATGGCAGGTCTATGGGAATCATGGAAATCCCCAAAAGGTATGATATATTCTTGTTCAGTCATTACTACAACTCCAAATGAGTTGATGACAAGTATCCATGAGCGGATGCCTGTGATTCTAAGGCCTGAGGATGAGAAAATATGGCTGGATGCTTCAATCCATGATACTGAATATCTGAAACAATTTTTAAAGCCAATTGATACCCAACTCATGGAGGCATTTGAAGTTTCCTCGAATGTAAACTCCCCAAAAAACAATGCACCGAACCTCATAGAACGTATTTGTTAAGAAATTAAGCGTGGCTAAACAACTTTAATGTTTTACTTAGTTAACTGAATAAACTAAGTGCATTGATAAAATCGGTTAATCTTTATTTTTATATAAAAAAAGTTAACCTTTACTTCAAAAGAGTTAAGGTTAACTTTTGCTTTCGCGTTATATTTTTGCGTTATTTAATGTGAAATTTTATATTTTATTGAAAGTCTAGCACTTTTGTTTACACAAAAGTAAGTTATGAAGTTTATCGAGTTCCTGGCTTATATGTAATGTTTTTGGTGCGGTAAATCCATGGTCTAATGCTGTATTTATTAATTCTGTCCTCAAAATCTCTATCTTCGTATGTAATAGTTCCATACTTTCCAATGAAAATCCCTCAAGTTCTTATACTTTTTTGTAATGCATCTATTATTACATAAATGAGAATTCATTCAAATGATAAGTGTGCTTTCGTTTAAATAAATTTCAACTATTACTTATTAAGAAAACTAGCTCTCATAAAAGGGTATCCAAAAGCTTGAGAATTGAATAAAATAATCTTGGCCCTGTACATCTAACATACAAAGTTGATATCTTTAAAATATATCATATAAGGATTATATTCCCTTTTTTTAGCCATATTAAGTGACAGACCTTAAGTAAATATGTTATGGTGTGTTTTCTACATACTTTATAGAATTAAAAGGATGAGGTGTTTGATATGAATAAAACAGAATTAGTAACTACTGTAGCAGCACAAGCAGAACTAACAAAAGACGACGCTAAAAAAGTTGTGGATGCATTGTTTGAAACAATCACAACTACACTTGCTAAAGAAGAAAAAATTCAGTTGGTTGGATTTGGAACTTTTGAAGTCCGTGATCGTGCAGCACGTACTGGTAGAAATCCACAAACAGGTGAAGAAATTCAAATCGCAGCAAGTAAAGTACCGGCTTTTAAAGCGGGTAAAGAATTAAAAGAAGCTGTAAAATAAATATAAATAGTTATTTTTTAACTCTGGAGATAACATGGTCTCCAGAGTTTTTTTATTTCTTTAAATAGCTTTAATAGAGTGGAAAAATTGCTAGAGCCATAATTGATAAAGTAATAAAAACAGGCCCTGATATCAGGACCTGTTTATTAGTGGTGGTATAAGTTAATTAAAGTTTATTTACGTTTGTTGCTTGAGGTCCACGTTGACCTGATTCTACTTCGAATTCAACTTCTTGGCCTTCTTCAAGAGATTTATACCCTTCCCCTTGAATAGCTGAGAAATGAACGAATACGTCATCTCCATTTTCACGCTCGATAAAACCAAATCCTTTGTCACTATTAAACCACTTTACTTTTCCACGTTCCATTTAAGTACCTCCTAGCATGGTAAAACCTGCATTATTATCGTACATTCTTATAATAACCATTTTAGGAGCATTTAAACTCAAAAAAAATATTTGCTTCCACTATTCTACTTCATTATATAAATTCCAACAGTTTTCTTGATGTCGCTGATTTATGGTTTTTATAATCTATAAACATAAATGTAATTACTTTATCAACTAAATACCAAAAATTTATAAGTCCATTCAATCTCTTTAGTTTAGATCGTCTTATTTTCTTTGAATATTTTAAGTCTCCTTAAATTAGGTGATGTGAAATTGCATAAAGTATTTTTAAAAAAGCCCTTTTATTTAATATGCAAAAAAAGAAGCGGATTAATGGCATTTACCCAAACCAATTACCTTCTAGAACATAAGATACATTAATGTTTTTAAAGGAGGTCAAACATTTGGGTAACGATAAAAAGTGTAAAAAATGTGGACGAAGTAAATGTAGATGTGAAAAAAGAAAGTGTAAAAATTGTGGACATACAAGATGTCAGTGTAAATCTGGATCTAAACAAGAAGTAAAACAAAGTGTTGAGCTGTATATAGGTGGTGGTTATATAGGCTTTACTGGAGGAACTGGTATAACTGGAGTTGGACCAACGGGACCAACCGGACCGACCGGACCGACCGGTACAGGGTTTGAGGGTGCAGTGGTTTTTGATCCGGCAGCAGCCCCAGGATATCGAGCAGGTCAGATTGTCCTGTATGAGGGAAGTGTATATGTAGCAAATGTAGCCTCTCCAACTGGTACACCTGGCCAATCCCTAGATTACACATTGCTTTTCCCAGGAGGAGGAACAGGTACAACAGGTGTAACAGGACCCACTGGTCCAACGGGAGCGACAGGAGCAGGATTAGAAGGAGCGGTAGAATTTGATCCAGCAGCGGCTCCAGGATATCCAGCAGGTCAAGTAGTTCTATATGAAGGAAATGCATATTTAGCAAATGTAGCTTCTCCAACGGGAATACCAGGACAATCGCCAGATTATACGTTATTTGTAGCTGGAGGAGTAACTGGCCCAACGGGAGCAACAGGAGCAGGATTAGAAGGAGCAGTAGAATTTGATCCAGCAGCGGCTCCAGGATACCCAGCAGGTCAAGTAGTTTTATATGAAGGAAATGCATA
>NZ_JBNNSK010000001.1:613826-652979 GCF_050277655.1 Peribacillus sp. NPDC097675 | reverse complement strand
ATTTTACAAGAAAAGACGGTTTTTTTGTATGCTTTTTTCAATAGAAAAAGGGCTGCCCTCAAAAGTCATTTTCCTGACTTTTGGGACAGCCCCTTCCACCTTAATCTGTTTAAATTCTGTTTCTATATAGGGGTTGTCGATAACTTAATTTAACTTTTGCTCTTTTAAATTTGGGTCGGCAACAACCAATATTTTACCACCCTTGATATCCTCAACATATTGTTTAGCTTCAGCTTTCTCTAGACCATAGTCCATCAAAGGTTTTTCCAATCCACCTGCACCTGCCGCAGCACCTGCCGCTGCCCCGCCAAATGTAGCAAATAAAGGGCCTGCAGCTAAAATCGGTCCGATACCTGGTACAGCAAGAGCACTCATTCCTATGAGTAAACCAGTCAAACCGACTGCACCTCCAGCTGTTGCACCTGCAATAAGACCATCAGTTTTAGTTGGGCTCACTTCTTCGACTTCATTAGATAATTTCTTACTATCTTTCGCAACCACTGAAATTTGGTCGGATGTGTATCCTTCTTTTTTTAAAGCATTCACTGCTATCAGCGCTTCATTTTCATTATCGAAAATCTTTATGAATCTCTTGTCCATGATATCTGCTCCTTAAAATGTAATGTAATATACCATTACCCTTTAAAAAGATTTATTAATCATCATGAACTATACTTTCTACTCCCTGATATGTCCTTGACCATAAATAAAGTACTTGCTTGAAGTTAATGCAGGTAATCCCATAGGTCCACGCGCATGAAGCTTTTGTGTGGAAATGCCAATTTCAGCACCGTAACCAAACTCAAAACCGTCTGTAAAACGGGTCGAAGCATTATGATAAACTGCTGCAGCATCTACCTTGTTCAAGAAGACACTTGCATTTTGGGAGTCATTTGTAAGGATTGCTTCAGAGTGCTTTGTACCATATCGATTAATATGCTCAATCGCTCCAGATACATCTTTAACGACTTTCACACTGAGCTTCAATGCTAAATATTCAGTTGACCAATCCTCTTCCGTCGCAGCTATAGCTTGTGAAAAAGTGGCACAAACCGTTTCATCCCCGTATATCTCTATACCTTTATCTTGTAAAACTGACAATAACCATTCTCCGTTTTCACGAAACCATTCATCATGAACAAGCAGGCCTTCAATGGCATTACATACGGAAGGACGCTGAGTTTTTCCGTTTAAGACTATCTTCTCAACCATCGATGGTTCAGCGGTAGCATCAATGAAAATATGACAATTCCCTGCCCCTGTTTCCAGGACCGGGACGCTTGCTTCTTTCATTACGGTTTCTATTAAATTCTTTCCTCCCCGAGGGATCAAGACATCTAAATACTCGTTAAGATGGAAAAGCTCTTTAGCCGTTTCACGGCTTGTATCTTCAATTAGCTGGACAGCTTCTATAGGTATTTTCGTGTTCTCCAAAGCTTTATGGATAGATGAAACCAAAGCCTTATTTGAATGTTGCGCGGATGAACTTCCACGTAATATGACCGCATTTCCTGTTTTTAATGATAATGTGGCGGCATCGATTGTCACATTAGGCCTTGCTTCATAAATCATGCCGATGACGCCAATAGGGACACGTTTCTTTTCAATTATTAAGCCATTTTCTTTTTCAATGTTTTCTAGACTCTCACCTACTGGATCCTTCAAGTCAACTAAAAGTCGTATGGCCGCTGACATATCATCAATACGTTTCCCATTCAACATGATTCTGTCTAATATGGACTCGCTCATCCCTTTTTGTCTGCCCTGTTCTAGATCTTTTTCGTTTTCCCTTAAAAGGAATTCCTTATCAAGGAGCAGTTGATGGGCAATTTTTTTCAATGCCTCATTTTTTAACTCAGTAGATAGTCCGATTAACTGATAGCTTGCATGCTTTGCTGCCTTTCCTTTTGCCAACACTTCACTCATTTGACAAACCCCCTTAAATACTATTCGTTTAGGCCTTCACCCATTTATCACGATGGATGACCTCAATCGAAGAAAATACAAGCTCGGTTGTCCTCTTGCCCATCGCCTGTTTTAATTCGGAAGAGGAATATAGGACCTCTCCTCTTCCCAACACTCCGCTCGCACCATAAACTTCGACGACATCACCTTTATTGAAATTTCCTTTAATATCGTATATACCTGCAGGTAATAAGCTACTGCCATTTGAAACTAAAGCCCTTTCGGCACCTTCATCCACGTAAATATTCCCTGATACTTTCGAGTGGAGGGATATCCACTGCTTATTTTTTGTTACTGTCGTTAAGACTTCATTGCCGATATATGTGCCATCACCGCCACCTTCAAGAATGGTAAGAAGTTTGTCCTTACCCTCTCCCGATCCTATAAAAACTTTCACTCCCAAGGAAAGAGCAGTCTGCGCAGCGATCAGCTTAGATTTCATTCCGCCTGTACCCACACTTGACCCTGCGCCCTCAGCCATTTGTAGCAGATCTTCTGTAATTTCGGAAAGCTGACTGAATCTGGTTGCCAAGGGATTGGTTTGCGGGTTGGAATCATAAAGTCCGTTAATATCAGTTAAAATGATTAACTGATTGGCATGAACAAGGCCGCTAACAAGAGCAGATAACATATCATTATCACCGAAAGTCAACTCCGCTATGGATACGGTATCATTTTCATTTATTATCGGGAGAATGCCACGATCTAGCAGTTCCATCAATGTGGCGTAGGCATTTTTATAACGGTCTTTATTCGAGAAATCATTTCTCGTCAATAAGATTTGGGCAGGAATGATTCCGAATTGCCCCAGTTGCTCCATGTAAGACTGAATCAACAAACTTTGCCCGACTGCAGCTGCCGCTTGTTTCCCTTTTAATGTAACAGGCCTTGTCGGATAACCCAATTTTCGAAAACCGGTTGCGACCGCTCCTGATGATACAAGTACTACTTCATGTCCAGCCGAACGCAAAGCTGCCACTGCCTGAATATGATCGGAAAATTTCTTTTGGTCGATTTCACCTTGGTTATTAGTTAAAGAACTACTTCCTATCTTTACAACGATGCGCTTCTTTTCCATCGGTTTTTTCCTCCAATAAATATCTAAGACATGAAAAAAAGCCCTTTTCATCCTCGAAACAAGGACGAAAAGGGCTGCTTTCCGTGGTACCACCTTCATTGGATGCACATATAAGAAGCATCCCACTCTGCCTAGTAACGCCAGGATTCGCGCCTATGTTTTGCATAGGACTCAAGAAGCAGGTTCTGCGCTTATCTGTCGCGGGTCTTCCAGCTAAAAACACCGCTCTCTGTCACAGTAATATTTCGCATACTATTCTTCTCTCAACGTTCATTGTTTTAATATAGTATGCAAAATTATCATCGTGATGTCAACAACATTCAGATGTCGTGATAAACCTTAAAGCGCCATTGCCGGACCGAAAAACTCATAGTGAATCTTTTCAGAATCCACTCCCAGCTCTTTCAAGTGAGTGATGATGCTTTTCATAAAGGGTACAGGTCCACATACGTAATAATCCGCATCTGGTTTTACATGGTTGCTTAAAAGTTCAGCGTCCATATAGCCCTGTTTTTCATAGTTGGGCAGATTTAAATCATCTTGACTTGGGTTCTTATAGACAAAAGATAATTGATAGTTTAGTAGTTTTTCTGAAAGTCCTATCAACTCTTCTCTAAACGGCTGAACTGCCCCATTTTCACTAGCGTGTATGAATTGAATATCACGTTTAGACTGTTGGTCAGCAAGTGTAAGGATCATACTCATGAAAGGAGTGATTCCAACTCCTCCACCAAGAAATACAATTGGGTTTTGCATTTTATTGTCGAGAGTAAAATCTCCGGCAGGTACTGTTATGTCAATACTGTCCCCGACTTGAATGCTCTCGTGCAAGTAATTGGAGACCATTCCATCAGGAGAGGTTCCTGTTTTTTCTTTTTTGACGGAAATCCGGAAATAATCTTTGCCTGGTGCATCCGATAAACTATACTGGCGATTGAATAAATATTGTTCACCTTGAATCTCAATGCGTACGGTTAAATATTGTCCAGGTAAAAATGGCGGGATAGAATCGCCATCAGCAGGCTTTAAATAGAAGGAAGTAATGACATCACTTTCACGTACCTTCTCTACAACAGTGAACGGTTTGAAACCGACCCATCCCCCGTCCTGATTGGCAGCTTGGTCATACATGTCTTTTTCTATATTAATAAATACATCAGCTATGACACCATATGCTTCTCCCCATGCTTGAATGATTTCCTCGGTAGCGGCATCGCCTAATACTTCTTTAATTGCCGCCAATAAGTATTCTCCTACAATAGGGTAATGCTCTGGTTTTACAACTAGGCTCCTATGTTTTTGAGCAATTTGTTTCACTGCTGGCAAGATTGTTTCGAGCTGGTCTATATATTTAGCGGCAGCTAACACCGTATTCGCAAGTGCATTTTGTTGGCGCCCTTTTTTTTGGTTGGCGTGATTGAAGATATTCAATAACTCTGGATGGGCTTCTAAAAGGTTTTTATAAAATACAGTAGTAATGGTCGTTCCATGAACCTCCAAAACTGGTACAGTAGATTTTATGATTTCAATGGTTTTTTGAGATAACATGTATAAGCTCCTCTTTTAAAAAACAAGTATTTTAAATACATGTTTATCTTAAATCGAAAATGGAATTAAAGCAATATATCAAATACATCTTTTTAGTACTTTCGTATTAATGTTTAAAAAATGTTCACATTTATGATATAGTCAAAGGGATAGAATGTGAGGCGATAAATATGAGGCTAACGAGTTATTCAGATTATTCATTGAGAGTATTGATTTACCTAGCTTCCCAAGAACAAAACAAATTGACGAATATTAAAGAGATTTCTGAAGTTTATCATATATCGAAAAACCATCTCATGAAGATTGTCTATAACCTGGGAAAATTGGGCTATATCGAAACAATACGTGGACGTAATGGCGGTTTTCGGCTTGCAAAATCTCCTGATGGAATTAATGTCGGAGAAGTGGTCCGAAAAACCGAAGAAGATTTTTACCTTGTGGAATGTTTCAAAGATGATGATAACTGTGTGATTTCTCCGGTATGTTCTTTGAAATTCATACTTAATAATGCCTTAGATGCCTTTTTGAAGGTGCTTGATCAATATACAATAGCTGATTTCACTGAAAATAAAGTGATGCTAAAAGCCTATTTCGATTCAGTGAAACCAAATGAAAAAGAGCCCGATTTATAAATCGGGCTCTTTTTCATTTACTGATTATACGCTCAATCTGTAATTCCTTTTCCATTCTTAAGTCCACTATACCTGAATCTGTTTTCATCAGTACTTTAAGAGGATCGTACGGGTGAATCATGAGGATCGTACCTGTTTGTTGATTCGTTAGCATGACTTCTTTTCCGATTAAAGTTTCCATCAACGTATTGATGAATACCAACAATATTTCAGGATTGAATCTCCCAAAAACATCACGATTCATTTGTTCTATCACCATGTAGAATGGCATGGCCTGATGATATACCCGATTTGAGGACATAGCATGGAACACATCCGCAATAGCTACAACTTTTGAAAGATAGTAAATATTATTCCCATTAAGATTCAGTGGATATCCATGTCCATCTTCACGTTCATGGTGCTGAAGTGCCGTTAAAGCTATAGAAGGATGAAGGTCCGGAATGTTCTTAAGCAGTTCATATCCATAAATCGTATGACGTTTCATTTCTTCGTACTCTGCCAAAGTCAGCTTGCCCGGTTTATCTAATATACTTTCAGGTATCCTAGTTTTCCCCACATCATGAAGGGTTGCAGCTAAAGTAAGATTCGAGAGGCTTTCATTCGATAATCCCAGCTTTTTTCCTAAATAGGTCGCGATGATTCCTACTCCTATATTATGTTTGTACGTATACTCATCTTTAGATTGCATTTCTTCGAATAAATAGTAAATATCCGGAATCTTTGCAGCCTCTTGTATGACTGGAACAATCTCTGCTTGAATTCCATCAATTGTATGACGCTGAATTTTTTCTTCTTTACGTATGTCATCAAAAATATTCTTTATTTGCACTGTAATATTGTTAATTTGGTTATGGAAATTGTCATGGAACCTATGTTTTTCATTCTGATCACTAACCGATTCTTGGTCTTCTTTTATCTTTTTTTTATTGAGATTTTCCAACAAAGAATCTATTTCGGAAATGGTAAGTGGTGATACCCACTCCTTATTGACATATCCTTTTCTCTTTTTCATAGCCCACACTTTTCCCTCTTTTTACCTATAATACCATATTATTATTCAACATTGAAAAAAATAGCAACTGTTATTTATAAATGTGAATCGTCAATAAGTCTGTTGCCAAGCTTCCTTAATTTTTCTCCGACAGTGCATTGTGATATACAGAACTGGTGGGCATATGAGCGGCCTTTATCTTTTCGGAATTGTTTTTGTAAAAAACAGTCCTGGCAATAGGATACGATAACCTCTTCAACTTCTTCATAAATTTTTTTCCGATTCATTCTTATTACGACTCCTTTGATCAGCAATTTCCAAATTGCTAAAAATGGCTTCTCCCTGTAATGCTTGTGTTGCCAAACGGTCCGCTTCTTGATTTTCCTTACGTGAAATGGGATGATAATGCGGGATGATTTTCATTTTTTCCAGCTTCGTTTCAATCTTATCCAACCATTTATTTAAGTTTTCTTCCATACATGGCCAATCACCCGAGAGTTGATTCAAAACAACAAGTGAATCTCCCTTAAAGAAACAACTTTGATGATGTACCCCTAACTCTTCCATCTGGTTCAGTGCTTCATAAAGTGCGGCATACTCCGCTTCATTGTTGGACTCGAATTGTTCAAGCCTTAAATTTGAACGGATACGGAAGTTCTTCGTTGCTTGTCGATAATAAATGGCTACACCTAATCCAGCTATATTCTGTTCCTTTTGGAAGCCACCATCAAAAAAGACCGTCACATCCTGTGGCTCCTCTTCCACCACAGTCAGTAGTTTCTTTAATTCTTTTTTCGTCCAGGTGGTTTCGAAATCATCTTTGAATTCCACGTCTTTAAACCGCCCTGTTTTTTCAAGGTCATCAGCTATGATTAACGCACTTCCGGCATCCAGCCAATCCGAAGTAAAAACAGCCGAAGGTTTTCTGGATGCTTTGTATTTCCATTGCATGATTACTTTCAATGTTTTTCATCCCCTTCATTGCCTTTATTCACTCGACTTAGGTCGACAATTTTACATACCTATTCTTCGTAATACCATCTATAATATAAAATATATAAATAAATATTCTCATATTAATTATTTATAGTAGTTCCCTAAACAGCTCGAAATTCTCTCTTTTGATTGGGGTTGTTTTTCTTTCTTCCGTTTAAAAATGTTATATAAACAAGTTTTAATCATATCATATTAACAGTGTGTACTCGAGGAGGAACATCATGATTGAAGTGTATATTGATGGAGCCAGTGCCGGAAACCCCGGACCAAGCGGGGCCGGAATTTTCATAAATAATAACGGGGTAGTTGAGCGCCATTCCATCCCACTTGGGTATATGGAAAACCATGAGGCTGAATACCATGCTTTAATAAAGGCTTTAGAAATATGTGTGGCTAGCAATTATCAAGTCGTCTCTTTCCGGACAGATTCACAGGCGATTAATCAAGCCATTGAAAAGAAGTTCGCTAAAAAGAAATATGGAGTCCTGCTTTACGAGGCACTTAAGCTATCCGACCAACTGGAGTTATTTTTTGTTAAATGGATACCAAGTATAGAAAATAAATCTGCGGATGAGTTAGCTAGACGGGCCATACGTTTGAATAAGGATGAACATGAAAAAGACTGCTGATGTAACCTTACTATTCGTGGTATTTATTTGGGGTGTCACATTTGTCATGGTTCAGAACGCTATCTCTTTTCTTGAACCCTTCAGCTTCAACGCTGTCCGTTTTTTCATTGCTTTTCTGATCTTGCTTTTCCCTTATTTTTTGACTTTACATAAAAAAAGAACGCCATTTACTAAAGAAGTTTTGATTGCAGGAATTCATATAGGAGCATGGCTCTTCTTGGGTTATGCGTTTCAAACGAAAGGGCTAGAGTTAACAACTCCTGCAAAAACAGGTTTCATCACGGGCTTAAGTGTGGTAATGGTTCCCGTTTTTTCTTTGCTGCTCTTAAAATTGAAGTTATCCCGGCATACAGTGTTGGGGGTCGTTGCCGCAACGTTCGGACTTTACTTAATGGCGTTCGTTGACCATTCGTCTTTGAATGTCGGGGATTTCTTGGTGTTTTTATGTGCAATCAGCTTTGCAATGCAAATCATTACGACCGCTAGATATGCCAAAGCCCTTCCGGCACTTCCCTTGACTCTGATTCAAATTTGCACGGTATCTGTATTGTCCTTTGTCTCCGCCTTGCTTTTTGATGAGAATTATTCCGTGGTCTTCCAGGCAGAGGTAATGCTTCAGACAGAGGTTTGGGCGGCATTATTGGTAACCGCTGCCTTAGCAACAGCATTTGCTTTCTTAGCACAGACCCATTTTCAGGCTTATACCACTCCCACTAGAGTAGCTTTGATTTTTTCAATGGAACCTGTTTTCGCTGCTATAACATCCTACATATGGATTGATGAAAAATTGACGATATCTTCTCTAGCAGGTTGCGCTTTCATTTTCTTCGGAATGATTCTAGCTGAACTTCCATCAAAAAAAAGTATAGCCTTTTCTAGGGAAATAACGTAAATAGGTTGGACTTCGCCTTACGAAGTCCAACCTATTTAAGTAATCCTTGTCCTTGAGCAAACAAAACCGCCGCCCTGTGCGTTTCAATACCATTTTGTTTTAAGTTTTCAAGGAATGAGATATAAAAACTGCCGTCGAACTTCTTTTGGATTTTCAAGGTCAATTCGATTGCCGCATTGACTAAGGTATCACTTGCTTCCGTATAACGTTTGCCAAAATAAATAAAACCGATGGCATCATCACCGAAAGAGAAACCCTTTCCTTCTAAAAATCTGACGTATTCTTCAGTAGATTGCCCCACTTCTGCACCACTTCCTCTTTCATACTTTTTACATTTTATCGTAAATTAATGGTTTTGCCTATCCATATTTCGACAATATCCCCCCTCCAAATAAAAACGGAGTTCCCAATGGGAATTCCGTCATTTATTTTATAGCATACGCAATAGGGTTTTATATTCATGATCTCTGACCAAATTTTGGACCTTCTCACGATCGTATTGATAAATTGCCTGTTCTAAGGGGCATGATATAGGCACATCACATTTGATTTCCGCCAGTTGCCTTGATAAATGAAGCATATCGATGGCTGATTCGATTTTTGCTCGCTGCCCCTTTGTCAATGATGCAACATTTTCGAGGATACCCTCTATATTTTGATATTGAATCAATAATTTGAGCGCTGTTTTTTCTCCTATCCCTTTTACACCGGGATAATTGTCAGCAGTATCACCCATTAACGCTTTTAGGTCAATCATCTGGCGAGGGGTAATACCTTTCCATTCGAAGAAGCTATCGGGATTATGGACTTCATAATTTCCATATCCCTTTTTTAGAAGGAGAACGGAAATATTGTCTTCAATTAACTGAAGCATATCTTGATCGCCCGTTAATATTCCGACACGACTATGGTTCGCTGAAGCTTTGGCAATTGTACCGATACAATCATCCGCTTCGTACCCTGGCAGTCCGATATTCGGAATATCAAAAGCCTCGACCGCTTGTTTCGCTAACTCAAATTGTGGGATCATTTCAACCGGTGCGGACGTTCGATTAGCCTTATACCCATCAAACAATTCATTCCGGAACGTTTTACTTCCCATATCCCAACAAACCGCGATATGACTAGGGGAGAAGTGATTGACTGCTGTAAGCATATGCTTTAGGAAACCCTGTACAGCATTAGTAGGGGCTCCTTTGGAATTGATCATAAACTGACCTGTGACCGCAGTTGCATAAAAAGCTCTAAATAAAAGTGCCATTCCATCGACAAGCATAAAGGAAGGCTGCTGTTCTTTTTCATTCATTAACACTTAATCACCTCTATCATGATGTATATCTATTTTACCATAGCTGTCCACCTTTTTAAGGATAGTTAATTGGAAATTAGTTAATTAACCAATGGGATTGTCAGGGTAGGAAATCCAGTCACTGAAGCTTCCTACATATACCTTAACATGAGTAAAACCTGCTTCCTTTAAAGCTATATAATTTGGAGAGGCTGTGACTCCTGATCCGCAATATACAATAATTTCCTTATCATGACTGATATCTTTGTATATTTCCTTTAGTTCTTCCGCTTGTAAATAATAGCCTTCTTCCAAAACATTCGTCCATACCTTGTTGATTGCTCCTGGAATATGACCCGCCTTCTTATCGATTGGTTCTTCAACCCCTAGAAACCGTTTAGTTTCCCTTGAATCGATCAACACCACATCATCAGGTCTTTGTTCAGTAAACTCCTTCACTTCTTGATAAGAAGCCAGTACAGATTCCCTTATCTTTAATTGGTATTCAGCTTGTTCATAATGTGGCAACTGATCGTCAGAGTAATACCCTCTTTCCTTCCATGCCCGATAGCCACCGTTTAGTAAATATACATTCTGATGCCCCATATAAGTAAGCAGCCAAACGAATCTCGAAGCAAAGCTACCCTCACCGCCATCATAGGCGACCAAAATCGTATCATTGGTTATTCCATATGATTCTAGCTTATTTTTAAAATGATCCAGGTTTGGAAGCGGATGTCTACCCCCATGTTCTTTAACCTGTCCCGATAGGTCTTTTTCTAAGTCAAAATAAATGGCACCGGTAATATGTTCTTTTTCGTACTCCTTGCGGCCCACATCGGGCGCACCTAGCTTGAATCGACAATCACAAATCCTGATATTCCCCATATCGAACATGGATAGTAACTCTTCACTCTCCATTAGATATCCCATTTCCCCATCTCCTCTTTTAAAATAGTCCAATTTATTTGATTGAGTTCCTGTTCCATATCTGCCCCTATAGGAAGGTTTGCTAATTTTGCTTTCAAGAAGGGTAATGTCCCTTTCAAGAAGTTGAGATTTTCTTCACTCTCAATTTTCAGATAGTGCCCGTTTTTCTTTGCCATAAATATGTCGGTCATCCACTTATTCGTGGCTTCTTCCAGCAAAATGGAATCCTTAAGATTCCAAACATTTATTGGTGGCAGAGATTCTTTTTGGATGAGATAGTGCAAAGTTACATACGATCGATACACTTGTACCCATGTTTTCAACTCTTTAACTTCCGAATCTTCGTTTTCGGATAATCGTTGTAAATTCCCACACAACATCCGGAAATAATGATGACCTAAAACCTTCTTAGAATAAGTCCTATCTATTAAATCTAACATGTTACGATAATAGTCCAGTTGAGAAATAAGCTGAATTGGAGACTTAAATAATTCATAAAGAGAAGGATTACTTTTTAATAGGAGGCGGGATGCCTTAAACAAATCCCAACCAACGAAATCTAAGCTACCTTCATCCATTTGAATTAAGTCAACAGGCTTGCTTATTGATAGATAGGATCTCACTTCATTATGGACATAAATGAACCTGACATCAGAATCTGAATTCGATGATGATAGACCAAAAGAATGGCTGCCTGTTACAGCAGCCACCAAGATTGTGATATTTTCTTGCTTTTCAAGCTTTAACAATTGTGAAATAAGGTTTTCTTTCATACAAGTAACCTCGTTTCTATTTATTATTACTACGCATTCATTTTTACCAGCTTCGCCACAGCCTCTTCATAATAAGGTAAATCGACCTTTTCTTCCAAAGCAGCACGTAAGCCAGCAAACACATCGGCTATTTCCGCTTGGAATTTCTGTTGAATCGATAGTAATTCCTGATCTAGAATTCCCGTATATAATTCCAATAGACGGGATCCTTGTTCTTTTACGTAATTCAGAGCAGGCTCATCCAAATGTAGTTGGATATCTTCACTCATTTTAACCTTCTCATTTTTTTCGAAAAAGGATTTTGGATTTTTGAACTGAGCTAATTCTTTTTTGAATTCACTCGCATCCATTTGGGTAAAGGCACGTGTAAACTCCAGGGACTTTTTCTCACTCGATTCATATGGTTGTAAGGAAATTGTTTTTCTGACAGTCTGGATTTGTTGAAGCAACCCGACTTGTTTTTCATTCAACAATTTATTAACGAACATTTCCGTTCTCAATGCCGTCGCACGCATTTCCTGTGAAAGATCGAATCCTATCGATTCTAGTAATTCCTTTAATGATTGTTTTAGGACCTGTTTCAAATCCTGCCCATCGTCTTTAATGACTGCAGGGTTAAAAGCTTCCTTAAAGAAGTCATTGAAGCGGAAAAACACGCGCTGTTTACTATAGAATGTCAGTTCATCTATCTCTTTTTTCAACCGTAATTTTTCGGCATCCCCTTTTATGACTTCCAAAATGCCTGAAATGGTCCGAGCCTCATGAGTCAATGTCTCAAGGGCCTTTTGCTTCGCTTTTTCATCTTGCTTGGAGGCTGTAATAACATCACGCATAAGTTCCTCGGTCCTTCTTACAGCGGCCTGTGCTGATTCGATAGCAAGTCCAGTCAAGTCATTTTGTATGAATGAATCGAACTGCAGTTGAAAGTCGGATATTCCACTATCCTGAAGGAAAGTGTGCTTGAATGAACCAGGCAGTTTCTTTTCTGACAATGCTCCCTTACTTGTTAGCGGGAATAGCTTTGGAAAGCGGATACCGAAGCCATTTAATTGATCCTTAACATAATCCATCACTTCTTCCAACTCGTCAGTATTTTGAGCTAAATCGACTGCATTGACGATAAAGAACATCTTATCCATTGCAAAGGAATCCTTAACACGACCAAGTTGGATAAGAAATTCTCTGTCAGCCCTTGAAAATGGATGGTTGTAATAGGTTACAAAAAGAATGGCATCTGAGTTTTTGATATACTCGAAGGCAGCTCCAGTATGTCTGGCATTGATGGAATCCGCTCCCGGTGTGTCAACAAGCACCATACCCTGCTTAGTCATTTCACAGTCGTAACGCAATTCAATCAAATCTACAAGGCAAGACTTCGACTCCTCTGCAGCAAAACTCTTGAATCCTTCCAAATCTACTGTTATGACGGTACCTAGATCTTTTTGGTATGGCGGCAGACCATGATAAAACGCCCGAAGGAAAGATAGATGGGTCTTCCCCTTATCGACTTCCCCTGCTTTTTCGATTATCTCTCCAGCCAGTTGATGAGCCTCACCTATGGACTTGGCAGTTTGATCAAACGCAGCCAATGCTAACTTCACATCTTCTAGCAGCATCTCTTCAGTTTTTAGTGTAACAGCTGCCGTCCCATGTCGGTGTTCGCTATCTGAAGCCATAATCTTATTGATTGCGGCAGTCGTAGGATTAGGAGATACCGGCAATACGTTTTCCCCCATTAATGCATTGGCAAAAGAAGACTTCCCGGCACTGAATGCACCGAATAGAGCAACCGTGAAGGTTTGCTTTTCGAGTCGGTTTGCCTTCTCCGTTAATTCTTTATAAAGTGATTGGAAACCTTTCAAGGGCTGGATGAGTTTGGCAGCAGTTTGTAAATTCTTTGCAGTTTCTATTAACTTTTCCTTACCTCGTAAGTCTTTTTTAGTAGCAGAATCCTTCACAACCGATTTTACTTCTATACTTTTTTCATCACGATTTGTATCGGATTTCTTCTCTCGATCAGACGCTTCGTTTTCACTCGTATCCATTATTTTAACATCGACATTTTTTTCTTCTTCATCCCATTGAGTTAATAGAGACCGAATAAGACCTTCTTCGACTAGTGGAACCGTTTGATTGAAAATGCCATCCAAGTCTTCTCTTTGAGTGGCTATAGCATTATTCATCGCTGCTGTAACCTTGAGAGCATCTGCAAACTCAGCAAAACCTTCTAATTCATTATCAATGGATTGCGAATGCACCTCAACTTTCTCTTGCAAGGCAACAATCAGTTTATTAAAAAATAAATCCGCTTCGTCACGGGTTTTCTTTTTTATTGTGGAAGCGAGGTCATTGGTATAATTCAAAACATATTCACCTGTAACATTTACCTGCGGCTTTAAAGATTTCTTTATGTAGTCCTCCGTTATCTCAATGTGCAATGTCTGGGCTTCACTTTCAAGCTCTGTATCGTGTACTTCTGCTTCAGTTAGAGTTTTCACAGCCAACTCCTTGAGGTGCCATTCAAGTTGGGTCTTGACCTTTTCTTGCAAATCAGCCAAGAATGATTGAAGGCGTTCCATCCGTTCAGCTTCCGTTTTTTTCTTAGCGAATAATAATCCCATTTTAAAATCGGGCTGTACGGATTCTAAGAACGATTTACCCAAATCACGCGTAGTTGCCGGCATGATGTATGCACTTTTCAAGATGACTTCCAAATCATTGGAGAATTGGGCTTTTATCCTCTCCAAGCGCTCTGTCAAAGAACTCTTTTCCTTGATTAGTTTATTCACTTGACTCGTCAATTGCATCCGTTCGTCATAGGGAAGTTCCGAGAGCGCCTCAAATTCACTGGCATGTTCTTCCTCATACTGCTCTTTTAGCCAGGTGAGATGTCTTTCAACAAGAGCGTTAGCAGATTGTATAATGGCATCTTTCCCGTTAGTCAGGCCCTTTTCTGCCATTTCATATAGAAAATCCCTTACGGTTTCAATCTCATTCTCGCTATTGTCCAAATCTCTGACTGATGTATAAAAAATTCCATCAGGATAGACTTTCCAGTTCGCAAATGCTTCTGAAACGGATAATTTAAAATTCTGGAAGCTAAGCTCGCTTTCATCATGTTTATCAATCATATTGATAATTAAGTATGTCGGTTTTTCCGCTTCTAATAGTTCTTTCGTGAACAGGAAATTCACTTCTGATTGAACATGATTATAATCCATAACATAAAAAACAACATCCGCAAGGTGTAAAGCTGATTCGGTAGATACTCTATGAGCATCATCGGTTGAGTCAATTCCCGGGGTATCCATGATTGCACAAGAATCCGGCAACTGAAATTGATTGGAGCTTATTGTAATGGCCGATACGGAATCGCCATCCTTTGCGAACTTCTTAACCTCTTTAAAATCATATGGCGCAGGAAATACGACCGGTGGTTGATGATGGTAAAAGACTTTCGCATAGTCCTCTCCTTTTTGAACTTTAACCGTATTGGCACTCGTTGGAATTGGACTTGAAGGCAATACTTGATCACCAAGGAAGTAGTTGATCATGCTGGACTTTCCAGCGGAAAAATGGCCACAAAAAGCTATGATGAATTCTTCTTTATTCACTTTCATGATTAACTGTTTCAGTTTATCTGCATTCCCAATATCCCCTGCCAATTGGAATTTTTCATACATGGCAGTCAAAATCCCCATTTTAGACTGTTGTTTGATTACTTCTGAAATCATCGATGCATACCCCTTATTCTATCGTCATTTTAATAATCTTATTGTAAACGATTTCTCTTGTTATTCATACCGTTAGCTGAACGTTTTGCCTGTCTATCATTTTTAGACAAGCAAAAAAGCCCACAGTTTATGATGTGGGCTTTCACTTAAGTTTAATACTTCACTATAGATTCTTAACGAGTCGAGGGAGTTGGTTGGAAAGTAGCGTGATTTTCTTTTTTTGACTGAGTTAAAGTTCGTACAGCCTTAGCTGGTTTTTGGATATTATTTAACACATGTTTCATCACAAACGTATATGTAGCGACTGTCATTAGAATGAATAACCAAATCATTACAAAACACCATCCTCTTATATATTAGGCACTTATTAGTTTCATCTGTCATATATCTTTTTCATTTGCTCTATTGAGAATAATTTTCATCTTCAATTAGAATCTTATCACGAACGATAATCATTTTCAATAAGAAAAATGAACTTTTTATTATTTTTGCTTAAAAGCCGTAGAATACTCCGTGTGTTCTTTTAGAGCCTTTTCTTCCATGGGAATTCTTACAGACATCATCCAGGCATTCAATAGACTGAAAATTATCGCTGTATAATAAGCATTGAATAATAAGGAAATAACAATAATTTCAGTTGCCACTATAAGATAATTAGGATGTTTAACATACCTATACGGGCCTTTAATGACTACTTCCGCATTCGGGACGACTATGATCTTTGTGTTCCAATGTTTCCCAAGTGACATTATGACCCAAACTCTTCCTATTTGAGCTATCAGAAACAAAGGTAACAAAATAGGCCACAAGGGAGAAAGCTCTCTTGTGAATGCTACTACCTCAACAGTAAGGACGATAAAAAAACTCAAGTGCATCAGGACCATCCAACGATAATGGTTCTCTCCGTACTCCACTGCCCCTGCTCGCTTCATTTGCTTTTCATTTTGCTTGGCGATATATAATTCAGCGAGTCGTTGTAAGGCGATAAGCCCTATGAAAGTTGCAAAAAGCATCAGCCCCACCTCATTAACACTAATTCTGATGAGAAACCTGGGCCCAATGCAGCTGCAAGGCCGTATTCACCTGAATGCCCACTGCGCTTCATGAATCTCTCAAGTACATACAAAATCGTGGCCGAAGACATGTTGCCAAACTCTCTTAAAACGGCCATAGAATCCGCGGTCATCTCTTCTTCGAACCCTAAAGATTCATGGTAGGCATCAATAACCTTCTTTCCTCCAGGGTGGGCTATAAAATCATGAATATCTTCAAGACCAATTTCCTCTTTCTTCAAAAAGGCCATTACATTCGGTTTAAGCCATTCCTTAATAATAGTGGGGATATCTTTAGAGAAGACCACATGAAGACCTTGATCTTTCAAATCCCATCCCATAACCTCCAACGAATCGGGCATTAGGGTGGACTGTGATTCTACAAAATGCAAATGGTTTTCTTTTTTTGATTTTCCCGCTATCTCTGCTTCATCACCGCAGACTAACACACAGCTAACCCCATCAGAAAATAAGGATGTTCCAATCAAATTGCTTTTAGTAATATCATTCTTCTGGAAAGTCAGGCTACATAGTTCTACACATAATACGATTACCTTAGCATCCGGATAGGCTTTGCAATATTCAAATGCCCGCGAGAGACCACTTGCACCTCCCGCACAGCCTAGTCCCCATATCGGTATCCTTTTCATATGCGAATCAAACGGGAGTACGTTCATGATTCTTGCGTCAATTGTGGGAGTAGCTAAACCGGTACTTGAAATATAAAACAGGGCATCAATTTCACTTGGATGAATCCCATCTAATAAGAATTCATTGTTAGCTAAGCATTTTTCTATGGCGGCTTTTCCAAACTCTACTGCCTGTTCTATATATATTTCATTTTTCTCTTTGAAGGTATGGTCTTCCCTAAACCAATCCAGGTCATTAGAAAAATACCTATTTTCCACTTGGCCATTTTTAAACGCTTGCAATAATCGTTCGATATTCTTAAAAGATGGACCAAAAATTTCTCGTGAAAACTCCATGATTTTATCCTGTGAAAGCTGATAAGGAAGTTTAATGTGGGAAGCAGATAACAGATAAGACATGATTACACCCCTTATTAATCAATATATGGTTAAGCTTCCCAATTAAGGTGAATTTAATTCTGAAATAATCATTAGTCTTAATTACTCAATTTTATATATTTTTTTCGCGAATATAGGTAATTAACCCTATAAATTTGTTATTATAGGGTTAACTATACAAGTCGGAGGAATTTATATGGAAATCAACGCTCTAATTACACTAGTTTTAAATGGGACCATTTCAGCAGTAAAGTCGGTCCTTCCCTTTTCTTCAGATGTCCAAAAGCCCTCCTTCATAAAGCAACCCTTTGAACAGGAATCCATCTCTGTACTAATCGGAATGACGGGAGATGTCCGCGGAAGATTGATCATCGAAGGAACGAGTGACTGTGTGAGTAAAATAGGCGAAGTCATGTTTGGTATGCCTCTTGAAGGAGAAATGTTGGAATCATTTGCCGCCGAGCTTGGTAATATGCTTGCAGGTAATATCGCCACTTCCTTAGCGAAAGATGATACTATAATGGATATTACTCCACCAACAGTCCTTGTCGGTCAAACAAAAATGTATGGCTTTAATCAAGCCATCAATCTACCAGTCCTCTTGGAGGGGGCAGGAACCCTTCATATGATTTTGATGATTGAAATGTAACTTTTAAACGAAAGAAGCCCCTTACCTTTAACATAACTGGTAAGGGGCTTCCCTCATTCTTCCTTCTCTAAAGAAGATTGGTTTTGAACTTGGATGATAATGGTTTGAAATTCCTCTTTTCCACAGACAATACATCTACACTCCTGATTTAATATGGTCCGGCAATGCATACAGTATTTTTTTTCCAACCTTATCACTTACTTTCTTAAACAGATATTAACAATATATTCAGAAAGTGAAGAGAGTTTCCTATTATTTTCTCATCCAGGTCTTTTCTTAACTCAACTAGACTATAAGAAAAAAACTGCCTCCATCCCAACCGGGGTCAATGGAGGCAGTTCTTGTTCCTTTAAAATGATCAGGCGACTTTTTGCCCTTCTATACGCATTTTCTTCACTTTTCCTTTTGAAGGGATCACATTAAAAATGATATTCAGGAAAATGGCGGTAAAACTTCCAGCCACAATTCCATTTTCAGTTAGAATTTGGAGGCCTTCAGGAATATGCGAGAATACCTCCGGCACAACGGTTACCCCTATTCCCATTCCAACTGAGCAAGCAATGATTAATAGATTTTCCTGTGAAGAGAAATCCACTCTGCTTAGCATTTTAATTCCTGCTGATATCACCATTCCGAACATGGCTACCATCGCCCCTCCTAAAACGGATGGAGGAATAATTGTTGTAAAGGCCCCTATTTTAGGCACGAAACCAATTAATATAAGCATGCTTGCTGCTACATAAATGACATTTCTTGTTTTAATGCCGGACAATTGAATCAGTCCGACATTTTGTGAAAAAGCCGTATAAGGAAAGGCATTAAACAAACCGCCAATAATACTTGCCAACCCTTCAGATCGATATCCGCGGGCCAGGTCTTCTTCTGAAATCTCTTTATCTGTAATTTCTCCCAAGGCAAAGTAAACACCTGTCGACTCGACTAAGCTAACTATGGCGACTAGAGTCATTGTAATAATGGCGGTTATATTGAATTCAGGACGGCCAAAGTAGAAGAAATGAGGAAAATGGAGCCAAGATGCACTGGCTACCGAACTGAATTCCACTTTACCCATGAAGAAAGCCACGAATGACCCGATAAACAAACCTAGTAAAATAGCGATGGACCTAGCAAAGCCCGTTGAGAATTTATACATCAATATGATAAATAGCAACGTTCCAAAACCAAGCGCTACATTACTCAATGAACCGAAGTCAGAAGCCCCTTGTCCGCCTCCAAGATTATTTATGGCCACTGGAATGAGTGTAATTCCAATGATTGTCACTACTGATCCTGTTACAACGGGAGGGAAAAACCTCGAAAGCTTCCCGAAAAACTTACTGATTAATACAACAATCAACCCCGAAACCAAAATGGCACCATAAATGCTATTCATTCCATATTGCGTACCAATTGCTATCATCGGGCTTACTGCCGTGAACGTACATCCAAGCACGACGGGAAGACCAATCCCAAAATGCTTCATTCGCAAAACTTGTAATAAAGTGGCGATACCACACATAAGAATATCGATTGAAACCAAGTAGGTCAGTTGTGTCGAGTTCAATCCCATCGCACCACCTACAATAAGGGGGATAACAATGGCACCAGCATACATTGCAAGAACGTGTTGTAATCCTAAAGATGCAACTTTCAATGGGGATTGATTATTAGCCATGAACGATAGCTCCTTCCTTCTCCTCAACAAAAGCTATTTCGCCTACATTCAACTCCTTGATCCTCGCTAAGGATTCGACTTGGAATCCTTGATCCCTAAGGTCCTTTCCACCGCTTTGGAATGCTTTCTCGATGACAATTCCCATACCGACCACTTCAGCTCCTACTTGCTTACATATATCCGCTAAGCCACGAGCTGCCTGTCCTACTGCGAGAAAATCATCTATTATCAATACCTTATCCCCCGCTTTAATATATTTATTAGATACCGTAATCGTATTCGTTTCCTTTTTAGTAAACGAATGAACGGAAGCGGTTATCAGATCTTCGGTCAATGTCAGCGATTTACGTTTCCGGGCAAATATTAATGGAACGTTCAACTCCAAAGCTGCCATCAATCCTGGCCCAATCCCGGATGATTCGATAGTTAGCACTTTTGTTATTTCTTTATGGGCAAATCTTTTTACAAATTCTTTTCCAATCTCTTTCATTAGCATAGGATCCATTTGATGGTTCAAAAATGAATCTACTTTTAAAATGTCTTTAGATAATGCTTGTCCCTCGGACAAGATCTTGTCTTTTAATAGTTGCATGATCGTTCCTCCCAATCTAGATGTTTAGTTTACCTAAGCCTATCAATGTTTCTTGGTAAATAAAAAAAACCAAGAAACATTGCAACACTTAAGAGTGAGGCAATATTTCTTGGGCATCCGTGAAAAAAAAGGAATATACTAATCCCTTCCATTCTGCAGCAAGATTTATTACTCACTCATAGTCAGATTATTTACGGCAATCCGGTAGAAACTTGCAGGCCATATCCCTGCGATTATACGAGTGAAACTTTATTTTTTTATAATATAAGAATTATAACAACGCTAGCTCTATTTGAAAAGTATATTTTAATAAAAAACGAACTTTACAATGAAATAGCCATTTAACATTCGTATTTTTAGAAAATTCAAAAAAGTCAATCGTCTAATTCGTTCCATTTTCCTTCTTTAGAAAATTAATGCCCGCTCTATAGACTTCACAATACTTTCACAAATTATCTTCCTTGAACATCCTCTTTTCATTAGTCTGGCAATTTTACACTATTTACAACATGTTAAGGCGATGTTTGAACAATTTGTGAAATGAGAGATAAGGGATACTTTTTCACTATGTCTTTTGTATGATGAACTTATTTAGTAAACATTTTCACAATTAGAAAGGAGTGGTAATTGTGGCAGAGCCAGCACTTAAGAGTAAACGTACAACAAAAATAAAAAAACAAGAGACCAATTTAAAAGGTACACTCGCTTCTGTTTTACTACTTGGAATTTTTCTAGTAATCGTATGGGTCAGCATTTATTTTTTATTTACAGATCGTTTAGGGTAAATGAGGAGGAGAAATCATGCACATGCATAAGTTTGAAAAAATTTGGCTGATTTTAGGAACGGTCGCCTTACTCATTTTCTTAACCGTCCTAGGGGTGAGTGCCTTCTATTTAGGAAATCAGCCACCAAGCTGTTTAGTAACAGTCGATCCAGAAAAAGTGGATACAACAGCCCCCTTTGATGACCCAGGCTTACATAAAGTCGAGGGAAAAGAGTGGGATTATGAGTTAGTATTTGTAGCGTCAGCCTTTTCGTACAGCCCAGCAAAGGTAGAGATACCCAAAGGTTCAACAGTCAAAATCATTGCAACGACCAAGGATGTTATCCATGGTTTCGAGGTAGCCGGAACAAATGTCAATATGATGCTTGAACCTGGTTATGTCAGTGAATACACTGCTACTTTTAATAAAGTAGGAGAAAACCTAATTATATGCAATGAATATTGCGGAGTTGGTCACCATATGATGAGCTCCCAAATTGAGGTGGTTTCAAAATGACAAAAGCTATTGAAGAAAGAATTCACCCACTCGATGCAAAGCTCGCCATGGCTCATTTCTATGTAGCCATCATTGCCTTGGCATTAGGAGGCTTCGCTGGACTACTTCAAACACTCGTGCGTTCAGGCAGAGTCGAATTGCCTGCTGGTATAACTTATTATCAATTACTTACGGTTCATGGCGTTTTACTCGCTCTAATTCTTACAACTTTCTTCATCATAGGATTTCATCTTTCAGTAGTCAGTAAAACGATCGGACCCTTAACCAAACGGGCAAGAATATCAGGCTGGATAGGATTTTGGACAATGACCGTCGGTACTGCAATGGCCGCATTAATGGTCTTATTAAACGAAGCGTCCGTCCTATATACTTTTTATGCTCCTCTTCAAGCCCATCCCATTTTCTATGGTGGATTGACACTTGTAATTGTTGGGAGCTGGATAAGCGGGGGAGCCCTATTATCAACCTACCATAAATGGAGGAAAATAAATCGTGGCCAGGCAAGCCCATTATTAAGCTTTATGGCTGTAGTCAATACTTTGTTATGGATTGTTGCCACAATAGGGGTTGCTGTCACCGTGTTATTCCAACTTCTTCCTTGGGCTTTAGGATGGGTTGATTCAATTAATATTTTGGCAAGCAGAACCTTGTTTTGGTACTTCGGCCACCCGCTCGTCTATTTCTGGTTGCTACCAGCCTATATGTGCTGGTATGTGGTGATTCCTAAAATCATTGGCGGTAAAATATTTTCAGATTCATTGGCCAGGATGTCATTTATCCTATTTCTACTATTCTCGATTCCTGTCGGACTTCATCATCAGTTACTTGAGCCTGGCATCGATCCAGTTTGGAAGTACTTACAGGTCATATTAACCTTCTTAGTCGTTATCCCTTCTTTAATGACTGCTTTTTCGTTATTCGGGACGTTTGAGAAATATGGACGTTCACAAGGTGCTACTGGTTTATTCGGTTGGTTCAAGAAACTCCCTTGGGGAGATGCTCGTTTTACCGTTCCTTTCATCGGGATGGTGGCTTTCATTCCAGCGGGTGCAGGGGGTCTTGTCAATGCTTCTAACCAGCTGAACCAAGTTGTTCATAATACTATCTGGGTTACTGGACATTTTCATTTAACATTAGCCACTTCAGTGATCTTGACTTTCTTTGGTATTTCTTATTGGCTCATTCCACATTTGACTGGGCGAACATTGACAACAAAATTGAATAAATTAGCAATCATTCAAGGGATGTTTTGGGCAATTGGGATGTCTATCATGTCTGGGGCCATGCATATTGCCGGTCTCCTGGGAGCACCTCGACGCTCTTCATATTCCACTTATGGGGGATCCTCTCAGGCAATGGATTGGATTCCATATCAAATCGCTCAGGCAATTGGTGGAACCATATTGTTTATAGGAATCATTTTATACATTATCGTTTTCATCCAATTGGCTTTCTTTGCTCCGAAGGGAAATGAAGAGTTTCCGGTGGGTGAAGCATCTCATGCAGATGAAACACCACCCCTCATTTTTGAAAACTGGAAATTATGGATTGGAATAACTGCGGCACTCATTCTTTTCGCCTATACCATTCCATTTATAGATATTATCCAGAACGCTCCTCCAGGTTCTAAAGGTTTTAAATTATGGTGATATATAAAGAAAGCCTTGGCACATTGCCAAGGCTTTCCCCTTGAAATCACTATTTGATTTTATAGACTTCTTTATATTTCTTTTCCAGATACTCGATTAGATATTGCACATTCAAGCCTTCCCCAGTGGTATCTTTCAATATCTCCAAGGGCTTTTTCGTTTTACCGAATTTATGGATTTTTTCGTTAAGCCATTTCCTGATTGGTTCGATGTTACCTGATTCCAAGAGCTCATTAAAGTCAGGCAAATCCTTTTGCATAGCATGCTTAAATTGTGCAGCATACATATACCCTAATGCATAGGATGGGAAATATCCAAAACTACCGTCAGACCAATGTACATCTTGTAAGACTCCCATTGCATCATCTTCAGGTACGATTCCGAGATATTCCTCGTATTTTTTGTTCCAAGCACTCGGTAAATCCTTCACTTCAAGCTCTCCATTGAACAGTGCTTTTTCTAATTCGTACCGAATCATAATATGTAATGGATATGTTAACTCATCCGCTTCAATTCGAATGAAAGAAGGCTTCGATTCGTTGATTCCACGGTAGAAATCTTCAAGTTCCACATCTGAGAACTGCTCGGGGGCATACTCTTTTAATAATGGATATTGCTTTTTCCAAAAACTTTGGCTTCGGCCAATGAAGTTTTCAAAAAATAAGGATTGAGATTCATGGATACCCATGGAAGTTCCACTATCAAGAAGCGTTCCTGTTAACTCCTCAGCAATATTTTGCTCATAAATAGCATGTCCACACTCATGAATTGTTCCAAAAATCGCGCCTCTAAAATCACGTTCATCATAACGGGTCGTAACCCTTACGTCTCCCCTATTAATTCCCGTCGCAAAAGGATGGACGGTTTCATCTAGCCTTCCTGCCTTAAAGTCGTACCCAATCTGTTTTAAGACTTCTTGGTTGAACTGCTGCTGTTTTTCCTTTGGAAATACTTTATAGAGGAAATCTGTATCAGGTTGATTCTTACTATCGGCAATTTGCTTGACTAAGGGAACGATGCTCTCTTGAAGTTCGGCAAATACTCGGTCCAGTATTTCAACTGTCATACCCGGTTCATACATATCCAATAAGGTATCGTATGGCTGGTCATCATATCCCCAGTATTCAACAAATTTACGAGTATAGGAGACAATTTGTTCAAGGTATGGTTCAAACAAAGAAAAGTCCGCTTTTTCCCTAGCCTCTTCCCATGCACTTTCCGAACGGGATTGTAATATGACGAATTCCTTAAATTCATCCGCTGGAATCTTTTTATTTCGGTCGTATTCTTTTTTACATTCCTGTACCATTTTAATCGTTGTTTTATTTAGCTTTGCATCCGCTTTTTCTATTGTAAGTTCATCAATAAACCGCTTCATCTCGGAACTTGTCGTCATATTGAAAACCTCAGAGGATAGGACCCCAATCACTTCAGAACGCTGCTCCACTCCCTTTTTGGGAGCACCCGTACGCAAATCCCAAAATATGAGTGCAAGTGCCTCGTTATATGCTGAGATTTTCTTAACATATTCTTTAAACTCTTTTTCTATTAGCTCCACATTCTTTGTCAAATAAAACACCCCTTTCACATTACACTTTACCATATTATACAAAACAATATCACACCTGAACTATTCAACTTCTCAAAAAAAGAGCCAAAGGAAAATTCCCTTGGCTCATAAAAACTTTATATTAAAGCGTTACTGGTAGAACAGAAATGATTTTCTCTTTGACTTGATCTGATAAATCGTTGTCAATCAAGATTTGCACAGTCCCCGAGTCATTGCTAGTACGGATTAAACGCCCAATACCCTGACGTAAACGAAGCAGCATATACGGGAGGTCAACTGATTCAAAAGGTGTATCACTCGAATTCCTTTTAGCTTCGAATACAGGATCATGTGGAGGGAAAGGGAGCGAGTGTATCACTACATTTTGTAATGAAGCACCCGGAACATCCAGTCCTTCCCACAAGTGATAGGAAAATAGGACGGAATGTTCTTCCTCCTGAAACTTTTTAACAAGGTCACTAATTTCAGATTCTCCTTCAAAATAAAAAGGATAGGCTGTCTTCTGGCAGTTTTCCTTGAACCAATGCAACTCTTCTTTTGATTGAAACAATACGAGTGTCCGGCCTTCGTTTTCCTCAATTGTTTTCATTGTATAATTGAGCTTAGCCAATTGATCATCTTTTTCAAAAACCGGCATATTCATTTTCATCACGTCTTCGTAATCAAATGGTGAGTCTACTGAGAAACTATCGAAGTTCTTAATTCCTAAGCTGTCTGCAATATACTGGAATGATTTATTATCGGAGAGAGTCGCCGATGAAAAAATGTAAGGAATTTTTTTCGAAAAGACTTGTTCTGACAAAATATCCTGGACAAGCCTTGGCATGATGACCAGCGTTTTTGTCATTTCATTTTCTTCAAACCATGAAACAGCCTGTTCATCTTTCACAAAGAGAGAAAGTGAGTATCCTAACTGTTCTAAATACTCTTCGGTGACTTTCAAATCATAGTCGTTAATCGTATACATTTCCGATTCAAAAACAAGGCTTTCTTCCAGTTCTTCCACCTTTTTATGAAGTTTTTTTGCAAAAGTGGTAATTTCCAAGGACATCGGTATTTCATATCGATTAGATCCAGTCACGTGAATGGCCTTATCATCTAGCAAATCAAAAAACTCTTCATTGATGTCGATTAAATCTTCAATGATGTACAGCGTTTCCTCACGAACCTGGTTGGCTGTTAACAACTCCAAGACAGAGTCTAGAGTTTGTTCACCGACTTTATACGTAAGTGCCTTTTGTGCAGAGAATTCCAGTAAATGTCCTTCATCGAAGATTACACAGCTATGTTCAGGCAATAGTGGAAGTTGTCCTTCACGCTTACGTTTTTCTTTCGTCCAAACATGCTCCATAAAGAAATCATGCGAACATATAATCAAATCACTCGATTTTCGGTAATGGTCACGTGAAAGGGTTTGCCCGCAACGCTGACGCTTATCGCAGGTAAAACAGTTTTGTAGCTGATCCCAGCCTACTTTGGACCAGTCTTCATCATTGAGGTATGGATATTGTTTCCGATCCCCATAAGGAGTATAGGCATTCATGGAAGAATTATCATGTACAAACTTCGGTAGTTCATCGAACAATTGATCAATTCCCTCCGAATCCTCATGATTCACGGCATGATCCAATTTCTTAAGGCATACGTATTGATCGTGGTATTTGGCGAGTCTTACATCCACCTCAATTCCTAATGCAGTCTTAATTTTTTGGATATCCCCTTCTTCTTTAACTAGCTGTTCAATCAATGTCTCATCCGCACACGAAATGATTGCCGGTTTGTTGGTATATCGTGCATAGCAGATAGCATATAACAGATACACCAATGTTTTTCCAGTCCCAACACCAGCTTCTGCAAAACTTATATTTTTTTCCTTGAAGGCCTTTTCTAGTTGAAAAGCCATGAAAATTTGCTCATCACGTAGCTCGAATCCTTTTTCGGGAAGAATATCGTAAAAAACATCACCCATCCATTCTGAAAGCTTATCGTAAAAAGAATCTTCCTTTGTTACCGAAAAAGGCAGTGTTTTAAGCATTATGGTCTCCCCTTTTATGTATCTTAAGTATATAATTTCAAGCATCAAAATATCTCTAGGCAAAAGTATATTATCATTCAACACAAGACCAAAGTCAAGTTATTCTCTCAACTTTCTATACAGTATTTTTCCCCTCCCCATATCGCTGGATATTTTAAATCTATAAAATAAAAAGACAGACTCCCTAGAGAGCCTGTCTGTAAGTACTATAAGATTGAATTAAGCTTTGTTTACGTTTGATGCTTGCGGTCCGCGTTGACCTTGTTCTACATCAAATGTAACGTCTTGGCCTTCTTCAAGTGTTTTGAAACCTTCTCCTTGAATAGCTGAGAAATGTACGAATACATCGTCTCCACCTTCGCGTTCGATGAATCCAAAACCTTTTTCTGCGTTAAACCATTTTACTTTACCTTGTTCCATTTTTGTTGCCTCCTAGTGTGTTTGCCACACATTATATTACTATCCTTGCTCACTGATTATTAAGGTATTCCTTAAATCTGAACAAAAATAATTCAATATCAGAATAACAGAAATGGAAGGGATAATCAAGAATAGAACCCACCTTTAGATAAAATGTCCTGATTTTTCAAAATCTTATATTATATTGTACCTATTTATTCACCTCTTGGTTGTCTTGCCGGCCTTTTTCCCCAATATTGATAAAAGTCCGTCCTGATGAATCCATTGAACAACTTCCTTTTTTTCGTAGCTGGCTTCCCATAATGTTGTTCAAAGTCCGGGTTTGAAGTAATCATATAAATAGACCAAGTGTCCAGTTTTTTAAATGCTTGTCCCATTTCTCTATACATTTGCTCAACGGCCTTCTTCTCACCGAGACGTTCGCCATATGGAGGATTCCCCACTATGACACCATATTCCTTTCTCGTAGAGATATCCCTGACCTGCATTTGTTTGAAATCAATTAAATCGCCAAGACCCGCTTCGAAACTATTGGCTTTTGAGATTTCCACCATGCGATGATCGATATCACATCCTGATATATCCAAATATTGATCGTAATCTGCTAGATCTTCAGCTTCATTTCTCGCTTCATCCCAAACCTTACTGTCCATCCATGACCAGCTTTCAGAAACGAAATCCCTGTTAAATCCAGGTGCGATATTCTGTCCAATCAATGCGGCTTCTATAGGAATCGTCCCTGACCCACAGAATGGATCGATGAAAGGTTTATCAGGTTTCCAGTTCGTTAGCATGATCAATGCTGCCGCCAATGTTTCTTTAAGGGGAGCTTCACCTTGGCCTGTACGATAACCACGTTTATGTAATCCGGCACCCGATGTGTCAATCGTAAGCGTAACCAGATCTTTTAGGATGGATACCTCAATTTTAAATAACGGGCCCGTTTCTTCAAACCAGGAAACTTGTTTGTACTTGCTTTTCAATCTATCAACAATCGCTTTTTTAACGATGGCCTGACAATCAGGGACACTGTACAACTGAGACTTTACCGATTTTCCACTTACAGGAAACTCTACATCTGCAGATAAATAATCTTCCCAGTTCAACGCTTTGGTTTTTTCGAATAATTCATCAAAAGAATAAGCTTTAAATTCAGCTACTTTAATTTTCACGCGATCGGCACTTCTCAGCCATAAATTTGAACGGGCTATAGCCGATTGATCCCCTTTGTACATAATTTTTCCGTTTTCAACTTGACAATCGTAACCTAGGTCACGAACTTCCTTTGCAACAATAGATTCCAATCCCATTGCTGATGTTGCAATAATATCGAATTGTTTCATTCGTCATGCACCTTCTTTCCATTAATGAAACTCGGTTCCCACATTTCTAAAAATTCTTGTAAATCAGAAACAGGTAACGGTTTCGACAAGTAAAACCCTTGAATGATATCACACTTTTGCCTTTTCAAAAAGTCTACATGCTTTTTAAGTTCTACACCTTCTGCTATGACTTCAAGATTAAGTGTCTTAGCCATTGTAATAATCGCTATCACAATGGCCGAATCGTCTTTGTAATTACTTGAATTTTTAATAAAGCTTTGGTCAATTTTAAGGGTATCTATAGGGAATTTATTCAAGTAACTCAACGAGGAGTAGCCTGTCCCGAAATCATCAATGGACAGTTTAAGTCCGTGCTGTTTAAGTGTAACCAACTTCCTTACAGAATCCTGTGCATTAGGCATGATCATACTTTCCGTTAATTCCAACTCCACGCAAAATGGATTAATATTTGTATTTTCTATAAGGCTAATCACATCTTTCACAAAGTTTTCCTGAGTGAAATGCAAACCCGATATATTGATACTTACCTTTAAATTAGGATACCCAGAAATATGAAAGTTTTTAACATCCTCACAGGCCTTTTTAATGACCCATTGGCTAATCGGGATGATTAAACCCGTTTCTTCCGCTATGGGGATGAATTCACCCGGAGAGATCTGTCCCAATTCAGCCTCATTCCAACGAAGAAGCGCTTCCACCCCCACTACTTCACCCGACACCAGATTTACCTGCGGATGATAATGGACTTGAAGCTCATTGTTTTCAACTGCGGTATGTAGCTTATTTTCAATCGTTCTCCTTCGGGAATCATTACCCGTTAACTCTTCATGGTATAATTCAAAGCCGTTAACACCCTTAGTCTTCGCTTCATTCAACGCTTTTTCGGCATTTATTAATAACGTCTCAACCTGTAAACCATCAAAGGGGTACAAACCTATACCTATACTAGCTGAAGTATACGCTTCTTGGTCATATAAATGGAAAGGCTGCTTAAGGGCTAAAATGATATCTTGCGAGATGTGGACAGCTTCTTTTACATGCTTTAAATTCGGCAAAACAATGATAAACTCGTCGCCCCCAAACCTGGCAAGCACATCCTTACTTTTCAGCATCCTCTTTATTCGTGCAGCCACTTTTTTCAACAGCAAATCTCCATATTCATGCCCAAGTGTTTCATTGATCACCTTAAAGCGGTCAAGGTCTAAGTGTAACACAGCAAGAATCTGGCCATATTTTTGAGAGGTTTTCATTAAAGTACTCAGCTCTTCATTCAATGAAGAACGGTTGGCCGTACCAGTTAAAGCATCATACCGAGTTAACTTTTGAAGTTGATTCTCCTTATGTTTTCTATCGGTGATATCCGAAAACAAAGCGACATGGTTCGTGACTTCCCCAGAATCATCCACAATGGCATGGATCGTTAACCACTCAGGAAACACCTCGCCATTTTTACGTTTATTCCAAATTTCTCCGCTCCAACGCCCCTTTTCCGAAATTTCTTTCCACATAGTCTCATAAAAATCTTTTTTATGGTATCCAGATTGAAGAATATTAGGTCTTTCTCCAAGAGCCTCTTCTTCTGTATAACCTGTTACAATTTGAAAGGCTGGATTGACGGAAAGAATTACCCCACGTTTATCCGTATACAATACACTCTCTTCAATATTCATAAATATTTTTTCAGCGAGGGCTCTTTCTGCTTCCTCCCTTGACTGAAGTGTATGATTATCAAAAATAACAAAGTAGAGCAAATGCCCTGTTATTGATATTTCACTGATTTTCAGCTTCGCTTCATATCGTTCTCCATTGTTATGGATGAACATATGGGAACCACAATAGTATTGATGGCACTGTAATTCCTTGCTTATCATTTCAAACTTATCCAAACTTGCAAATAAAGTAGAAAATAAAACGTCACAGTAATCAAAATCATTGAACCCAATGATTTTTTCCGCAACCTTATTCGCTTGGATGATTACCCCTTCTTCAGAAAAAATCAAAGCAGCTTCCTGCATAAGTTGCAATATGTTATTAGTTAAAGAAAATACTTCCGGAAGACTGACCTGCATATTTCTCATGTTGATAACCTCCGATTACACCATTAGTTTATACTTCAATGATAAAGTATTTTATAAAGGATGTGTAAAGAATCAGAGGAGAATTCCGACATTTTCAGACATATTTAACAAAAAAAAACACAAACAAAACAAAAACTCTCCTTATCAAAAGGAGAGTTGTTCTTTAATTGTTATATGATAACGTTCTGTAAGCCATGTTTTGTTCCTCAGTACTACAAGCGACTTGCGTCTCGTACTTCGGCGGTAATCATCTATCTACAGAAGCATTGCTCCTGTCCTTCTCCTCGTTCAATTCCAAGGAAGAAAGCGCCCCTACCATTAATTTGGGTTTCTCGCTCGTGGGGTTTACCTCGTTCCACCCTTTACATTTCTGCAAAGGCTCCGTCACTGTGGCACTTTTATAGGTATTCATGCCATATCCAAAGGACTTAGGCATTTTCCCAGCCGTCAACAGTCCAAGACTGTTTCCCAAGCTTATTTTTTCGCCAGGCACGAACACTACGGGCATCTCAGCCCGTGCGAGCATGGACTTTCCTCTACTGCATAAATGCAGCAGCAATTACCCAAACGTTAACATAACATTATTAATTATAAAACATTATCAATGAAAATACAATACAATTTCAAAAAAAGAATAAAAACAGGCAATTAATCGAATAGCTTATTTCCAAATACGTGCTTTTCTAAATTGGATAACCGTTTTAAAATATCAAAGTTCGTAGTACCAGGAGTAGCTCCTGGAGCAGGCTGACTTGGACGTTTCGGATTCTCTTCCGTTTGTTTTCTCAATTTAAGATTTTCTTGTTTAAGGTCTTCAATTTCCTGATGGAAAACTTCATAATCCTTGATGATTAGATCTAGAAACTGGTCTACATCCTCAGGTTTATAACCACGCATTGCCGTTTTAAAATCCTTTTCAAGAATATCCTTAGCCGTTAATTTTATCTTATCGGATAGCATAAGACTTCACCTCAATACTTTCGCCAATACAATCGACTTTTTTTTATTTTTTCAAATCTGCTTGGATTTGTCAAACAAACACATTTATTTTTCAAACAAGACCTAAATTTTCGAAACTTTGAATTCTAATATTGCATCTAATTTTCATCATAATATGATTATGCTTCGGAAACTACATTTAGTCTATAATTAATTGTTATTATTCAGTAGTCAGCCCAGTTATCCTCTTCCGTTGCTTGCTGCAGATCGTCAAAACTAATTTGGTATATTGGGTATATTTGAGAATCCGCTTTCTTCATCGCTTCGTAGTAAGCATATTTCGCGGACCCTTCCTTTTCAGGATCGAAAACAATCAGCATAGCATCACTTTTATGTACCATATAACTGTTTTTAACTTTCAACTGTTGCGGACCTTCATAGGGCTTCTTAAAAATTGATTCAACAAAATCAGCACCAGCCAAAATAGAACGGTAATAGTCCTGATTGGTCTCATTCCATGATTCTTCCTGCTTAAGGAATGGAGTCAGGACACCCAGTTTCAAGAAAGGGTACTCCTTTTTAATTTCAAAAACCACCTCTGCCCCCCAGAGCTCCGATCCCAGCTGACCAGAAATGATTACCCATTCAAGTCCATCTTCTACTAAGGGAACGAGTCGTTGCCTTATGGCTTTTTTTATGTATTGGATGCCCTCATGGTCATTTTTAAATATTCCCAATTCAAATGCTTTATAGCCGGTTAGATACAAAACCTTCATTACGTGCCATCTCCCTTATAGACATTATGTATGAAAAATAAGGGCTTATTAGGCCCTTAATCATTTCAATATCCAAATGGCCTTGGTGGGCAGCATGGATTGACTGGTGGCATACCACAAACCAAGTTTTGGGTATAACACTCGTTCACTACTGATTGAGTATGAGGGAAATAGTGTTTAAATGTGTTGCAATGTTTATTTACAGTTGTAGTATGAGATGGGTGGATAACTGGAATCACTGTATTGGAAACATTCGTGTTTACATATTGTTTAGTTGGAGAAACCTGTGCCGGCGCTGTATGAGTAGGATATGCCTGAGTTGGACCTTGTTGTGCACCCATCACATTTCCACCGTACCCAGGATCCATCGGGCTATACGCCCCCATTACATTTCCACCGTACCCTGCATTCATTGGGCTATATGCACCCATTACATTGGATTGTGCTCCCATTACATTTGAATGTGCTCCCATGACGTTGGATTGTGCACCCATTACATTAGATTTATGTCCTCCACAATTACGAAAATACATTTACAATTCGTCCCCTTTCATCAGATAAGTTTGCCTTACCATTACAGACTATGAAAAAAAGGGGAGACGTGTACTGATGAAAAAACCTATTTGTATAAAATACTATCGAAAATGCGTTTATTTTAGGTGGTGGCTTTATATTAAGACTATGGTGCCTTTTATAAAAATGAATAAAAACTATCTTTCATCGATGTAAATAAAACAATCGTCAAACATAGGACAACAAAAAATAGAAATAAGGTGGTTTTATGCATTTCTTCGCTCCGCTTTCACTTTAAAGTTTAATTAACTGTCGGAAGTCTCTAAATTATCCTCGACGATTATCATTTTACACATTCTAACTAGAGGCTACAACCATTGTATATATTTTTTCACTTACAAAACTTATAACCTTAAATAGTGATGACTTTCACTTCTATATCCACTTTAAAACCTTTTTTTCCTTCTAAGCCTGGCCATCCTTTTTTCTATATCCAAAAGTTGTTTTGCCAAGTTCTTTCCAGTGCCCGTCTTCACCATTTCTTCATACGCTTTTTTTGTGTATATAAGAGCAGAAGCCGCGTCCTTAGATTGGTGTTCCAGAATTTTCGCACATTCTATCTGAGCCTGGATTCTCAAATTAGGACTACCTTTTAAGGCCACTTCTTTCCAGATTGAAAGTGCCTCATCGAATTTTCTTTGTTTCTTTTTCTGGAAAGCTACGGCGTGACCGGCCATGAGCCGATCTTCCTCATTCCCCACTTCCCTTATTTTTTCATACGTTTCCACAGATTCTTCCTTTTTCCCTAAGTATGCGAACCAGCGGGCGATTTCCAATGATTCTTCCGTATATCCATCCATTTGGAGGATTTTTCGGGACAAGTGAATATATAAAGTAATCAATGATAATATATCCAGTTCATTATGTTTCATGATTCCAAAAAGAATTTCGGGGTTCTTCCGCTCCACAAAATCAAAATAAATCATGGGCGCCAAGTATCCTGGAATATCATCTTGCCGGCTAAAACCCAAAATATCAGTTTCCACGGCAGATAATTTAACCCGTTCCAATTTATTTTTCCAAAGGCGCCTTGATGCATGATACAAATCAAAATGACCGAATTCCGGGAGTTTCGGGACATGTTCTTTAATCAAGGTATGCCTGGTTTTTAACTGAGGCCAGTCGAATGCCTTGCCATTATACGTAACCAGAGTTTCATAATTAATGTTTTCAAGGAAACTTTGGTAAAGCGGGATTTCACTTCCAGGTTGTGGCAGGATATGCTGTTTAACGACAACTTCATCCCCTTCAAGATAAGCATATCCTAGTAAAAAAATCGTATTGCCAGCTCCGCCTCCAAGACCTGTCGTTTCCGTATCAAAGAAAAAAAGTTCCTCGCTTTTAACCCCTTTAGCAGAAAGGGGATGCTCTACTGAGGATTGGTTCCACGCCTCTACAATCCTCTTCAATTCCAAGAATGAATACAAACCATGCTTATGTTCCAACGGATAACGGACCTCACGTACAAAACAATAGTCATTATCGAAATGGTAGGCAACAGTGTCGTTCCCGAGCCACTTATCAAGAAAAGGAATGTCCTTTTCCAACATATCCGTTTCCTCTTTTGGCAAAGGTCGATCTGGTGTGTCAAGGTTCATATGGGTTTTCATTCGATTTAATTTATTTTTTAATGACAAAAAACTACACCTCTATTCATGTCTTCCGGCCAATGAAGGAATGGTTTTACTGACAACACATGTTCAATAAAGCTCATACTTTCTGCAGACTAGAACTGATCTAATAACTGTATACTTCTATTTTTGGCGTGTATACCTTCTATTTCTGTCCCTATACACGAAGGGCAACCGTCTTTGCATGGGCATTTCCGTATAAGGTTCTTCGCCGCATCCCTTACATGATCAAACCGCTTATAAACATCTTCAGCTAATCCTATCCCTCCTGGATAATGGTCATACAAGAAAATGGTAGGTAGCTGGGTATGTGCCGCTTTGATCTGTGCAACGACATGGATATCATTTCTATCGCACATAACATGAATGGGAACTACATGCCCCAAGACATTTGCGATTCCTTGTAGGAGCTGCTCCAATGTCTTTTCACCAAGTGCAGGATCTACTTGCTTACATTCTAACCAGGTAGCGCTAGTATGCAATTCTTCTTCTGGTAAGTAGATTGGCCCTGACCCTATGTTTTCAAAAGTCGTCAGCTTAATTTTCTTAAAAATGCTTGGTAAGATATTTATGGTTACATCGCCATAATTAATCGACGACTCCCTCCTATTTACCGTTTTATCTATTTCTAGCACTTTCAGCTGTACGGCTAAGTTTGCATCTGTATAATACTCCACGTCCACTTCACGCACATAAGCTTTTTTATGTTCCCAGTCCAGTTTTTCAACTTGGTACTGAACACCTTCATGTAAGTATATAGCCTCATCATGCAAGAGCGTCATAGCGCTAAACCGATCCATTTCCCCGATGATCTTCACGTTCGCTGTTTCTGATTGATCGACTATAACGACATTTTCTTGAGACGCTGACCGTAAACTGATATTGCCAGCCGGAAAGGATTGGTTAGCCCAATAGAATTTATCACCATTTTGGTGGATAACCCTTTCTTCCACTAGATATTCTAAAATTTCTTTCACGTCCAGTGGACCAAATTCTTCATTCTCATAAAAAGGGAGTTCATACGCGGCACACTTCAAATGATCTACCAAAATGATTAAGTTCTCCGGATTAATACGGGCCGACTCGGGAGAACGCTCGAAAAAGTATTCAGGATTTTGTACAATGTATTGATCTATAGGCGTGGAACTTGCGACCATCAGTATTAACGCTTCTCCATGCCTTCTCCCTGCCCTCCCCGCCTGTTGCCATGTGCTAGCTACACTTCCGGGGTATCCTGTCATGACACAGACCTGTAACTGTCCTATATCCACTCCTAATTCTAAAGCGTTCGTACTGACTACCCCTAATATATCCCCGTCTCTTAATCCCCGTTCGATTTCCCTTCTTTGCTTTGGTAGATATCCTCCGCGATACCCTCTAATCGATTTTGTTCCGATTTGATTTTTCACCAGCTCTTGCAAATGGCTTAAAATGATTTCTACTCTAACTCGGCTGCGAGCAAAAACGATTGTCTGAATCTTATTCTTCAAGAATTCCTTCGCTAGATTATTAACTTCAACGGTAGCACTTTTTCTTATATTCAAGGGTTTATTAACAATGGGTGGATTGTAAAATACGAAATGTTTCCTTCCACTAGGTGCCCCATTATCATCTATTAGTCGCATAGGGTTTCCCGTTAGCTGTTCTGCTAATTCTTTAGGGTTAGCGATAGTGGCGGATGTACAGATGAAAATTGGTGTACTGCCATAAAATTTGCAGATTCTTTTTAAGCGTCGAATGACGTTCGCAACATGACTGCCAAACACGCCCCTATATGTATGAAGTTCATCAATGACAACATACTTTAGGTTTTCGAAAAGGCTTACCCACTTTGTATGATGTGGAAGAATCGCTGAATGTAGCATATCCGGGTTTGTAATGACAATATGGCCAGCCTTCCTTACCACCTGGCGAATCGCAGGTGAAGTATCGCCGTCATAGGTATAGCTTTTGATATCTATTCCCATTTCGTTTATAATCTCGTTCAATTCGCTTTTCTGGTCCTGCGCCAGGGCTTTCGTTGGAAAAATATACAAAGCACGATTGGCATCATTTTCTGCAATGGACTGTAAAACTGGAAGGTTATAACATAATGTCTTTCCAGAAGCGGTAGGAGTTACCGCTACAATATTTTCTCCACTCCTCAATGTTTCGTAGGCTGAAAACTGGTGGCTATACAGTTCACCAATGCCCCTTTTTTGCAAAGCGTTTTTAATTCTATCGTCTACACTGGAAGGTAACGGTCTCGTTTTCGCTTCCCGCGGTTCAATTTCATGCCAGTTGATAATATTTTCATTTTGCCTCAGTTCTTTTATTAGTTCAGAAAGTGATTTCTTTCCAATCATACTAGTCACCTCTTTGTTAGTTTACCGAATAAACGTTTGGTTGCCTAGTTGGGATATACTAGCAAACTAAAAAAAGACCTAAAAGGCTTAGGTCCATAACTAGTTCTCGCTTCTTCTCTACCTTCTATTTATTATCTTCAACAAACCGTTCAATTTCTCTTGCCAGCTGGTCCGGAGCTTCAAGCATTCCCATGTGCCCGCAACTTTCCAGAATTACTTCTCTAATATGCTTTCCTTTTACGGAAAACGTCTTTTCAGGCGGTATCACTTTATCCTTTTCTCCTGCCACCAAAAGGACTGGTAGCTCGGTATCCTTTAATACATAATTCTTGTCTTCTCTATTTCTCATAGCATGCAAAGAACCAATTGCTCCGGTTTCTCTCGTTTGATACCCGATTTTCTTAACCAGTTCGATATGTGGATCATCCTGATCTGCAAATAACTTCGGGATAAGTCCATCGATGAAAGCCGGCATGCCAGCGGTTTCGATTTTTTCTATAGAACTCATCCTCCCTTCCTTACCTGCCTCATCGTCTGGGAAAGCGGTAGAATGAACAAGGGAAAATCCATTCAATTTATCCGGGTATCTCTCAGCAAAGGCCAAAGTGATATACCCTCCAAGCGAATGGCCGAATAAGTAAACTTTTTCAATACTTTGTTCTTCTAAAAAAAGGGCTACATCCTCTGCCAAATCTTCGATGGAAAAGGACCCTGCATTAGAATCGCTAGCACCATGGCCACGCAAATCTACAGCAATGACTCGGTACTTTTCTTTTAATTTAGGAAGCACCTTTTGCCAGTATTCGCGACTCCCACAAAATCCATGAATAAATAATAGTGTATCTTTTCCTTCGCCGCTGTCTATGTATGAGTATTTACTATTGCCAGTCATAATCCATCCCTCATCCCTTATATAATGTTTAATATTGTTATTCCCCGCCTACATTTAACTAAACCAAATATGTCCATTCACATATTTCCAGTCCTTTCATAGCCTATAGGCAAAGGAATCTTTAGATAGGAGGACCGGTGATGACCCCTTTTGAAAGGAATGATAATCAGGAAAGAAAAGAGCCCTTTATCCACTTCATCAATAAAATGGATCGATTGTTCTCTGATAGGCCCGCTAGAGGAATGCTACAGTCAATGGATGGGTTCTTTGGTTCGACAAAAGAGCAAAGTTTCCCCGTCCATCTTCATGAAACTAATAGTGAATACATTCTCACCGCAACCTTGCCTGGTATCCCTAGGAGCCATATCTCCATAGAATTGTTGCCCCAATCAGTTACCATTTCTACGAAGGTTAGTGTTGGGAAGCATCATCAATCGACAAATCTCATTAGAAATGAAAAATCATCAAGCCAACTAACAAAAACACTGACTTTTTCAAAACCAATTGATGAAAGAAAAGTAAGGGCCAGTCATCGTGATGGCATCCTGACATTGAACTTGCCCAAAGTAAAAGGGAACCGCATTGAAATCAATGATTAACTTTTGGGACAAATTTAAAGTAGACTTAAAAGCGGCTGGGTCCCTTTTAAGTCTACTTTTTCTGTTTTAGCCATCTAAACTTTGAAGAACCCTCCTACTCCCTTGACCATGGATGAAACTTGAGAAACTGTATTCATCATTTGACCAGCCGTATTCATCATTTTAGTAATATCCATCGAACCATCTTGGGTTTTAAATTGGTTCATAACAGATTTAATACCCGATGGCTGCTGTTTCTGCATGAACTGCTGTTTTGGATATGGATTATAAACTTGCTGCTGCATTTGCGGAGGTCGTTTGCTCGGCTGAAGAGGATTATCAAAAGGATTGAAACCTTGAGCTTGCTTTTGCATATATTGATTTCCCTGCATTTGTTGATAGGGCAGCATTTGCGGATTGCCCTGCATTTGCTGATAGGGCTGTATTTGCGGATTACCCTGCATTTGCTGATAGGGCTGTATTTGTGGATTGCCCTGCATTTGTTGGTTAGGCTGTATTTGCGGATTACCCTGCATTTGTTGGTTAGGCTGTATTTGCGGATTACCCTGCATTTGTTGGTTAGGCTGC